>JBHHYV010000096.1:0-14182 GCA_046757685.1 Myxococcota bacterium
GTGGCGAAGCTCGGGCGCATCCGGAGCCGCAGGCGCGGGACGAAGGGTGTGCGGGAGTTCTACCTGGACTTCCGGCCGGCCGGGAGCGTGTGGACGAACCACGGGGTCCGGATGACGGACGAGGCCACGGCGCAGCGGCTGCTCGACAAGATCCGCGACCAGGTCGCCGAGGGCGTGTCGCTGGACGAGGTGCTGGCGCGCTACCAGCCCGCCAGTGCGCCGACCAACCTGGTACCGACCTGGCTCGCACGCTGGATCGAGCTGCGGCGCCGCGAGATGGCGGCCGGGTCGCTCTCACCGAACTTCGTGCGCGAGCTGGAGCGCCTGGCAGCGCCCGGTGGGCACTTCTCCTTCTTCGACCGCGTGTCGATCCATGAGGTGACCTACGGACTCCTCGAAGACTGAGAGCCGCTCGTTATTGCACGCCCGACAGACATCCTTCGTCTTGATCAGGCTCTGGAAGCGTCTCTCAGGGGCGCCTTGGACTGTGCTCTCCATGGGCCCAATATCGCTGAATTCACGGCCTATCCAATCGCTGAAGGCGTGCTCTCGCGTCATCGCACCCTTCGCACCGCAGTAGGCACAAGCCATTACCTTGCTCCTTCTTTGGTCAGAAATCGGCAAGGGCGCATTGACAGCCGCTGGAACGGCCGAGCCTACTCTTGCCAATCGTCGCCCGGCATGATGCGGCACATGAACTCGTCGAAGAGCGGTACGGTGAAGGCTGTGTCGCCATGGCTCGGGCTCCAGACCATCCCTTTGACGATCAGCTGGCTCCGAGTGGGCCCGAGCGAGGTTACTCGGCGTCCGAGTTTCGCAGCGATGTCCCCCGACCGGTGTGGGCCCGGGCCGAGCTCCGCCATCGCGCGTAGGTACCGTTTCTCTGCCGGCGTGAGGCGGTCGAAGCGAACGCGGAAGAAGCCCTCGTCCAGCGCTGCCACCGCCGTCGTGGACGCCTGTTCCACGTCTGCAAGCGTGATGGGAGATTGTGTTGCCGCTTCCCAGGCGTGTTTACCCCACTCCTGGAGGAAATACGGGTAAGCATGGGTCTTCTCCAGGATTGCGTTCAAGGCGTCGGTTGCGAATGTGACTCCTTCAGCCTCGGCCGGTTTGGCGAGCGCCGTGCGCGCCGCATCTTCATCGAGAGGCCCGATCTCCGGGAAGTCGAACAGCCGCTCGGCGTAGGATTTCGCACTGCCCATACGACCGCGAAGCTGCGGGAGGCCCGCGCCGACCAGTACGACCGGTAAGCGCCGCTGCGCGGCCCGGTGCAGCGCCGTTATGAGGGCCGCGAGCTGATCCTCCTCGACGTACTGGAGTTCGTCGATGAAGATCGCCAACGCCGTGTCGGCCGATTTGGCGGCTTCCCCAACCGCCTCGATCAGTGCCTGGAGGTCATGTTCGAGATCCCCATTGTCCGCGAGCCCCGGCTCGGGCTCGAAGTCGAGACCGACCTCGATGTCCTGATACTTGACCTTGAGTGCCCCAGCAAAGCCAGCCAGCGCACGCAATCCTCGCTCCGCCAGCGCCTTGGCACGTTCATTTCGGGATAGCCTCAAGAGCGCCTGTCGTAGCTCCGGAGCGAGGAGCGCTGGCAGCGAGCGGGATTCCGGAGCTTCGAGCCGGATCGTCTGGATGCCGGCGGCCTCGGCATCCTCCCGCATACGATCCAGCAGGACCGTCTTGCCGACTCCCCGGAGACCGACCATCAGGACGCTTTTCGTGGGGCGCCCGCGCCGAACCCTCTCGCGAGCGACCCGCACCGCCTCACGCACCTCGTCCCGGCCGGCTAGTTCGGGCGGGGGAGTTCCTGCCCCAGGGGAGAACGGGTTGGTGACCGGATCCATGGCGACGAGTATATAGCGAGATTTGCGGTCTTACAAGATATCCAAAAACTACGAAATATCACTATAAATGGATGAGGTGGATCCTCGGAATCAGGGCCGAGGGGTTCCCGATCTTCACTTTGGGATGCATCGAATGACAAAAAATCCAGTAAGATCAAATATTTAAGACAAATTTCTGCGGTTGGGAGCAAGAATAGAGGTGGGCCCTCCTGGACTCGAACCAGGGACCAACCGGTTATGAGCCGGCCGCTCTAACCACTGAGCTAAGGGCCCGTAGATCGGGGCGGGGCAGAGGGTAGTACAGGGTCGCTCGGGGCGCGGCCGCCCGCAGGGTTGCGGCTCGCCAGGTAGTCCCCGGCCGAGAGCGCCCACGCCGCATGGGGGTGGTCGCGAAACACCCGGTCCCAGCGCTGTGCATCGAACCCCGGCCGCTCCTGGATGTGACCGCTCAGGAACCACCAGCGCCAGACGTCGAGGCTGTCGTAGGCGACGGCGGAGAGCGCCAGGTTGAGCGTGACGAGCACCCCGGCCAGCGCGGCGGCGCGGCGCCGCAGGCCGGCTCCCAGCGCAGCCCCAGCGAGCAGCACCAAAGCGATCCCGACGGGGACGGCGCCAAGGAACGGCGCAGCCCCGAGCACGACCGAGAACCATGCGACCGCGAACACGGTGCCGAGCCCGCAGAGCCCGGCGAGGGTGACCCCTCCCGCGGGAAGCCAGCGTCGCAGGCGCTCGCGCTCCTCGCGCGCAAACGCAAGCACCGCGTCGGCGATGACCAGCGCGAGCAGCGGCAGCATGGGGACGATGTAGTGGCGCTGCTTCTCGGCGACGAGCGAGAGCACGACGAAGACGGCGAGGAGGCCCAGGCCGGGCAGGCGCATCGCGGGGACGTTGCGCCACAGGCGGCTGGTCCAGGCTCGCCAGGCGACCAGCGGCAGGGCCAGGGTGGCGGGCAGGGCGAAGACGCCGAGCAGGTAGACGTAGGAGTAGAAGGGCTTGACGTGGTTGGGGCCGCCGGTGGGTCCGCTCAGGCCCAGGGGGATGACGATCTCGGTGTAGAAGTGGTCGAGGGCGCCGGGGACTCGCCACAGCAGCAGCGCGTACCAGAAGAGGCCGATCGCGGCGGCGACCGCGACGCCTCGCCAGACCGCGGCTCGCGCCAGGTCGCGCAGGCGGTGCTCGGTGGCGAGCCAGACCAGGCTGGGGGCGAGCAGGGTGGGCAGCGCCGCGGTGGCCTTGCCCAGGAAGGCGAGGCCGGCGCTGACTCCGATCCAGGGCGCGGCCCGCGCGCGGCTGCGGCGCACGGCCGTGTCGATCAGGAAGAGGGTGAGCACCGCGAAGAACGCGTACAGGGTCTCGGCGTCGCCGCGCCGGCCCTGCTTGTAGATCCAGGTCATCAGCGAGAAGGCGCCGGCGGCCGTGGCGGCGAAGCGGCCGCCTCCGATGGCGTGGCCCCAGATCGCGACCAGGGCTGCGAGGGCGATAGCGGCGGCCGCGGAGGGGATGCGCAGGGTCCAGGGCGTGACGCTGCCGCTCGGCCACGAGAGCGCCGCGACCATCCAGTAGTAGAGGGGCGGCTTGGAGAGCCGCACGTGACCCTCGTAGCGCGGCACCACCCAGTCACCGCTCTGGAGCATGTTCTGGGCAGGCTCGAGGTCGCGCCACTCGCGGCGATGCACGACGGGCGCAGAGCCGAGCTCGCAGAAGAGGACTCCGCTCATGGCCACGACGATGGCGACCGCGACCCCGATGGACCGGCGCGAGCGGGACGGGCGCCCGCTCCGCAGCCTCCCGCTCGGCTGGGGCTGGCCGTCGGACTGCGGCCTCTCCGACTGCTCCGCGGAGGACCCCGAGCTGGTGGGCCGGGAGCCGCCGACCGCCGGGCCGCCTGCTCGCGAGCCGGCGGGATCCGGCGGCTCTGCCGCGCTCCACGCCTCGCGCTCCACTGCCCGCTACTCCCCGGGAGCTTCCTCGTAGGGCGCGAGCTGGGCGCGCAGGTCGCGCACCCGGCGCTCTCGATCCTCGGCGCCGAAGAAGGCGGAGCCCATGACGAACACGTTGGCGCCGTGCAGCGCGGCGGCCTCGATGGTGTCGGGGCCGATGCCGCCGTCGACGACCAGGTCGATCTCGAGGCGCTCGCGAGCGATGCGCCGGCGGATGGACTGCAGCTTGGGCAGGGTCTCGGGCAGGAAGGCCTGGCCGCCAAAGCCCGGGTTGACGGTCATCACCAGCACCTGCTCGACCTGGCCCAGGATCGCGTCGAGCGCGCCGGCCGGGGTAGCGGGGTTGAGCACGACGCAGGCGCGCGCGCCCGCGGCGTGGATCTGCTGCACCACGCGGTGCAGGTGGCGACAGGCCTCGACCTGCACTCCGACGGTGCCCGCGCCCGCCTGGACGAAGCGCTCGATCATCCGCTCGGGGTGCTCGATCATCAGGTGGACGTCGAGTGGAAGGCTGGTGGCCTTGCCGATCGCCGCGACGACGTCCGGGCCGACCGTGAGGTTGGGCACGAAGTGGCCGTCCATCACGTCGACGTGAATCCAGTCGGCGCCGGCGGCCTCGGCCGCGCGGACCTCGTCGGCCAAGTGACCAAAGTCGGCCGACAAGATCGAGGGCGCGATCTTGAAGCGGCTCATCGCCGGCCCCGCGCGGGGGGTCCGGCGGCGCGCTCGAGGCGCACCGAAAAGAAGCCGTCGCAGCCGTGGCGGTGGGGCCAGGTGCGCAGCACGCCGCCCGATCCGGGGGGAGCGCCCCGCCTCGAGGCCGCCGCTTCGCCCGCGCCGGCGGCATCGTCTGCGCCCGCGCCCGGCACATCGCCCTCGCCCACGGGCCCCGCCCCCTCCCATCGCGGCGCCTCGACCAGGGCGTGCGCGGGCTCGGGGAGCCAGGGGCGGGGGTCGGCGAGTGTGTAGTCGGAATGCCCCGCCAGGAAGTCGCGGATCACGTCGTCGGTCTCCTCGCGCGAGAAGGTACACACGCTGTAGACGAGCGCCCCTCCCGGCCGCACGTAGCGCGCGGCGGTCGCCAGCAGGCGCCGGGCCAGCTCGGCGGCGCGCGGAATGTCGTGCGGCTGCAGGCGCCAGCGAGCGTCGGGGTTGCGGCGCAGCACGCCCAGGCCCGAGCAGGGCGCATCGACGAGCACGCCGTCAAAGCGCTGCTGCCCGCGCAGGTCGAAGCTGCGCGAGGCGTCGCGCTCGAGCAGCCGCAGGTTGTGGATTCCCAGCCTGCGGGCGGCCGCACCGATCAGCGGCAGGCGCGGACCGTGCGCGTCGAGCGCGATGACCTCGCCCTTGGCGCCCACGATCTCGGCCAGCTGCAGCGCCTTGCCGCCCGGTGCCGCGCAGCAGTCCACCACGGTGGCGCCGCGCGTGGCGCCGAGCAGCAGCGCCACCAGCTGCGACGCCTCGTCCTGCACCGTGAACTCGCCCCGGCGAAAGCCCGGATCCGAGACGGGGTTGTGCTCGAGCTCGGTCAGGCCGTGCGGGGCAAAGCGGCAGGGGCGGCCACCCAGCCGACGGAGCAGGGGCTTGAGGGCCTGGCCGTGCACCACGCGGATGCTGCGCGGCGCGGGCGCCGCCAGCGCCTCGGCCAGGGCGGCGGCCTCCTCGACCCCGAGCTCGACCAGTAGGCGCTCCGCCAGCCACTCGGGCAGCGACCCCCACTGCACGAGCCAGGCGAGCGGATCGTCCTCCAGGTCGGGGAACTGCAGGCTCTCGGACTGCTGCACCATCTGGCGCAGCACCGCGTTGACCAGGCCCGAGGCGCGATCGAGCCCCACGCGCCGCGCCAGATCCACCGACTCGGAGACGGCGGCCCAGTCGCTGACGCCGCCCAGGAACAGGATCTGGTAGGTACCCATGCGCAGGAGCGTGCGCAGCCGCGGCTCGAGCTGGCCCAGCTCGCGGTCGAGCATCTGCGCCAGTGCCGCGTCGATGCGGGCGCGCAGGCGCAGCGTGCCGTAGGCGATCTCAGTCGCGAGCGCGCGCTCCCGCCGCCGCGCTGGCGAAGCCTGCCCGAAGTCGACGCCCCCCGCCCCCCGCCCCCCCCCCCCCCGCCCCAGCCGCGACCGCTCCAGCGCCGCGTCGAGTGCGCGGTCCGCATAGGCGCGGTCGAGCTCCACTCGCATGAGCACGCGAAACGCCAGGTCGCGCTCCGTGGCGGGGGTGGAGCGCCGCCGCGCGCGGCGATCGGGTGGCTCAGCGATGGAGCTGGCCCACCAGGCTCTGCAGGCGCGCGATGCGGTCGTCGGTCGAGGGGTGCGTGCTGAAGAACTTGGCCATGACTCCGCGATTGCGACCGCGCAGCGGGCTGATGATCATCATGTGGGCGGTCGCGGGGTTGGCCTGCATGGGGATCTGCTCGGCGCCCGCCTCGAGCTTGCGCAGCGCCGCGATCATGGGCTGCGGATCGCCGAGCAGGCGCGCCGAGCCCGCATCGGCCTCGAACTCGCGCGAGCGCGAGATCGCCGTCTGCACCAGCATGGCGGCCAGGCCCGCGAGCATCGAGACGACCAGCACCACCAGGATGTTGCCGCCGCCGCTGTCGTTGTCGCGCCCGTAGCCGCCGAAGATCGCGCCCCAGCGCGCCATCGATCCCAGCATCGAGACGGCGCCCGCGATCGTGGCGGCCACGGTGCCGATCAGGATGTCGCGGTGACGGACGTGGCTGAGCTCGTGGCCCATCACGGCCATCAGCTCGCTGCGGTCGAGCATGCTGCGCAATCCATCGGTGATGGCGACGGCGGCGTGCGCGGGGTTGCGCCCGGTCGCAAAGGCGTTGAGCGCGGGGCTGGGGATCCGGTACACGCGCGGCATGGGCAGCTGCGCGCGCTGCGCGAGGTCGGCGATCACGCCGTAGAGCTCGGGGTCGTCCACCTCGGCGATCTCCTGCGCGCGGTACATGCGCAGGACCATCTTGTCGCTCCACCAGTAGGCGCCGACGTTCATGACGATGGCGAAGCCGAACGCGATCAGCATGCCGCCCTGCCCGCCCAGGAGCCCCCCGATCCATACCAGCAGCAGCGTGAGAGCGATCAGCAGAAGGCCGGTCTTCAGGTTGTTCATCGTGCCTCGATCTCCTCGTCGCGCAGCAGCCGCGCGCCGCGTAGCCAGGATCCCGCCCCCTGCTCCCGCCGTCCCATCTCCTGGAGTCTATGAACCTCGATCCAGCCGTCCACCGCGGCGATTCGCAGGCGTCCGCCCGCGGTGGAGACCGCTCCGGGCCGCGCAGGGCGCGAGGCGGCCTCACCGGGCTCGGCCAGGGCCTGGCGCGCGCGCAGCAGCCGGATCCCCCGGGGGCCGGGCCAGAGCTCGGTCCAGGCGCCAGGGGCGGGGGTCGCCGCCCGGACCCGCCGCAGCACCTCGTCGCGCGGCCGGCTCCAGTCGATGCGTCCAAAGTCGCGATCGACCCGCGGCGCCAGGGTGACGCCCTCGCGGGGCTGGGGCTCGAAGCGCGCGCGATCGGCCGCGATCGCGTCGACCGCCCCGACCAGGAGCTGCGCCGCCAGCTGTGACAGCCGCAACGCCAGCTCGCCGGCGGTCTCGTCCGGTCCGATCGGCGTCTCGACCCGGCCATCGGCGTCGCCCGCGTCCATCTCGCGCGCGACCCGGATGATCGTGACACCCGTCCGCGTGTCTCCCGCCAGGATGGCGTGCTGGATCGGCGCCGCGCCGCGCCAGCGCGGCAGCAGGCTGGCGTGGGCATTGATCAGACCGCGCGGGGGTAGCTCGCGCACCACTCGCCCGATGTACTGGCCAAAGGCCACCACGCAGCCCAGGTCGGGCTCGCGCGCGCGCATCCAGGCGACGGCGTCGGCGCTCCCCACCTTGTCGGGCTGCAGCAGCGGCAGGCCCAGGCACTCGGCCGCCGCATGGATGGGCGTGGGCGCGAGCTTGCGGCCGCGGCCGCGCGGGCGATCGGGCTGCGAGAGCACACCCACCACGGCGTGGTCGCTCGCCGCCAGCGCCTCGAGCGACGGCACCGCAAAGTCCGGCGTTCCCAAGAAGAGCAGCCGCAGCGGCGGGCTCAGAGCTCGAGGCCCTCGCCCACCGTCGCCTCCTCCTCCTCCTCGCGCTCGCGCTTCAGCTGCTTGCGGCGCTTGCGCACGTAGAGGTCGCGCTTGAGCTTGCTGATGCGATCGATGTAGAGGATGCCGTCGAGATGGTCGATCTCGTGCTGAAAGCAGATCGACTCGATCCCCTCGCAGTCGAACTCGACCGGCTCCCAGTCGAGCGTGCGCGCCCGCACCCGCACCCGCGCGCGCCGCGGGACGTCCGCGGAGTAGTCGGGCACCGACAGGCAGGCCTCGGCCTCGGAGGTGATGTCGCCGGTCGCCTCGACGATCTCGGGATTGAGCAGCATGCGCAGGTTGCGTTCACCGCTCTCGGCGTGGTGCAGGTCCATCACGATCAGGCGCCGGTTGACACCGACCTGTGTCGCCGCGAGGCCGATCCCGGGCTCGGCGTACATGAGCTCGCCCATCTCGTGCGCGATCGCCCGCAGCGCGTCGTCCACGTCCTCGCGAGTCACCTCGAGCGCCTTCTCGCGCAGGCGAGGGTCGGGAAACTTGAGGATCTCGAGCGCCACGGTGCCCAGACTCATAGCATCTGCAGCGGCGAGGGATCTACCCGGAGCGCCACTCCGTGGAGCCCCTTGCGCCCCAGGCGCACGAGCTCGCGCCCCACCTGGCGAAGCTCCTCCGCGCGGCCCAGCACCAGCAGCTGCCAGCGGTAGCGATCGCGCAGCCGCGGGATGGGCGCGGGCGCGGGGCCGAGAACCGCGATTCCACGAGCTCCGGGCTCGGCGAGCGGCACGGCGTCGGCCCACTGCGCCAGCGTGGCGGCCGCCTCGCGCACCTGGGCCTCGTCGGCGCCGCTCACACCCACGTGCAGGAGCGAGCGGAAGGGCGGGTAGCCATGGGGATGCCGGCGCTTGAGCTCCTCGCGGTAGAAGGTCGGGTAGTCGTGGGTGCGCGCCAGCGCGATCGCGTAGTGGTCGGGAAGGAAGGTCTGGATCACCACGCGCCCGGGCTCGCGGCCGCGCCCCGCCCGGCCCGCCACCTGCGCCAGCAGCTGAAAGGTCCGCTCCCCCGCGCGAAAGTCGGGAAAGTGCAGCCCCAGGTCGGCCGCGATCACGCCCACCAGGGTCACGCCCGCCACGTCGTGTCCCTTGGCGACCATCTGGGTGCCCACCAGCACGTCGATCTCGCCGCGATGAAAGCGCGCCAGGATGCGCCGCTGGGCGCCCTTGGCGCGCGAGGTGTCGCGATCCAGGCGCTCGATCGTGTGGTCGGGGTAGCGCGCCCGCAGCTCCTCCTCGAGGCGCTCGGTGCCGATGCCCAGCAGCGCCCCGTCGGGGCTGCCGCAGCCGGGACAGCTGGGCGCGGGCGGGATCGCGTAGCCGCAGTAGTGGCAGCGCAGCTCGCCGCGCTCCGGACGGTCGAGCCTGCGGGGCCCGCCGGTGGAGTGGTACACGAGCGAGATGTCGCAGTGCTCGCAGCGCAGCGCGTGACCGCACGCGAAGCAGTAGACCATGGTGGCAAAGCCGCGCCGGTTCAGGAACAGGATCGCCTGCTGGCCCGCGCGCAGCGTCTCGCCGAGCTGCCCCGCCAGCCTGCGCGAGAGCAGCGGCCGGCGGCCGCGCACCCGCGGCTCGCGCTCCATGTCGATGATCTCGACCTCGGGCAGTGGCCGCGACGCGACGCGCTCGGGAAGCCCCAGGAGCGAGATCTCGCCCTCGTCGGCGCGGTAGCGCGTCTCGACGTCGGGCGTCGCCGAGCCGAGCACCAGCGGGCAGCCCGCCGCGCGCGCGCGCAGCTCCGCCAGCCTGCGCGCGTGGTAGCGAAATCCCTCCTCGCTCTTGTAGGCGCCGTCGTGCTCCTCGTCGATCACGATCAGCCCCGGGTCAGCGATCGGCGCAAAGACCGCCGAGCGTGCGCCGATCGCGATCCGCATGCGCCCCTCGCGAAGCGCGCGCCACTGGTCGTAGCGCTCGCCGTCCGAGAGCCCGCTGTGCAGCACCGCCACCTGGTTGCCAAAGCGCTGGCGAAAGCGATCGACCACCTGGTGGGTGAGCGAGATCTCGGGCACCAGCACGATCGCGCCGCGGTCCTGCTCGAGTGCGTGCGCCGCCGCGCGCAGGTAGACCTCGGTCTTGCCGCTGCCGGTGATGCCGTAGAGCAGGAAGATCTCGGCGCGCTGCTGGGTGGCGGCCTCGACGATCCGGCCCACGGCCTCGCGCTGCGCGGGAGTCAGGATGAACGCGGGCTGGGGTGCGCCCCCGGGCACCAGCGGCGAAGGAAGCGTGCCGCGTGCCACCTCGACCGGGTGGCTCTCGACGATGCCCGCGCGCACCAGCGCGCGCAGCGACGCGCTCGCGGGCAGCGCGGCGGGTCCGTGCGCAAGGGTCTCGACCAGCTCGCGCTGGCGCGGCGCGCGCCGCAGGCGCTCGTGCAGGGCTTGCGAGGTCTGGCCCGGGCGCAGCCGGTACTCGCGGGTGGTCCGCGGACGGATGCGCGGCGGGTCGGTCGCGTCGCCGCGCGCAATCCAGCCGATCCGCTCCAGCCGGTCCAGCGCCGCCACCACGCCCGGAAAGCGTCGCTTCAGCACCGGCTCCGAGAGCGGCCCCCGGCCGAGCGCCCAGAGCACGCGTCCCAGGGTTCCGCGCGCCTCGCCCCGCTCGAGCGCCCGCCTTCCGCCTGCGAGCAGCGTCACCTGCCGCACGGCGCGCGGGGCGGTGCCCGGCGGCAGCGCGGCGGCGAGTGCGAGGCCGGGAGGGCAGAGCGCCTCCTCGGCAGCGCGCAGCAGCACCGCCATCAGCTCGGCCGAGATCACCGGCTCGGCGTCGATCACGCTCTGGATCGTGCGCACGGCGCGCGGGGCCGCACCCGCGTCTGGGTCCTGGGGCCGGTCGCGCACGGCGATCACGAAGCCGGCGACCCGCCGCCGGCCGTAGGGCACCATCACCCGCACCCCCGGCTCGACCACCACGCCCTCGGGCAGCGCGTAGTCGAAGGTGCCGTCCACGGGAACGGGAACCGCGACCTCGGCGAAGCGCGCCATGGCCTCCTTGTACCGGGTTCCGACCCGCAGTGCGACTCGCGGCCGCCGGCCCCCGGGGGTCGGCTAGACTCGGCCGATCGTGCGAGACATCGTCGTCGTCGGCAGCCTGAACGTGGATGTCTCGCTCGTGGCCGAGCGGCTCCCGCGGCCCGGCGAGACGGTGCGGGGCGAGGGGCTCGCGATCGGGCCCGGGGGCAAGGGCCTGAACCAGGCCGTGGCCGCGGCGCGCCTGGGGGGCCGCGTGCACATGGTCGGCAGCCTGGGAGACGACGTCTTCGCCGAGATTCCCGAGCGCATGCTGCGCGGGGCGGGAATCGAGTGCTCGGCCGTCCAGCGCCTGCCCGAGCAGTCGACAGGGACCGCCGCGATCGTCATCGACCGCACCACGCGCCAGAACCAGATCGCGGTCGCCTCGGGGGCCAACCGCGCGCTCTCCATCGAGCAGGTGCGCGACGCGATCCACCTCTTTCGGCAGTCGCGCGTGCTGCTGGTGCAGCTCGAGGCGCCCCTCGAGACCGTCGCCGCCGCGCTCGCCCAGGCGCGCACGTGCAACCTGGTCCGCGTGCTCGACCCCGCCCCCGTGCCGCTCGAGGGCGACCTGGACGACGCACTGCTGCGAGAGGTGGACATCCTCACGCCCAACGAACGCGAGGCCGAGCAGCTCTCGGGAATCGCCGTCCACGACGTCGAGTCCGCCGCCCGCGCCGGCGCGCGGCTGCAGGAGCGAACGCTCGGCGACGTGGTGGTCACCCTCGGTGCCGACGGCTGCGTGTGGACCTGGGCCAGCGGCTTCGAGCACGTGCCCGCCCCCACGGTCGCAGCGGTCGACACGACGGGCGCGGGCGACGCCTTCAACGGCGGGCTCGCGGTCGCCCTGGCCCGCGGCGAGCGCCTGCCCCGAGCGCTGGTCGAGGCGGTGTACGCGGGCAGCGCAGCCACCTGCCGGCGAGGCGCCGCCGAGGCCATGCCCACCCGCGCTCAGCTCGAGCAGATGCGCGAGTGACTCGCGGGAGTAGGGAGTAGGATGGGGCGGCCCGGCGAAGGAGCAGGCATTGAGATACGACGGAGCCGTCGAGGTCCTGCGGCTGATCCTGGAGCTGCAGGCGAGTGCCGAGGGCCTGTGTCTCGACCAGATCCAGGAGCTCTTCGAGGTCAGCCGCAAGACGGCGGAGCGCCGACTCCAGGCGGCGCGCCGGGTCTTTCCCGAGATCGAGTCGCACGATCCCGGCGACGGGCGCAAGCACTGGCGGCTCTCGCCAAGGAGGGGACCGGAGCTCGTGCGACCGGACCCCACGGAGCTGGCCGCGCTCGAGGCGGCGACCGAGTTCTTGGATCGCGACGGGCGGCCCGACCAGGCCGAGGCCCTGCGGCGCCTGGGCCCCAAGGTGCGCGCAGTGCTGCGCCCCGAGGCCCGCGCGCGCGTCGAGACCGACGTCGAGGCCCTGCTCGAGGGCGAGGGCCTGGCCATGCGGCCGGGACCGCGCCCGCGCATCAAGCCCGACATCGTCGAGGTGCTGCGGCGCGGGCTGCTGGAGTGTCACTGCGTGCGCATCCGCTACCACTCGCGGATCCGGGACTGCGAGAGCGAGCGCGATGTGCACCCCTGCGGATTCCTGCTCGGTGGACGCCACTACCTGGTCGCCCACGACGGCGCCAGCGACACGCTGCGCCTGTTCAGCCTGGCCCGCGTGCAGGGTGCGACCCTGCTCGATCGCTACTTCGAGCGTCCGGAGGGCTTCGACCTGCGGAAGTTCGCGACGCGCTCCTTCGGCGTGTTCCAGGAGGAGCCGCGCAGCGTCGTCTGGCGCTTCGCCCCGGCCGCCGCGCGCGACGCGCGCGAGCACGTCTTCCATCCCAGCCAGCAGCTCGAGGAGCAGCCCGACGGCTCGCTGATCGTGCGCTTTCGGGCGGGCGGACTCTGGGAGATGGCCTGGCACCTCTTCCGCTGGGGCGACCAAGTCGAGATCCTCGAGCCCCCAGAGCTGCGTGACCAGCTGGTGACGATGCTGCGGCGCAGCCTCGGCCGACACGCCGAGGCCTGAGCACCGGAGCGAGGCGGAAGACGGCAGCCGAGAGAGCTCCGACCGCGCCGCCCCTCGCGACCGCACGGTCGACGCAAGCAAGCGACACGGCCGAAGCTCCACAACCCCGTCGCGCGGCACCCTCGGCCCCACCGGGCCCCGCCGCGCAGACCTCCAAGCCTGACCCACCGCTACGTCAGATCCGGTCGTAGGCGCGGGGAGGGACGCCGGACCCGGTAGCCCGGCGGCCCCGCCCTAGTCGTGGGCGCGGATGAAGCGCTCGACCAGGCGGTTGAAGCGCGGGGCGAGCTCGGCCATGCACAGGTGGCCCGCGCCGACCATCAGCACGAGCTCCGCGTCGGGGATGCCCGAGGCCAGCTCGCGGGCCAGGTGCGGGGGCGTGAGGATGTCGTCCTCGCCGTGCACCACCAGGGTGGGCGCTTGGATCAGCGGCAAGCGGGCGGTGGTGTCGTGCGCCAGGCAGGCGTCGATCTGGCGCACCAGGCGCTCCTCGTCGAAGCCGCCGGCGTCGCCGCTCCCGCGCAGCATCGCCTCGATCAGCTCGTCCTGCTCCAGCGTCGCATCCGAGAGCGTCCAGCACAGCCGCAGCCGACTCCAGATGTCGAGCGTCAGGCCGTGCTGCGCCTCGCGCCGCCACAGGTCCAGGAGCAGCCTGCGCTTGGCGTCGGGACGCGCGTAGCTGCCCACCAGGATCAGGCTCTGCACGCGCCCGGGATCGGTCAGCGCCAGCTCCTGCGCGACCATCCCACCCAGGAACGATCCCAGCACGTGGGCGCGCTCGAGCGAAAGGTGATCCATCAGGGCGCGGACGTCCTCGGCCAGGTCGCGGGTCGTGAAGCTGTGCTTGGGATCTCCCGAGCGACCCGTCCCGCGGGGATCGAAGAGCACGTTGCAACGCTGCGCCGCCAGATCGGACACCTGCAGCGAGAGCCAGCCCCGCCCGCTGTCGCCCATACCCACGATCCAGACCAGCGGGATCCCCCCGCGACCCTGGACCTCGTAGAAGAGGGGAAAGCCGCGGTCGTCGAAGCTGGGCATCGGCGCGATGCTACCAGCCGCGCGGCCGAGGCGCGCGCCGCTCGGCTACTGACCGCGGCGAAGCTCGAGCAGCACCATCTTGGCGAGTGCCTTCAGGGTGTCGAAGACGCCCTTGCCGCTCTGGGCCGAGGCCTCGAACTCGGGCCACAGCCCCTGGGGATTGAGCGCCTTGCGCATCTCCTCGAGGGGCACGGCGCTG
>JBHHYV010000097.1:0-14150 GCA_046757685.1 Myxococcota bacterium
AAGCTCCTCCAAGCCTGCGTGAGGGCCGGCCTTTTGTCCGCGCTCGAGGATGTGCGCGAACGCCGTATCCGCGCCATGTGCAGAGGGGTTGCATGGACCGAACATCCCGGACCTCCGCGCGCAGCCCCATCTGGATCGCGGCTGCCGCGGTGCTCGAGGCAGCCTGGTCAGGACTCACCGGCAGGTCGAAAGAGGAGCGAAGACGCCGTGTCGCGCGGCGCGTAGCGCGCTCCCTGGGACGCCGGCGTGGCCTCTACACAAAGCTGGGTCAAATGCTGGCGGTTCGAGCGGATCGTCTGCCGGACGAGGTTCGCCACGAGTTCGGCATGCTCGTGGACCGGGCCCCGGCTCGGCCCTTCGCGACGGTCCAGGCGCGGCTCCAGGCGCAGCTGGGAACGCGCCTGCGAGAGCTCGAGTGGATCGACCCGGCGCCGCTGGCCACCGCCTCGATCGCCCAGGTCCACCGCGCGCGACTCCGCGACGGCACCCCGCTCGCGCTCAAGGTCCGCCATCCCGAGCTCACTCCCGAGCGGGTCGAGCGGGACCTGGCGGCGCTCGGGCCCTGGCTGCGTCTCGCCGCGCGGCGCGTGGGTCTTCCCGATCCCGGGGCGCTGCTCGCCGAGGCCGAGAGCGTCCTGCGCCTGGAGCTCGACCTGGAGCGCGAGGGCCGCATCGCGGAGAGCCTGCGACGCGACTTTGCGGGGTGGAGCGCGATCGTCGTACCGCGGGTCCACTGGCGACTCACGGCTCCGGGCGTGCTGGCGCTCGACTACCTGCCGGCCCTTCGGCTCGACGAGCCCGCGACCTTGCGCACGCGCGGGATCGATCCCGCCGCGTGTGCCCGGACGGTCGCCGATGCCTACGGGCGCCAGGTCTTCGGGCGCGGGGTGTTTCACGCCGATCCGCATCCCGGAAACGTGCTGGCGGTGGACGAGCGCCCCGCGGATCCCGCTCACCCGCGAGTGCTCTTCGTGGACTTCGGTCTCTCGAGCGCGCTCGAGCCCGCGCAGAGAGAGGCGCTGCGGCGGGGGCTGCGGGCCCTGCTCCAGCGCGATGTCGAGGCGATCCTGGACGAGCTCGAGGCCATCGGCGCGATCCGGCCCGGGGCGCGATCCCGGGCGCGGGGGGCGCTCGAGGAGGCGCTCGCTTCGGGCGCCGATCGCGCGCTGGAGGCGGACCGGGCGGGCCTCGAGGAGCTGATCGGGCGCGCAAAGGGATGGCTTCGCGAGAGCGACGCGTTCGCGATCCCGCGTGGCCTCCTGCTCTTCGCGCGGACCCTCGCCCACGTCCTGGACCTGTGCCGGCGGATCGACCCCCAGACCGACCCCATGCGCAGGCTGGTCCCCTACGTGCTGCGCTTCCTCGCGAGCCCCCCGAGATCCGCGGGGTCCCCCGGGACGCTCAGTCCGGGGAACGCAGCTTCAGGCGAAGCGCGTTCAGGCGAATGAAGCCCTGCGCGTCGCGCGGATCGTAGGAGTCGGCGGCGTCGGCCTCGAAGGTGGCGATCGACTCGTCGTAGAGCGACTCGCCGCTCCTGCGCCCCAGCACCGTGACCGATCCCTTGTAGAGGCGCAGGCGCACCGTGCCCGACACGTGGCGCTGGCTCTCGTCGACGGCCGCCCGCATGAAGCGCATCTCGGGGGAGAACCAGAACCCGTTGTAGATCATCTGGGCGATCCGGGGCACCAGGCGATCGCGCTCCAGGATCACCTCGCGATCGAGGGTGAGCGACTCGAGCGCCCGGTGGGCGGCGTGCAGCACGGTGCCCCCCGGCGTCTCGTAGACCCCGCGCGACTTCATCCCCACGGCGCGGCTCTCGACCAGGTCCACCCGCCCGATGCCATGCCGTGCGGCCCGGTCGTTCAGCTGCGTCAGCAGCTCGACGGCACCGAGCCGCTCTCCGTCCACCGCCACCGGCCGGCCGTGCTCGAAATCGATCTCGACCTCCAGCGGCTCGTCCGGAGCGTGCGCGGGCGACACGGTCCACTCGAACATCTCCTCGTCGGGCTCGCGCCACGGGTCTTCGAGGACCCCTCCCTCGTAGCTGATGTGAAAGAGATTGCGGTCCTTGGAGTAGGGCTTGCGCAGCGTCGCCTCGATGGGGATCTCGAACTTCTGGGCGTAGGCCATCAGCTCCGCCCGGCCCCGCATGTCCCACTCCCGCCAGGGGGCCACGATCTTCAGGTCGGGGGCCAGCGCCTGGAACGTCAGCTCGAAGCGAAGCTGATCGTTGCCCTTTCCGGTGCAGCCGTGCGCGACGGCATCGGCCCCGACCTGGCGTGCGACGCGCACCTGCTCGCGGGCGATCACGGGCCGCGCCAGCGAGGTTCCCAGCAGGTAGCTGCCCTCGTAGACGGCGTTGCAGGCGATCGCGGGAAAGACGAAGTCGCGCACGAACTCCTCTCGCAGGTCGCGGACGATGCAGTCCACCGCGCCGGTGGCCATCGCCTTCTCGGCGGCCTCGGCGAGATCCTCGTCCTGGCCCACGTCCGCCATGAAGGCCACCACCTCGGCGCCATGGGTCTCGATCAGCCAGCGCAGGATCACGGAGGTGTCGAGGCCCCCGGAGTAGGCCAGGACGACGCGCTTGAGCTCGCTCATGGGGCGCAGTCTAGCCATCCTCGGACGCGCCGCGCAGGGGGCTCGAGGAGGCCGGGCTCCGGGACGCTAGGCGACGATGCCCTCGCGCAGCAGGCGGGCCAGGATCTCGAGCGTCCGGAAGCGGTCGAGGGACGAGAGGTGGATCAGGTTCTCGATCGACAGCGCCCCGTCGATCTGCGACAGGAAGAAGCCCTCATCGGGCTGCAGGTCCATCTGCATCAGGTCCGCCATCTCGATCTTGACGCGAAGGACCCGGCCCTGGTCGCCGATCTCGTGCGCCCAGCCCTCCATCAGCTGGTTGCGGACCATCTCCTGGTAGGCCCGCAGGTCGAGCCGCGAGGGGTCCCGCTCCGAGGCCCCTTCGAGCGCGCGCCAGGCATCCTCCAGGCGCCCCGACCGGTAGGCCTCGAGCGCCTCCTCGAGGATCGTGTCGGGGTCATCCATCTCGATCCACTCTTCGAGGCTCCTCGGAGCCCCGGGGTGAGCTTCGGGAGCCGGCAGCGAGCCGAGGGGATGCGAGTCGCTCGGGGTCGGGTCCTCGGCGGGGGAGTCGACCCCGGGGGTCGACCTCGGGGTCGGGTCATCGATCTGGACCTCGAGCTCGGGCAGCGACTTCGGAGTGGCGTCATCGATGTCGACATGGGCCGGGGCCGATCCGCTCTCGGGCGGCTCGCGGCCGGCCTCCTCGTAGGCCGTCTCGAGATAGTCGCGCGCGGCGTGGTTGTCGGGGTCGATCTCGCGAGCGGCCTCCCAGGCCGCGATCGCGGCTTCCAGGTCCCCGAGACCGTAGTGGTTGAGCCCCCGCTTGAGCAGGCGCACGACCCGATCGTCGCTCGCATCCGCCATGCGTCAGTCCCGGGCCGCGATCCCGTCCTCGGTCGCGTGCTCCCGCATGAGCTTCTCGAGCTCCTGGCTCGAGAGGGTCCCGCGCGGATCGACCTTGACGGACTGGGCCTGGTTGGTGGCTCGATCCTTGGCGGACACGCTCACGATTCCGTCGACGTCGATGTCGAAGGTCACGTCGATCTCGGGCTCTCCCTTGGGAGCGGCCGGGATCCCGCACAGCGAGAACTCCCCGAGCAGGTCGTTCTCCGAGGCGCTGTCGCTCTCGCCCTGCAGCACGCGGATCCGGACCGTGTCCTGGTTGTCGCGCGTGGTGGTGAAGACCTCGTTTCGCGTCGCGGGAACCTTGGTGTTGCGGTCGATCATCCGGGCGAAGTGGCCGCCCTTCGTCTCGATTCCGAGCGAGAGCGGAGTCACGTCGACGAGCAGCGGACCCGGCACGTCCTCGGCCAGCATCGACGCCTGGAGCGCCGCGCCGATCGCGACCACCTCGTCGGGGTTCACGCCCTTGTGCGGGGCGCGTCCGAAGAGCTCCCGGACGAAGGCCTGGACGCGCGGCATGCGGGTCTGACCTCCGACGAGCAGGACCTGGCCGAGGTCCTCCATCTGGAGCCCGGCGTCGTGGAGCACGGAGCGGCAGATCTCTCCGGTGCGCTCGATCAGGTCGGCCATCATGGCCTCGATCTGCGGGCGCTCCAGGGAGGTCTGCAGGTGGTGCGCCTCGCCGTTGGGTCCCGAGGCGATGAAGGGCAGGTTGAGCTCGGTCCGCTCGAGCTGCGAGAGATCGCACTTGGCCTTCTCGGAGGCGTCCTTCAGGCGCTGCAGCGCCATGCGGTCGTCGCGCAGGTCGATCCCCTCGCCGGCCTCGAAGCCCTCGAGCAGGGCCTGGACCAGGCGCCGGTCGAAGTCCTCGCCTCCCAGGTGGGTATCCCCCCCGGTCGCGAGCACCTCGAGCACTCCGTTTCCCATCTGCAGGATCGAGATGTCGAAGGTGCCGCCGCCCAGGTCGTAGACCGCGATCCTCTCGACCCCCGGGCGCCCCATGCCATAGGCGAGTGCGGCGGCCGTGGGCTCGTTGATGATCCGCAGCACCTCGAGCCCGGCCAGGCGGCCGGCGTCGCGGGTCGTCTGGCGCTGGGAGTCGTTGAAGTAGGCCGGAACCGTGATCACCGCCTTCTGCACCGGCTCCCCCAGGTACTCCTCCGCGACCCGCTTCATCTCGCGAAGCACCGCGGCCGAGATCTCCGGGATCGTGTAGGTCCGATCGGCAATCTTGACCCGGGTATCCTGGTTGGGTCCCTCGACCAGCTCGTAGGCGACGTTCTCCTGGTGCCGCCGCACCTCCGGCGTATCGAAGGGGCGGCCGATCAGGCGCTTCGCGGCATAGACCGTGTTCGCGGCGTTCGTGATCGCCTGGCGCTTGGCGAGGTGACCGACCAGGCGCTTGCCGGCCTCGGTCACGGCAAAGTACGAGGGCGTCGTCTTGTAGCCGCCCGTGTTCGGAATCACGACGGGCTGACCGTGTTCGAGCGCCGCGACGCAGGAGTTCGTGGTTCCGAGATCGATTCCGATCACCCGGCTCATGGCTTCTCCTCGATCCCGGGGCTCACGCCTTCCGGGCCTCGTTCGCGTTCCAGATCGACTGCGACTTCGCCGAGCGCCGCCCCGTAGCGCCGCTCGCTGGGATCGATCGCGGTGGCGGTTCGCAGGAGCGCTCGGGCTCGCTCGCGATCGCCCGCGCGCAGGGCCTGCTGGGCCTCCTCGAAGTGGCGGCGTGCTCGGGAGCGTCCGAGATCGAGCTGTCGCTTCAGATCGGCCAGCACCCGCTGGGAGCGCCCGCGCGCCGCCGCGGGCGCCAGCGTGCGCCTGGACTGGCCCGGGGCCGCGCGAGGCGCCCCCAGGCTGCGATCGTAGGCGCGCCGCAGCTCACGATCCTTGAGCACCTCGTAGGCGGCCATGATCCGCTTGTAGATCTCGGCCAGCAGGCCCGCGTAGGCCCCGATCGCCTTCCCGAAGTGGCGATCCGGGTGGTAGACCTTGGAGCGCTCGAAGAAGCCATCGCGAATCTCGTCATCGGTCGCGCGCCGCGAGACTCCGAGCAAGGCGTAGAAGTCGAGCGTCGGCAGCTCCCGCGCGAGCTCGCGGATCTGGGCCTGGAACTCCGGGCTCAGCTCCGGCCCCGCGCTCCCGTCGCCCGATGTCGGCTGACAGTCCATCCCCACTCCGCGCGCGGCACGCGCGCCCTCGTAGCCCTCATCGGGCGGGCGATCTCGTCGGTTGAGGGTCGGTCGCGGCTAGGGGTGGGGAGCGCCCCCGAAGCGGGCCTGGATCACCGCCTCCAGGATGGCCTTCTGGGCGTGCAGGCGATTCTCGGCCTGCTCGAAGACCAGGCTCTGCTCCGATTCGAAGACCTCGGCGGTGATCTCCTCTCCCCGGTGAGCGGGCAGGCAGTGCAGGATGCGCACGTCGGCGGGCGCGTGGCGGAGGAGTTCGCGGTTGACCTGGTAGGGCGGAAAGACCCCTCGGCGCAGGACGGCCTCGTCCTCCTGGCCCATGCTCGCCCAGACGTCCGTGTAGACGAAGCGGGCGTCGCGGACCGCCGCGTGGGGGGCGCTCTCGAGCCGGATGTCACCGCCGGACTGCCGCGCCAGGGCGCGGCCCCGCGCGACGACCTCGGGGTCGGGCTGGTAGCCCGGGGGCGCGCAGACCGTGAGCGGCATCCCGAGCCGACCCGCCAGGTGGATCAGCGAGTGGGCCACGTTGTTGCCGTCGCCCAGGTACACCAGGCGGTCGCGCCGCAGGTCGCCGTGCTCCTGGATCGTCTGGGCGTCCGCCATCGCCTGGCAGGGGTGCAGGTCGTCCGTGAGGGCGTTCAGCAGCGGAATGCTGGCGAACTCGGCCAGGCGCAGGAGCAGGTCGTGGCGGAAGGTGCGGGCCACCATGGCGTGGCACCAGCGAGAGACGTTGCGGGCCACGTCCTCCACGGCCTCGCGCACGCCGATCCGCACCTGGTCCGGGTGCAGGTAGATGCTCTTCGCCCCCAGCTCCGCGACCCCGACCTCGAAGGTCACCTGGGTGCGCAGGCTCGGCTTCTCGAAGTAGAGCAGCACCGAGCGTCCCGCGAGCGTGGGGGTCGGGGTGTCCTTCTCGCGGGCGATCTTCAGCGCGGCCGCGCGGGCGAGGATCCGCTCCAGGCCCTCGCGCGACCAGTCGGCGATCGAGATGAAGTCCTTGGGATCACTCGGCGCGGACAAGGCTTCCGACCCCCCCATCCGTGAAGATCTCCAGCAGCAGGGCATGCGAGACCCGGCCGTCGATGATGTGCGCCGACACGACCCCGTGCTGGATCGCGTCGATGCAGCACTCGAGCTTGGGGATCATGCCGCCGCGCACGGTACCGTCCTCGATCAGGCGCCGCACCCGACCGGCATCGAGCGTGTGGAGCAGCTTGCCGGACTGGTCGACGACCCCCTCCACGTCGGTCAGCAGGATCAGCTTCTCGGCGTCGAGGGCCTGCGCGAGCACGCCGGCCGCGAGGTCGGCATTGATGTTGACCGTGTCCCCGAACTCGTCGAGACCCACCGGGGCGATCACGGGGATGTAGCCGTCGAGCGCCATCGACGCGACGATCCCGGGATCGACCTGCTCGGGCTTCCCCACCCGACCCAGATCCTCGCCCCCCGCACCCTGCAGGCGCCGGGCGCGAAGCAGGCCGCAGTCCTTGCCCGTGAGGCCGACCGCCTTGCCGCCGGCGCGACCGACCATGGTGACGATCTCGGAGTTGACCCTGCCGCCGAGCACCATCTCGACGACCTCCATCGTCTCGTCATCCGTCACGCGCATGCCATCGACGAAGCGGCTGGGCTTGCCGAGCCGCTCGAGCATCTCGGCGATCTGGGGCCCGCCGCCGTGGACGATCACCGGCCGGATTCCGATGTAGCGCAGCAGGGTCACGTCCTGGGCGAACGAGGCCTTCAAGGTCTCGTCGACCATCGCCGCGCCCCCGTACTTGATCACGAGGAGCTTGTCGTAGAAGGCACGCATGTAGGGAAGCGCCTCGATCAGGACCCCGGCCTTGTGGATGAGCTCCTCCATGGGGCTAGAGGATGTAGCGCGAGATGTCGCTGTCGGCCGCGATCTCGGCGAGGCGCTCGCGAACCCCCTCGGCGTCGAAGCACACCGTCGCCCCCGAGCCCAGGTCGGGCGCCTCGAAGAGCGCCTCCTCGAGCAGCTTCTCGAGGACGGTGTGCAGCCGCCGGGCGCCGATGTTCTCGGTGTCCCGGTTCACGAGCGCGGCGATCCGGGCGACCTCGCGGATCGCGTCGGGCTTGAGCTCGAGCGCGACCCCCTCGGTCGCGAGCAGCGCCTGGTACTGCCGGACCAGGGCGCTCCGCGGCTCCTCGAGGATGCGGACGAAGTCGGCCTCGTCCAGGTCGTCGAGCTCGACCCGGATCGGGAAGCGACCCTGGAGCTCGGGAATCAGGTCGGACGGCCGCGCGGCATGGAAGGCGCCGGCGGCGATGAAGAGGATGTGATCGGTCCGGACCATGCCGTGCTTGGTCTGCACGGTCGAGCCCTCGATGATGGGCAGCAGATCGCGCTGCACGCCCTCGCGCGAGACGTCGGTCCCGGTCGCCTCGCGGTGCGCGATCTTGTCGATCTCGTCCAGGAACACGATCCCCCGCTCCTCGACCCGCTCGATCGCCCGCTCGCGCGTGGCCTCGGGATCGACGAGCCGCTCCGCCTCCTCATCGATCAGGATCTGGCGCGCGCTCGACACGCGGAGCCGGCGACGACGGGACCGGCGGGGCATGAGGTTTCCCATCATGTCCTTGAAGGCGAGGCCCATCTCCTCGACACCCTGGGGCGAGAAGATCTCGAGCGTGGGGGTCGAGCGGTCGGCCGTCTCGAACTCGATCTCGCGATCCTCCAGCTCCCCCGCGCGCAGGCGCTCGCGCAGGCGCTCGCGCGTCGCCGTGGTGGACTGCGCCTCGGCGCCCGGCGGCAGCGGGTAGAGGGCGTCGAGCAGGCGCTCCTCGACGGGTCCCTCCGCCTGGGCCCGGACGCGGCGCATCTCCTCCTCGCGCACCATCTTGACCCCGAGCTCGGTCAGGTCGCGCACGATCGACTCGACGTCCCGGCCGACGTAGCCGACCTCGGTGAACTTGGAGGCCTCGACCTTCAGGAAGGGAGCGTCGGCCAGCCGCGCCAGGCGGCGGGCGATCTCGGTCTTGCCGACCCCCGTCGGCCCGATCATGAGGATGTTCTTGGGCTGGATCTCGTCGCGGAGCTCCCCCTCGACGCGCTGGCGCCGCCAGCGATTGCGCAGCGCGATCGCCACGGCGCGCTTGGCCGCCGCCTGGCCGACGATGTAGCGATCGAGCTCCGAGACGACCTCGCGTGGGGTGAACTCGGTCATGCGACCAGCTCCTCGATCGTGATCGAGTCGTTCGTGTACAGGCAGATCTCGGAGGCGATCTGCAGCGCCTGCTCCGCCGTCTCGCGTGCGCTGAGGTCGGAGACCCGCAGCAGGGCCCGCGCGGCCGCCAGGGCATAGGGACCCCCCGAGCCGATCGCGGCGATCCCGTCGTCGGGCTGGATCACGTCCCCCGTTCCGGAGAGCACCAGGGTCTCTCTCGCATCTGCGACGATCAGCAGCGCCTCCAGTCGCCGCAGGTTGCGGTCCATGCGCCAGTCCTTGGCCAGCTCGACCGCAGCCCTTCTCAGGACCCCTCCGTAGAGCTCGAGCTTGACCTCGAAGCGCTCGCTGAGCGCAAAGGCATCGGCCGTCGAGCCCGCGAACCCGGCCAGCACGCGCCCCTCGTGCAGGCGCTGCAGCTTGCGAGCGGTCGCCTTGAGGATCGTCTCGCCGAAGGTGACCTGACCGTCTGCGGCCAGGGCGACTGCGCCGCCTCGGCGGACCGCGATCACCGTGGTGCTTCGAACCGACACGTCTACCTCCCCTGCTTGGAGCCGCTTCGCCGGGCCCGCGGGTGCGCCTGCCGGTAGACCCGCGCGATCCGCTCGGCCGAGACCTGGGTATAGCGCTGGGTCGTCGAGAGCCGCTCGTGGCCCAGCAGCTCCTGGATCGCGCGCAGGTTCACGTCGGCGTCGAGCAGGTGCGTGGCGTAGCTGTGGCGAAGCGAGTGCGGACCCACGCTGCGCGCGATGCCCGCCCGCTGAAGACGCGCGCGCAGCAGGGAGCGGATGCTCCGGTCGCGCAGCGCGCCGCCCCCCCGCCCCGGAAAGAGCGGCTCGGCGAGCCAGCCGGGGCGGCGCCGGCTCTCGAGGTAGTCGGACAGCGACGCGAACGAGCGCTCGGGAATCGGAACCACCCGCTCCTTGCTTCCCTTGCCCCCCACCCGAACCTCGCGGCGGTCGGGATCGAGGTCGCGGACGCGAAGCCCGGTGACCTCGCCCACTCGCAGTCCGCACCCGTAGATCAGGTCGAGCAGCGCCCGGTCGCGCCGCTCGAGGGCGGGATTGCGGCGAGGCTCCCGCTGCTCGATCAGCCGCTCACAGTCCGCGGCGCCGAGCGGCCGGGGCAGCCGGCGCTCTGCACGCGGCCCGGGAATCGCCTCGGTCGGGTCGCGGTCGAGCCCCCCCACGCGCGTTCGAAAGCGGTAGAAGGACCGCAGGGCCGCCAGCCGCCGGTTGCGCGTCGAGGGACGATGGATGCGATGGAACGCAGCCAGGTAGCTGCGCACGGCGAGGGGATCCATGCGATCGAGCCCTCCCGCCCGCCCGCACTCGTCGCTGCTCGCCAGCCTCTGGATCTCGCTCCGGTAGGCGCGCACCGTGTGAGCCGAGAGCCCGCGCTCGCTTCGAAGCCAGCGCGTGAACGCGTCGATCGCCTCCGCATCGGCCTTCCGCGCGGTCACGGCGCGACCGCCTGGGCCCAGGACCCCAGGTCCGCCAGCGCGCGAACGCCCAGCCGCTGGTTGCGCTCGCGCCTCGAGGCCCGCCCCCGACCCCCATCGAGGCGAGGCAGCAGCCCGAAGTTGACGTTCATCGGCTGGAAGCCGCGCGGCCGCGCCTGCGTCAGCCAGCGGATGAGCGACCCCAGGGCACTCGTGGCGGGGGGCGGGTCGAGCGCGAGATCCCGCACGGCGTGCGCGACGGCCACTCCGACCCAGAGCCCGAGTGCGGCCGACTCGACGTACCCCTCGACACCCGCGATCTGGCCCGCAAAGTAGAGCCCCTCGCGGGCGCGGTGCTGCATGGTCGCGTCCAGCCACTCGGGCGCACAGATGAAGGTGTTGCGGTGCATCGACCCGAAGCGTGCAAAGACGGCCCGCTCCAGCCCGGGCAGGCTGCGAAAGACGCTCTTCTGCGCGCCGATCCGCATGCGCGTCTGGAACCCCACCAGGTTCAGCAGCACTCCCTCGCGATCCTCTCGCCGCAGCTGAACGACGGCGTGCGGGACGCGACCGGTGCGCGGGTCGACCAGGCCCACGGGCTTCATCGGGCCGAAGCGCAGGGTCTCGAGCCCGCGCTCGGCCATCACCTCGATCGGCAGGCAGCCCTCGAAGTAGCGGGGCTCCTCGCACGCATGCAGGGGCAGCGTCTCGGCCCGGACCAGCGACCGGACGAACGCGTCGTAGGCGTCGCGATCGAGGGGGAGGTTCCAGTAGTCGCCCTCCCCGTCCTCGTAGCGTGAGGCACAGAAGATCCGGCTCGCATCGAGGCTGTCGCGGTACACGATCGGCGAGATCGAGTCGTAGAAGTACAGGGCCTCCCCGCACAGGCTCCGGATCTCGGTCGCCAGCGCGTCCGACGTCAGCGGGCCCGTCGCCAGGATGACGGTGCCCCCGGGAATCCGGGTCACCTCGCCCATCACCCGCTCGACTCCGGGCAGGGACTCGAGGGCGTCCGTGACGTGGCGCGAGAAGGCCGCGCGGTCGACCGCCAGCGCTCCGCCCGCCGGCACCCGCGTCGCATCGGCCGCCTGCAGGATCAGGGAGTCGAGGGCGCGCATCTCGGCATGCAGCAGCCCGACGGCGTTGTGGAGGCGATCGGAGCGCAGGCTGTTCGAGCACACCAGCTCGGCGAGGTCGCGACTCTGGTGGGCGGCCGAGTAGCGCCGCGGCTTCATCTCCCGGAGCCGCACCGCGATCCCGCGGCGCGCCAGCTGCCAGGCCGCCTCGCAGCCCGCGAGGCCGCCCCCGACTACGGTCACGGGCTCGGTCATTGGGGCGCTCAGGGTAGCGGAAGGTCCCCGGGCGGCCGACTGGAGCGCGCCGAGAGGGCGGGCCGCGCGGCCACCCGGACCCCCTCGCGCACCACGGAACCATCGAGCTCGAGCTCGATCAACACCTCGGCCAGCTGCGAGGCCGGCCAGCCCAGAGCGCGAGCCAGGCTGTCGCTGTCGGCCGGCCCCCGGGCGAGCGCCTCGAGCACCCGCTCGGCCAGCGGGCTCGGCGAGCGGGCTCGGGGCGCCGCCGGAGCGACCCGGGGTCGGACGCCCAGGGCGTCGAGCAGGTCGTCGGGCTCGAGGATCGGGATCGCGCCCTCCCGCAGCAGCCCGTTGGAGCCCCGGCAGAGGCCCACGCCCACCGGGCCGGGCACCACCGCCACGTCGCGGCCCTGGTCCGCGGCGTGACGCGCAGTCCACAGCGAGCCACTTCGCTCGCGGGCCTCGACGATCAGCGCGAGCCGCGCGAGACCGCTGATCAGGCGGTTGCGGCCGGGAAAGTGGTAGGCCCGGGCCTCGGTTCCCGGAGGATGCTCCGAGACGCAGGCCCCGCCCGCGTCCAGGATCCTGCGCGCCAGGCCGCGATTGCCTGCCGGGCCGGGTCGATCGACCCCGGACGCCAGGACCGCAACCGTGAGTCCGCGTCCCGCCAGCGCTCCCTCATGCGCCGCCGCGTCGATTCCATACGCCAGCCCGCTCACGACCGGGACCCCGGCCGACGCGGCGACCTCGGCCAGCCGGTGGGCGAACTCCCGGCCGCGGTCGCTCGCCTTGCGCCCGCCGACGATGGCCACGGCGACCGCGGGGTCGAGCCGACCCCGGACCCAGAGCACGAGCGGGGGCGAGGCGATCTGGCGCAGCAGCTCTGGGAACTCCGGGTGGGAACGGCCGAGGGCACGGATGCCGCCCCGCTCGGCGCGCCGGATCCGCTCGCGCGCGGCGTCTCTTCGGTGCAGCGCCCCGAGCCTGCGGAGCAGCCCGAGAGGCCCGCCACAGCGACGCAGGCCGCGCTCCAGGTCCATTCGGCCGAGGCTCCGAAGATCGCCGAGAGCCACCCAGAGATCGCTGTCCTGCACGTGCGCGCCACGCTCTCCGGGACGCTGGGGGCGGGTCGGGTAGAGTAGCGCGCCGATGCCGCAGCCGCCGAAGCGCGCCCCCCGAAGCGGTCGCGACAACCGCGCCCTGCTCCTGCCCTACCTGGTCCCCTACTTCGCCTACGTCGGCGTGGCGACCCTGGCGCGCGGCCGCCTGTCCCACGAGTGGGACTACGCGCTGCGCATCGTCCTCACAGGCGCCGCCATCGCATGGGCCTGGCGCTCCTGGCTGCCCCTCCGGGGACCGCGCGGCGCGCCCGGCTCGCTGGCCGTCGGGGTCGTCTTCGGCCTCGTGGGGCTTGGGCTCTGGATCGCCCTGATGCGGCCCTTCGTTCCCGAGACGGGGGGACAGGCTTGGACGCCCCTGGCCTGGAGCCTGCGGATGCTGGCGGCCACGTTGCTGGTGCCGCTCTTCGAGGAGCAGCTGATGCGCGGCTACGTGCTGCGCTTCGCGCTCCAGTGGGACCGGGCGCGGGCGACGGGCGAGACCGACCCCTTCGGCGTGGCGCTGGACCTGCGCTCGGTCCGCGACGTGCGACCGGGGGACTGGAGCGTGACCGCCGTGGCGCTCTCCACGCTGATCTTCACGCTCGGTCACGCCCAGAGCGAGTGGGGGGCCGCGGTCGCCTACGGGCTCGAGATGGCGGGCCTCTATGTCTGGAGAAGGGACCTGCTGACTCCGGTCACGGCGCACACAGTGACCAACCTGGGCCTGGCGATCTACGTGCTCGCGACCGGGCAGTGGGCCTTCTGGTAGGCGCGCGCGCCCCCGGTGACGGGACCCTACAGCGAGTCGAGCTGCGCCAGGCTCTGGCCCAGCCGGGCCAGCTCGAGCTCGGCCTCCCGCAGCCGCTGGCGCTCCGCGTCCACGACCTCGGGCCGGGCCCTCGAGACGAACTTCTCGTTGGCCAGCTTCCGCCGACTCGCCTCCAGCTGACGCTCGATGCGTGCCCGGCCCTTCTCGAGCCGCTCCCGCTCTCGGACGGGGTCGAGCACCGAGCCGAGCGAGATCTCCAGCTCTCCCAGGCCCTGCGTCGCTGCGCGGGCGAGGGGCCCCACGCCCTCGCCCAGGTGCAGCTCGGACAGGCTGCCGAGCGCCCGGATGTGGGACGCGAGCCGCTCGAGGCTGGCTAGGGCGTCGCCGGACGCACGGATCGCACACGGAAGCGCGCGACCCCGGGGCACGCGATAGCTGGAGCGCAGGTCGCGAATCACGCGCAGCACGTCTCGCAGCCGCTCGAACTCCGCCTCGAGCTCGCGATCGATCCAGCCCGGCCGGGGGGTCGGCCAGGCGGCCTCGATGCAGAGCTCCGATCTCTCGAAGGGCTCCTCGATCCCACGCCGGGGCGCCTGCGCGGCGAGGGCCTCCCAGATCACCTCGGTGATGAAGGGCCTGAAGGGGTGCAGCAGGCGCAGGA
>JBHHYV010000098.1:0-13639 GCA_046757685.1 Myxococcota bacterium
GGACGGACGCTTGGGGACAGCCCCCAAGGGCCAGGGGCCCCGCCGCGGCCGGCAGGGGGTGGGAGCGACCGCCCCCGGGGCACCCGGCTAGAGCGGGGGCGTCGGGACGCGGATCGCGGGGGACTCCACGCCCCCGTCGACCTGGAAGATCTTGCCCGTGACCCAGCTGGCCGCGGGCGAGGCCAGGTAGAGCGCGCAGGCGGCGATGTCCTCGACACTCCCGGGCCGTCGCATGGGCGTGTTGCGCTCGAACTCGGCGCGCAGCTCATCGCTGCGGAGCACGACGTCGAGGGAGTCGGTGGCCACTCCGCCGACCGAGATCGCGTTGACGCGCACCTTGGGCGCGAACTCCGCCGCCAGGTTGCGGGTCAGCATGTTGAGCGCCGCCTTGGCGGCGCCGTAGGCCGCGAACGCGGTTTGCACCATGTCGCTCGTGCGCGACGAGATGTTGACGACCGCGCCGCCACCCGCCGTCTCGACCATCGCCGGTACGGCCTGGCGGGTGAGCAGGAACGCCTGGGTGACGTTCAGGCGCAGCGCGCGCTCGAAGGCGCGCTCGCTCGTGTCGAGGGCGGCGCGCGGCGGGCTGCCCCCCGCGTTGTTCACCAGCAGGTCGAGCCGGCCGAACTCCTCGAGCGCCTCCGCGACGAGCCGCTCCAGGTCCTCGCTGCGCGTCACGTCGCACGCGACCGGGAGCGCGCGGCGCCCGCGCGCGCGCACCTGCTGGGCAACCTCGTCCAGGGGCCCTGGGGTGCGGGCGGCACACACCACGTGCGCTCCCGCCTCGGCGAACGCCAGCGCGATGCCGCGGCCGATGCCGCGGCTGGCGCCCGTGACGATCGCGACGCGATCCGTGAGCGTGAAGCGCTCGAGGATCACCGGCGCGATCCGGCAAGCTGTGGCGCCGCGCGACCGGCGACCAGCGGCAGGTCCAGGTAGGTCCGGATGCCCGGCTCGGCCCGGCACACGGCGGGGATGGCATTCACGCAGTGCATCGCCGTCGCGACGATGCCGCGGTTGCGCGCGAGCCCCGAGGAGACCGACTCCGGGTGCAGACCGTGGAAGGTCGTACGCACGGGGGGATCCCCCTCGATCTCGACCTCGAAGCGGCAGCCCTCGGGTCCGAAGCTCCAGGCGGGATCCAGATCGCGCTCGCCCATCAGCCAGTTGACGCGCACGGTGATGACGGGTGTGCCCCGCACGCAGCCCTGCCAGGTGAAGCGCTGCGCCGCGACGCGGCCGGGGGCGATGGCTCCGATGGGCGAGTCGATGGGAGCGGTGGCCAGCGCCATCTCGTGGGTCGCGCGCTTCTCGCGATCCAGTGCAAAGCCGAGCGCGTCCGCCACCATGTCCACCGACTGCAGGAACCCCGCACCCAGCATCGCGAGCATCGGGCTCCGCCGCGCCTCGTCCGGAGTCTTGCCGAAGAGCATCACCTCGCCCACGACGGCGGGCGCGTCGTAGGTCCGGATGTCCGAGAACTCCTCTGCCCGCACGTGGGTGATGCCGCGCGAGAGCGCCGAGATCATCAGCGCAAAACGCTCCGTGATCCCCCCGGGGTGGATCCCCGTGCCGTGCAGCGAAACCCCGCCCTTGCGGCAGGCGGCCTCGATCGCCGAGACGTCGGAGCTGCGGAACGGGTAGAACCATCCCAGGGGCGTGACCACGTTCTTGCCCGACTCCAGGATCCGGATCAGCTCGGCCGTCTTGCCGATCTGCGGCGCGTAGAGCACGCAGTCGGCCTCCGAGCGCAGCAGCGTATCGGCGTCGCTCGTCGCCCGCACTCCGAGAGGCGCCCGACCCGCGATCGCTCCCGCGTCGAGCCCGACCTTGTCCTTCGAGTGCACCCAGGCGCCGACCAGCTCGAGGGCGGGGTGCTCGGCCACCCCCTCGATCGCGGCCCGGCCCACGCCCCCGGTCGCCCACTGGATCACGCGATAGGTCACGGCTCCCTCCGGAGCGCGATCCTACCCCGATCCGAGCTCCGGCCACGACCCGAGGCGCGTCGCGTACCCTCCACCGGCCTCAGACGCGAACGGGCAGCGACTCGAGCCCTCGCAGGATGATGTTCTGGCGCCAGCGCGGTCGCTCGATGGCGAGCTTCATGCCGGGAAAGCGCCGGATCAGCGAGCCCAGGGCGATCCTGCCCTCGAGCCGCGCAAGCTGAGAGCCCAGGCAGAAGTGGCTGCCCAGACCGAACGCCAGGTGCCTCTCGCGCGCGGCGGTGAGATCGAGCCGATCCGGGTCGTGGAAGACCTCGGGATCCCGGTTGGCCGCTCCGAGCAGCAGGAAGACCTGCTGGCCTCGGCGGACCCTGGGCCCGCCGGGGAGCTCGCTGTCCTCGGTCGCGAAGCGAGACGTGGCCTGCACGGGGCTGTCGAAGCGCAGCAGCTCCTCGACCGCGTCCTCGAGACCCTCGGGGTGGGATCGAAGCCATTCGAGCTGGTCGGGATGGCGCAGCAGCGCGTAGGTCGCGTTGCCGATCAGGTGGGTCGTGGTCTCGTTGCCCGCCACGAGCAGCAGCGTGCAGGTCGACAGCACCTCGTCGCGCGTCAGGCGGTCGCCCGCCTCGTGCGCCTGAACCAGGCCCGTGATCAGGTCGTCTCGCGGGTCTCTCCGGCGCTCCTCGGCGATCGCGCCCAGGAACTCGCCGAGCTCGTCCGTGGCCCGCTGTGAGCGGCGCATGTCGTCGATGGAGCTCATTCCGAGCCCCAGCACCACCTCGTCCGACCAGTGCTTGAAGCGCTCGAGGTCGTGGGTGGGAACGCCGAGCATCTCGGCGATCACCGTCACGGGCAGCGGGGTGCCCAGGTCCGCGATCACGTCGAAGCCGTCCTCCACCCTGGCCAGCCGACGCTCGACGATCTCGGCGATCCGCGGCGCGAGCCGATCCACCGCGCGCGCGGTGAAGGCCCGGCTCACCAGGCTCCGCAGTCGCGTGTGGTCGGGGGCGTCGAGGCGCAGCATGGACGGATCGTAAGGGGCGTCTGGCGCCTCGATACCCAGCTCGACCCGCCGCCTGCGAAACGCCTCGAAGCGCGGATGGTGGCGCTCGTCCGCCGAGAAGCGCGGATCGCGCAGCACCCCCGCGATGTCGCGATAGCGGGTCAGCACCCAGCCCTCGATGACCCGACTTCGATGCACGGGGTCGCGCTCGCGCAGCCGGCGATACATGGGGTAGGGATCCGTCTGACTGGCTCGCGACAGCGGGTTGTAGGCCGCCCGCGTCGTACACCACTCGTGGGCAAAGAGTGCGCGGGCGGCGATCCCCTGTGCGTACTCGCTCCAGGCTTCGGTCCAGGACACGGGCGACCCCTCCTCGATCAGTCTGGCAGCCCCCAGGGGCAAGGACCATGCCACGTCGCAGACGCCGGGAAGGTACTCCCGAGGGCGAGGGATGCAGGGGCCAGGCGACAGGCTGCAGGCCGCGGCGTGCAGCGCGCGGGCCTGCGGCGGCGGCAGGCGGCGTCCGAGGGCTGGCATCGGGGTTGCATTGGCCCCGCTCGGAGGTCATCGCCATGAAGCACGCATCGGAGACACCGCCCTCGATGGCGGCCGTCATGCTGGGCCGCTTTGGCCTGCTCGGGCTCGTCCTCGCGATGCTCGGCATCAGCCTCTCGCTGGGCTGGCTGGCCGGCTGAGGAGGGGACCGCGTGGAGCTCGACGAGGATCGCCTGGAGCTGGGTCTCGAATCCCCTCGACCCTCGCGGCTCTACCGCGCGCGCGAGGAGCGCGTCGTCGCCGGGGTCTGCGGAGGGCTGGCCCACTGGCTGGGCCTGCCCCCGAGCTTCGTTCGCATCGTCTACGTCGCCCTCTCGATCTTCTCGGCGACGTTCCCGGGTCTGCTGGTCTACGTCGTGCTGTGGGTGGCGATTCCGGAAGAGCCGCGCCCGGTGTGGAGGGCGCGCTCGAGCCGGTACCGGCTCTACGAGCCCTACGAGTCGGAGCTCTGAGCCCCCTGCCCCGACTCGCGCGCCGCGCCGCTGTAGACGCCGCGCGCCATGGTCGAGGTCGCCGCCTCGGCGCGACGCGAGTAGATCTGGGCCCGCAGGGCGTGGACCTCACCACTGTCGGGGGCCGCGTCGCAGGCCCAGTCCACCAGGTGGGAGGCCAGCGCCAGGTCACCCGACTCCGCGCAGACGCGCGCCCGTTCGACGAGACGCTCGAGCCCACCGGCGAGCGCCACGATCTCGCGGGCCTGCTCGACTCGGGGAGCCGGCTGCAGCTCGCTCGGAACGCCCGAGTACCAGCCGCCCAGGTGGCGCACGATGTTGCGAACGATGAACTCCGGCTCGTCGTAGACGGGCCGCAGGTAGGGCAGCTCCGCCAGCTCGGATGGGGGCTCGACCTGCTGGACGATCTCGTAGATGCGTGCCCCCTGGTTCATGAGTGAGAGGGTCTGCTGGTAGAGCGACTCGAGGTAGGTCGCCGTGTTCGAGAGCGCCTCGCGCACGCGCGCGGCTCCAAAGATCGGGACGCCGTGCCCGGGCAGCAGCACCTCGGGATCGAGCGCCGCCATGCGCCGCAGCCCCTGCGCCCAGTCCGCCGCGTAGCGCTGCACCTTCTGGGGGTTGCCGGCGTTGGGGCACGACCAGATGAAGAGGTCGCCCGTGCACAGCACCCGGGTCGCGGGAAGCCATGCCCAGGTATGGTCGTCGGTCTCGCCGCGGGTATGGAAGAGACGGATCTCGGTGTCGCCCACCCGCAGGTCGAGGCTCTCGCGGTAGCAGATCGTCGGGCGCACGAACTCGGTCGGCCACTGGATGGGGATTCCGAACTGCCGGCTGTTGATGATCGAGTTGTAGCCCTGGGTCTCCACGTAGCGCTCCATGCGCGGCGCGATGCCCTCGTGACCCACGACCCGCGGGCGCGGCCGACCCGCCTCGGCCAGCTCCGCCAGGTAGGGGGGCAGCCCATAGGCGTGATCGACGTGGCCGTGGGTGTAGATGGCGGTGTGGAGGGGCTCGGTGATGAGGCCGCGGATGCCGCGGTGGCTCCGGGTGTGCTGGATCGGGTGGTAGGAGCCGGTGTCGATCAGCGCCAGGCCCTCGCCCGTGCGCACACCCGTGACGTTGACGAAGTCCTTGTAGAAGGCGACCCCGTCGGCGACCTCCTCGGTGGTGTCGTAGGCCGCAAAGGGGTGGTGGTCGGGCTGGGCGGTCGACAGGACTCCGGTCCAGAGCTCCTCCGAGATCTTGCGAAGCGAGGGCATGGGTTCCTCCTCTCCCCGGGCGAGCGTCCACTCTACCCGATCGCCCCTCCCCCGCGCCGCACCGGCATCCAGTCGATGTTGGGCGGCCGAAAGCCGAACTTCTCGAGGCTGCGGTCGACGGTTCCGCCCATCGCGTAGTGGTAGACCATGGCCGCGCGCCGGCTCTCGGAGTGGTTGTCGGTCGAGGAGTGGATGAGGTGGCTGTGAAAGAGGAGCAGGTCGCCGGGCTGCATCCGGACCACCTGGGCCGCCGACGTGTCGCGGTCGACGATCTCGACGTAGCCCAGGTTGGCGTGCGGCCGGCGGTCCCGCACGACCGGGTGCACGGGCTCGCGGTGCGATCCCGGAAGGACCCAGAGGGGGCCGTTGTGCTCCGTGGCCTCGCTCACCGCCAGCCAGACGCCGACCTGCGGCTCGCGGTCGAAGGGAAAGTAGAAGGCATCCTGGTGCCAGGGCTGCCCCAGCGCGCCCGGCAGCTTGAAGATGAACTGCGAGAGGAAGCAGTCCAGGTCACCCGTCCCGAGCAGCTCCCCGACGCGATCGAGCAGCCGCTCGTCCGTACAGAGCTCACGGAAGACCGGCTCGTCGCGGTGGACGCGAAAGAGCTTGGAGAGCTTGTCCTCCGCGCGCCGGGCACCCGCGGCGATCCGGGCCTCGGCTTGCACGTAGGCGTCGCCGATCGACTCGCCGCGCTCCGCCGCGCGGGCGAGCTCCACGATGCGCGCCAGCATCGCGTCGAGGGTCTGCCTGGGCGCGAACTGCCGCACGATGAAGAACCCGTCGCGCTCCCAGCCCGCCCGCTCCTCGGGCGAGAGCGCGGCGTCACTCATCGGTGACGCAGCCCTCGGACGCGGACTTCACGCTGCGGATGTACTTGTACAGGGCCCCGCGACGCGCCTTCAAAGGCGGCGGCGTCCAGGCCGCGCGCCGGCGGTCCAGCTCCTCGGGGGCGACCTGCAGGTCGACGGCGTGGCGCCTCGAGTCGATCGCGATCCGGTCGCCATCCCGAACGAGCGCGATCGGCCCGCCCTCCTGCGCCTCGGGAGTGACGTGGCCCAGGATGAACCCGTGCGAGCCGCCCGAGAAGCGACCATCGGTGATCAGCGCTACCTGCGCCCCGAGCCCCGCGCCGACGATGGCCGAGGTCGGCGTCAGCATCTCGGGCATTCCCGGTCCGCCCTTCGGGCCCTCGTAGCGGATCACGATCACGTCCCCGCTCTGGATCGCCCCCCGCTCGACGGCCGCGAGCATCGACTCCTCGTCGTCGAAGACGCGCGCGGGACCCGCGAACTCGGTGCCCTCCTTGCCGGTGATCTTGGCGACCGCTCCCTCCGGCGCCAGGCTCCCGCGCAGGATCTGGATGTGGCCACGCTCCGAGACGGGGCTCTCCCAGGGACGGATCACGTCCTGGCCCTTCTCGAGGCCCGAGGTGCCGGCCAGGTTCTCCGCCAGGGTGCGACCGGTCACCGTCAGGCAGTCCCCGTTCAGCACCCCTCGGTCGAGCAGCTCGCGCATGAGCCCCGGCACGCCCCCCACCCGGTGCAGGTCCTCCATCACGTAGCGTCCACTCGGCTTCAGATCCCCGAGGATGGGCGTGCGATCGCTCACCTTCTGGAAGTCGTCGATCCCCAGGTCCACCCCGACGGCGCGCGCGATCGCGATCAGGTGGAGCACGGCGTTGGTCGAGCCGCCCAGCACCGTCACGACCACCATCGCGTTCTCGAAGGCCTCGCGGGTCATGATCTGGCTCGGCCGCAGGTCCAGCTCGAGCAGCCGTCGGATCGCGGCCCCGGCCGCGTGGCATTCCTCGAGCTTCTGCGGATCCTCCGCGGGCGTCGAGGCGCTGCCGGGGAGCGTCATCCCGAGCGCCTCGATCGCCGAGGCCATCGTGTTGGCGGTGTACATGCCCCCGCAGGCCCCGGCCCCGGGGCAGGCGTGGCGCACGATGTCGAGGCGCGCCGCCTCGTCGATCGCGCCCGAGACGTACTCGCCGTAGGACTGGAAGGCCGAGACGATGTCGATGGGACAGCCGTCGCGATCGCGTCCCGCGCGAATCGTGCCGCCGTACACCATCAGGGCGGGCCGGTCGAGGCGCGCCATCGCCATCACCGAGCCGGGCATGTTCTTGTCACAGCCGGGAATCGAGATGTTGGCGTCGTACCACTGGGCGGCCATCACCGTCTCGATCGAGTCCGCGATGATCTCGCGGGAGGGCAGCGAGTAGCTCATGCCCTCGGTCCCCATCGAGATGCCGTCGCTGACCCCGATGGTGTTGAATCGGTAGCCGACCAGGTCTGCGGCCTGCACGCCCTCCTTCACCCTCGCCGCCAGGCGATCGAGGTGCATGTTGCACGAGTTGCCCTCGTACCAGACGCTCGCGATGCCGACCTGCGCCTTCTGCAGGTCCTCCTCGCGGAGGCCGGTCGCGTAGAGCATGGCCTGGGAGGCGCCCTGCGAGCGGGGCTGGGTGATCCGTCGGCTGATCCGATTCAGTTGCTGGCTGGCCATCGCCCCAGTGTAGCGCGGAGCCGTGCGCGCCCGCGGGGGGCGACTCGCGGGGTACACTGGCGCCATGGAGCGGCTGATCTCGGAGGGGGTCCGGAGCCTGGCGCGGAGGCTCGGGACCGGCGAGATCTCGTCGCGCGAGCTCGTCGATGCCTGCCTGGCGCGGATCGACGCGGTGAACGGGCGCCTCGGTGCGGTCGTGGCGCTGCGCGCGGACGAGGCCCGGCGCGAGGCCGAGGCTGCCGATCGCGCCCGCTCGAGAGGCGAGAGCTCGGGCGCGCTGCACGGGCTGCCGATGACGATCAAGGACTCCTACGACACGCGCGGCCTGGTCTCGACCTGGGGCACCCCCGGCCGCGCCGGGTTCGTTCCCGAGGCCGACGCGACGGTGGTCGCGCGCCTGCGGGCGGCCGGGGCCATCCTGCTCGGAAAGACGAACACCCCCGAGCTGACCCTGTCGTTCGACACCACGAACCCGGTCTACGGCGCGACCCACAACCCCTACGACCTCTCGCGAACGCCCGGGGGCAGCAGCGGAGGGGCCGCCGCGATCGTGGCTGCGGGCGGCTCCCCCTTCGACGTGGGGAGCGACACCGGAGGCAGCGTCCGCCAGCCCTCGCACTTCTGCGGCGTCGCGGGCCTCAAGCCCACCAGCGGCCGGATCCCGCGCAGCGGTCATGCGATCGGACCCGGGGGGCCCCTCGAGTCGCTCACCCAGCCGGGACCCCTCGCCCGGCGGGTCGAGGACCTGGGGCTGCTGCTCGGGATCCTGGCGGGACCCGACCCCCTCGATCCAGAGGTCGTCCCTGTACCCGTCGGGGACCCGGCCCGGGTGGATCCGGGTGGGCTGCGCGTCGCCTTGATGACCGGCAACGGAATCGCGGATCCCGACCCCGAGATTGCCGCAGCCGTACGCGCCGCCGCCACCGTCCTCGAGAAGGCAGGGGCGCGGGTCGAGGAGGACGTGCCTCCGGGAATCGAGGAGACCCTCGCGATCTTCGGCGGCCTGCTCCTCTATGACGGGGGCGCGTGGATTCGGGCGGTGCTGGAGCGCGCGGGTACCTCCGTCGAGGAGAGCAGCCTGGCGGCGATGCTCGACCGGGGCCCGGGCTCCGATCGCGTCGACGTGGGTCCCCTCGAGGTCGCCCGCCTCGAGGAGCAGGCGCGTCTCTTCGAAGCCTGGGAGCGCTTCCGGATCCGCATGCTCGGGTTCATGAGCCGCTACGACCTGGTGCTGTCACCGCCCTGCGCGCGCGTCGCCAGCGACCCGACCCGGAGGGCGCTCGAGATCGGAATCTTCTCGTACACGATGACGTGGAACCTGACGGGCTGGCCCGCCGCCGTCGTGCGCGCCGGCACGAGCCCGGAGGGCATGCCGATCGGAGTCCAGCTGGTCGCACGGCCCTGGCACGAAGAGGTGGCCCTGCGCGCAGCGGCTGCGGTGGAAGAGGAGCTCGGAGGCTGGCGTCCTCCGGCCCTCGAGTAGACGCCAGCCACCCGGAGTGACAGCCCGAGCCAAGGAGAGAGCATGAGCGATCCTACGACCTTCGAAGGCTGCGACGGCCTCGAGCTGGCGCGCCGGGTCGCCGCCGGCGAGGTCAAGCCCGAGGAGCTGCTCGAGGCGGCCCTCGATCGGATCGCTCGGGTCAATCCCGATCTCCACCTGGTTCCCTGCCTCTGGGAGGACGAGGCGCGCCGCTCGATCGCGGAGGGGCTGCCGGAAGGTCCCTTTCGGGGCGTGCCCTTCCTGCTCAAGGACCTGCACATGCTCTACCGCGGCCAGCCGATCTCGAACGGCTCGCGGCTCTTCGACGGCTGGGTGCCCGACCACGACTCCGAGCTGGTGGCGCGCTACCGGCGCGCCGGCTTCGTGATCTTCGGGCGCACGGCCTCCCCGGAGCTCGGCCTGACCGCGACCACCGAGTCGCAGCTGCACGGCGCGTCGCGCAACCCCTGGAATCCCACCCGGACCACCGGCGGCTCGTCGGGAGGCGCCGCCGCGGCCGTCGCGTGCGGAGTCCTGCCGCTCGCGAACGCCAGCGACGGGGGAGGCTCGATCCGCATCCCGGCCTCGTGCTGCGGGGTGTTCGGCATGAAGCCCACGCGCGGCCGAACGCCGATGGGCCCCGACGTCGGGGAGGGCTGGGGCGGAATGAGCACGGTCCATGCGGTCTCGCGGAGCGTTCGCGACTGCGCGGCGCTGCTCGACGCCACCTCGGGCCCGGATGTCGGGGCGCCCTACTGGGCCGAGCGCCCGGCGCGCCCCTTCGCGAGCGAGGTCGGGGCCGATCCGGGCCGGCTGCGGATCGCCGTGCAGACCCGAGCCTTCAACGACGCCGAGACCGACCCGGACTGCATCGCGGCGGTCGAGAGCGCGGCGCAGCTGTGCAGCGAGCTGGGACACGACGTCGTCGAGTCGCAGCTCGAGATAGACTCCGGGCTGGCCGATGCGACGCGGCTGGTGATCGGCGCCAACGTGCGCGCCGTGCTCGAGGACCGCGCCGCCCGCCTCGGGCGCGCGTACGGCGAGGAGGACGTGGAGCCCGTCACCTTCCTCATGGCCCGAAACGCCGGCGAGATCGGGGCCGCCGACTATGCCCGCGCGATCGGCCGGATCCATGCAGCCGGCCGCCAGGTGGCCCGCCACATGAGCGACTGCGACGTCCTGCTCACGCCCACGATGGCGACCGCGCCCCTGCCCATCGGGGCGCTGAGCCTGAGCCCGGCGGACTTCGGGGACTTCGTGGCGGCGATCGCGAAGGTGACGGCCTTCACCTCGCTCTTCAACGCGTCGGGCAACCCCGCCATGTCGGTGCCCCTCTTCTGGAGCCCGATCGGCCTGCCCATCGGGACCCAGTTCGTCGGCCGCTACGCGGACGAGGCGACCCTGTACCGGCTGGCCGCGCAGCTCGAGGAGGCGCGGCCCTGGAGGGAACGCCGCCCGCCCCTCGCGAGCTGAGTGGAACGCCGCGCACATCGACCGGGGCGCGGTCGGCCCACCGGACTTCCCAGGCGCTCGAGAGCCCGTGTAGACTCGGGCCGCGCCTGCAGGTCCGCGCCGCGCGAGGACGAATGGCCGACTCCGCAGCTCCGACACGCCCGGACATCCGCCTCCTCGACGGGGACTTCTACCGCGATGATCCCCACCCGGCGTTCGCCTGGATGCGCGAGCATGCCCCCGTCTACCTGGATCCGAGCGCGGGCGACCCGCCGCTCTGGGGGATCGCGCGCCACGAGGACGTGATGCGGGTCTCCAAGAGCCCGCGGAGCTTCGGCTCGGGGCAAGGCTCCCGGCCGGACTCGCCCGCGATCCCCTCGATGATCAACATGGACGATCCCGAGCACGTTCGCCGCCGTGCCCTCGTCAACCGCGGCTTCACCCCGCGCCGGGTCGCGGACCACGAGCCCTTCATCCGAAGTGCCTGCCACGAGCTGGTCGACACGGTGATCGAGCGCGGGGAGTGCGACTTCGTGCGGGACCTCGCCGCCCCGCTTCCGATGATCATGATCGGCGAGCTGCTCGGAGTGGCGCCCGAGGACCGGGACCGGCTGCTCCAGTGGTCGGACGACCTGATCCAGGGCACGAACGCCGCGGCATCGCCCCAGGTCGCGGCGCGCGCGGCCGCCGCGGCGGGCGAGTACGCACTCTACAACCAGGCGGTCGTGGCCGACCGCCGCGCAGATCCTCGCGACGACCTGATGAGCGTCCTGGTCCATGCCGAGATCGACGGCGAGGGCCTCGACGACGAGGAGATCCTGCACGAGGGCCTGCTGATCCTGGTCGGCGGGGACGAGACGACGCGCCACGTGATCTCGGGCGGCATGAAGGCGCTGATCGACCATCCCGACCAGCGCCAGCAGCTGATCGACGATCCGAGCGGGATTCCGACGGCCGTCGAGGAGATGCTGCGCTGGGTGACGCCCATCCAGAACATGAACCGCACGGCCACCCGAGACCTGGAGCTGCGCGGCTGCAAGATCCGCGAGGGGGACCGCCTGCTGATGCTCTACCCCTCGGCCAACCGCGACGAGGAGGTCTTCGAGGACCCCTTCCGCTTCGATGTCGCCCGCCAGCCCAACGATCACGTCGCCTTCGGCGGCTACGGCGCCCATTTCTGCCTGGGAGCGAGCCTGGCCCGGCTCGAGCTTCGGGTGATGTTCGAGACTCTCCTCGAGCGCCTGCCCGACCTGGAGCTGGCCGGAGACGGGCCCCCGCCCCTGCGCCCCTCGAACTTCATCGTCGGCTACGCGTCGATGCCCGTCACCTTTCGCCCCCGCTGAGGCAACGCCCATGCTCACCCCGAGCGAGCTCGCGGACCGCGCCGAGATCACGCAGCTGCTCTATCGCTACGCCCGGGCCATCGACGACGTCGACCTCGAGTCCCTCGAGCGGGTCTTCACCCCCGACGCCTGGATCGAGTACCGCACGATCGGCGGCCGCAAGGGACGCTTTCCCGAGATGGTGCGCTGGCTCGGCGAATCGTTGCCGATCTTCAAGGCCACGCAGCACGCCATCTCGAACCCGCTGATCGATCTCGCGGGCGATCGCGCGACCTCGACCTGCACCCTGCGCGCCCTGCACGTGCAGGTGGAGCACGACGGCCGCGAGCACCGCGTGATCCAGTACGCCGCCTACCACGACGAGCATCGCCGGACCGGGTCCGGCTGGCGCATCGCGAAGCGCGTCCTCGAGACCGTCTACAACGACGGACATTTCCTGGGGCCCGACCGCATCCAGATCTTCGCGCGCGCTGGGAGAGCGGAGCCTCGGCCCTAGCCCGCCTCTCGCGTGCGGTGGTAGCTGGCGTTGAAGACGGCGTAGGCGCCGCAGCGGGTACAGTCCACGTCGTTTCCGTAGCAGCAGAAGGTCCGCTCGAAGCTTCCGCCCTCGCCCACGTAGAGCGGGAGCGTGCGCTTCAGGGCGCAGCGCTCTCCCCGCCGGCCGGTGGACTCGAGGCAGCGCGAAGACTTCATCCGCTCGAGCGCGCCCACGTTCGCCTTCACCCGCTGCGGGTACCTTCGCTTCAGCGCGATCACGCGGTCGATCACCGGGTCGCGCTCGGCGAGATCCAGCCAGGCAAGAGGGAGGCCCTCGCCCCCTCGCGGCACGTAGAAGGTGAAGGCGATCCCATCGACGGGCCAGTCGGCGACCTGCTCCACGAAGGCCTCGATCCCGTGGGCGTTGGTCCGGGTGATCGCCATCTGCAGGATCACGAGCGTCCCGTCCTCGGGGTCTCGGGCGAAGACGGCCCGTCGGACCCGCTCGAAGATGCCGGCGCCGCGGATGGAGTCGTTCAACGCCTGGGGTCCGTCGAGGGAGACGGTGACCAGGTGCCCGGGCACCGAGGGAATGCCGTAGGTGCCGTTGGTCACGATGGAGCTGTGCTCGAAGAGGGGCATGGCCTCGAGGACCCGCTGCTTCAGGATCATCGGCTCGCCGCCCATGAAGAGCATCGAGCGAATCCCGTGGCGATCGCGCAGCACGCGCAGCTGGTGCAGGAAGGTCGCATCGTCCATGCGGTCTCGCGGTCGGTTCGGGTTGCCCGTGCGGAAGACGAAGCAGTGGGTGCACGACAGGTTGCACACGTTGGTCACGTTGACCAGCGCCGAGGGGTAGAGGGCGGGCCCGAAGTCGGGGGGCTCTTGCAGGCTCATCGGCGCTCCGCGGCCGCCGGCCGGACCTTCGCCAGCTCCGCCCCGACCCCGGAGGGGCCGAGCCGGATCAGGCGCGGCAGCGCGCCCTCGATCTGCCAGGCGGGCAGGTTCGAGTTGGAGGCCCACACCCGACCCTGGGCGTCGAAGTCGATCTCGCGCGTGTAGGTGACGCGGGTCGGCAGCGGATAGACGCGAAAGCTCTCCGTCCCAGGATCGAAGCGGAGCAGCGAGTCGCTGTTGGTGCCGCAGATCCAGATGCTGCCATCG
>JBHHYV010000099.1:0-13317 GCA_046757685.1 Myxococcota bacterium
GCCCGCCTCCTCGAGGGAGTCTCCGTGCAGCACGACGCGCGCTCCAAAGCCCCGCGTGTGCTCGACCTTTACCCCCGGGGTCGTGCGTGGCATCACGATCGTCGCCGGGATCTCGAGCAGCTGGGCGTGGCGCGCGACGCCCTGGGCGTGGTTGCCCGCCGACATCGCGATCACGCCGCGCGCGCGCTCGCGAGCACCGAGCGAAAGCAGCCGAGTCCGGGCGCCCCGACCCTTGAAGCAGCCGATGAACTGGAGGTTCTCGAACTTGAGCCAGACCTGGGCCCCGGTGATCTCGGAGAGCGTCTGCGAGTGGGTGCACGGCGTCTCTACGAGGGCACCGCGCAGCCCCTCCGCAGCGCGACGAATTCCCGCGAGCGTCACCGCCACCGGTCCGAATCCTCTCGCTGCACGGCCTCCCCTCACCCCCCGGTCGAGTGACCGGCTCGATGGTCCTCGGGGCCGGATGGTACCCTGCCCGGATGGCGGAGACCCCGAGTCCGGGTCCAACACCGAGCGAGCGAGCGGCCGGCAACTCGGAGCAGTCCGCCTACTGGAACGATGTCGCCGGCCCTCGCTGGGTGGCAGCGCAGGAGCGGCTCGACGCGCAGATCCGTCCGCTCGGGCTGGCCGCCATGGAGCGGCTCGGGATCGAGCCGGGCCAGCAGATTCTCGATGTCGGCTGCGGCTGCGGGGACACCAGTCTGGAGCTCGCCGCGCGCGTCGGCCCAACGGGATCGGTCCGCGGAATCGATCTCTCGCAGCCCATGCTCGCGCGCGCCCGCGATCGGGCGCGCGCGGCGGGAGTTGCCCACCTCGAGTTCCAGTGTGCCGACGCCCAGGAGACCCGATTCGAGGGCGAGCTGCGCGATCGCGTGTTCTCGCGCTTCGGCGTGATGTTCTTCTCCGAGCCCGCAGCCGCCTTTCGCAACCTGGGGCGCAGCCTGCGTCCGGGTGGGCGCATCGGGTTCGTCTGCTGGCAGGAGGTCGCTCGCAACCCGTACTTCTACGTCCCTCTCGCCGCCGCGGCCGCCCACATCGACGTTCCCCCACGAGCAGCTCCCGACGCGCCGGGCCCCTTCGCGCTGGCCGACCGCGCCCGCCTGCATGGGATCCTGCAGGACGCGGGCTTCTCCCAGATCGAGATCGAGGACCACGCGGCCGAGATCTCGGCCGGCTCCATGGACTCGGCCCTCTCCTTCTACCTCCAGATCGGACCGCTCGGAGCTCTGCTGCGCGAGCGCGAGGCGAGCCGCGAGCTCACAGAGCGGGTGACCGAGGCTGTCCGCAAGGCCCTGGGCCCCTTCGAGCGAGAGGGGGGCATCCGCGTGCCGGCCGCCGCCTGGCTCGTTTGTGCGCGCCGCCCCTAGCGGGCCGCGCGATCAGGTGCTGCGGGCCGTCGATGGCATTGGCTTCGAGGTCGAGGAGCGTGGAGCCACGATCCATTCGTCTACCTTCTCAGCCGTGATCATGTGCGTTGCATCGATCTGCGCGGCGTTGGGCGATCCTGATCGTCGAGGACTCGATCGCGGACCTCCCGACCAAGGACAGCTTCTTTCGGGCGTGGCGGCTCGACACGGGCTGGGATTGGCGGAGGTCCTCTCCGCTCAGCGCCCACGCGTGCCGCTCGCCCTCCCTGGCGCCCCCTCGGGATCGCTCGAAGGATCGGAGAGCAGCTCGTCGAGGGTTGGGTGGCCCACGATCACCAGCATGCAATCGCAACGGGGGCACGAGTAGTCGGACACGTCGGTGGCGCAATCGATCGCCATCTCGTCGGTCCGACCCTCCCATCCGCACGCGCACCGGAACAGATCGGACCGCCAGCCCTGCTCGCGAAACCGGAAGACTTCGGCCATCCGAGACCTCATCGGCCGGCTCCTGGCGAGACTTGGGAACGACCCAGACCCGGGTGGGTCGGCGGTCCAAGCGACCTCCGAGGCCCGAGTGACACCACCGAGCCCCGGATCGACCCGGGCCGGGTGACCAGGCAGGGAGGGAGGATCGCATGCGCGCGTCAACATCGTGTCGAGTTTCGGCGGCTGCGATCGTGGCTGCCTTGTGCATCGTGCTCTCGGGGGTCGCCGGGGCGGTACCGATCCACACAGGTGGTACCGGAGGGATCGCTTTCGGAGTGGCGCCGCTTGGCCCACCCAACCCGGGGGCCCCGGAGTACATTCCCAACACGCTCAACGGGCGCCAGGACGCTCTGACCAACCCGGGCAGCGGCGCGACCGCCGATCCATCCGCGATCCACAACACGTCGTCGGTTGGGCCGGCGGCGATCCCACCGGGCACCTTCCTCTTCAACACCCAGGTCGGCGGGTTCAACCCGAACTGTGGCGTCTGCGGGCCCTTCGGGTCGGGCGCAGCGGTCATCACCGGGCCGCAGTTCGGCTTCGCGCTCTCCGACGGCGGCATTCGCGGAGGACGGGCTCCCTGCTGACCCAGACGGCACCGGTGCCCGAGCCCGACACCGCCGCGCTCGTCGCGCGGGGTCTGCTCGGGATCGCGCTGCAGCGTGGGCGGCGGGAGGCGCGCTAGGCCAGCGTGCCCCCGTCGACGCGCAGGCCGACCCCGTTGATGTGGGCCGCGTCGTCGGAGGCCAGGAAGGCGATGGCGCTGGCGGCCTTCTCGGGCCCCCGGAACTGGTCGAGCGGCATGATCCGGTAGAGCAGCTTGGGGTCCGCTCCCTCGGGAAGCGCAAACGCCTCGGTGATCGGGGTCGAGACGCTGCCCGGACACACCGCATTCGCGCGCAGGCCCTGCTTGCCGTACTCGACCGCCAGCGTGTACGTGAGCGCCAGGACGCCGCCCTTCGAGGCGGAGTAGGCGGCCGTCCAGGGGTGGCCCGCCAGGGCTGCGGTCGACGAGGTGTTGACGATGCTGCCCTGGCTGTCGAGCAGGTGGGGAATCGCGGCCTGGCAGGTCACGAAGGTCCCGGTCAGGTTGACCTGCAGGATCCGGCTCCAGACCTCGAGCGAGTGCTCGTGCGTGTGCGAGAAGTGCAGGATCCCGGCGACGTTGCAGAGCACGTCGAGGCGCCCGTAGCGCTCGACGGCACGCGCGACCGCGGCGCGCGCGTCGCCGGGCTCGCTGACATCGCTCTGCAGGCCCGTCGCCTCTCCCCCGCACCCTACGATCGACTTGGCGGTCTCCTCGACCGCCTCTCCCTGCAGATCGGTGCAGAAGACCCGCGCTCCCTCCTCGGCGAGCCGCGCCGCCGTCGCGCGTCCGATTCCCGAGGCCGCTCCCGTAACCAGCGCCACCTTGCCCTCGAACCGCTTCATTCGGTACTCCCTTTCGATCGCGCAGCCATCATATCGGCTGGGGGGAAGCGAGGGGATGGGAGCTGCGCGGTGGATCGCAGGCGCGCTGGTGGGGCTGGGACTCTCGGCCTGCCTGACTCCGCAGATGAACCTCGAACGCTGGCGCGGGCATACGCGGGACGATGTGATCGCGCACTGGGGCGCGCCGGACAGCGAGACCTCGCTCACCGGAGGCCGCAGGGTGGTCACCTGGACCTCGACCTGGGGCCTGTGGATCCTGGGCGGTACCTGCCGCGAGTCCTTTACGCTCACCTCCGAGCACCGGGTCGACGGCTGGACCTTCTCGGACTGTCCACCCGTCCAGGGAAGGCGCTAGCGCTCGCCCGCCCTCTCACCAGGCTCCGCGCGAGATGCGCGGGTCGTGCAGGATCGCCCATAGGTAGCCGGCGCCCGTCACCAGCCGGTTCAGCTTGCCGGGTGTCGGGAGCGGGAGAAGGGGAAAGGCCAGCTCGAAGTCGGAGCGCGGGATGCGCAGCTGCGTCTGGCTGGGGCAGAGATCCCGGCCCTCGATCCGGTAGCGGAACCAGCGGCCGAGCCGGGTTCGGAAGAACTCCTGCTCCTGCTCGCAGATCCGCGCCCAGACCTCTTCGAAGGTCGGCGTGCTCATGCGGCGGACCGTACACGGCCCCAACTCCGCATCCAAGGGCTACCCTCTAGCGGTGACTCGAGAGCCCGTGGCCTACATCGAGCGCACGCGCGCCCTCTACGCCAGCCAGCCGCCCTACCGCTGGGTCCACCACGACCCCGTCGCCGATCCGCCGCCCTTCGCGCCCATCCGCCTGCCCCTCGCCAAGACGCGCGTCGCGCTGATCGCGTCCGGGGGTGTTCACCGGTACGACCAACCTGCCTTCCACTTTCACGACGACGTCTCCGAGCGCGCGATCCCGGTCGACAGCGCGATCGAGGATCTGCGCGTCGCGCACTTTGGCTACGACGTGAGGGACGCCCGCAAGGACCCGGGCTGCGTCTTCCCGCTCGCCGCACTGAGAGAGCTCGCGGCCTCGGGGGTCATCGGAGAGCTCGCGGATCCAGCCTGGTCGTTCATGGGGGGCATCTACTCGTCGCGCCGTGTCCGCAGCGAGCTCGCCCCCCGCCTGCGGGACCTCGTGCTGCGCCAGCGCGCAGACCTGGCCTACCTGGTGCCCGCCTGACCGGTCTGCCATCAGTCCGTGGGACTGATCGCGCGAGAGATCGAGGCCGCAGGGGTTCCCACGCTCGCCATGACCTCGGCCTGGGACATCACCCGCGCGGTCCAGCCCCCTCGCTCCGCCTACGTGCACCGCCCGCTCGGCCACCAGACCGGCACCCCGGGCAGCCTGCGCTCGCAGGTCGACACCGTACGTGCGGCTCTCGAAGCGGCTCCGGAGATCGCCCGCGGAGAGATCCGCGACCTGGGCCGCGACTGGGGGTCGCCGGGCTGGGAGGCGCGCGCCTACACACCCGAAGAGACGCCGGTCGGTCCCGACGGAAAGCCGCTCCGAGACTGAGTCGGGGCGAGCGCACTCGGCCCGGCGGCTCGCCCGGGCCCCGCGTGCGATACTCCCGGTCGCGACGTCGTCACGCGCGCGCCGGGGGGTCGGATGCTCGAAAGGATTGCGGTCGTCGGCGCTTCGCTCGCCGGGCTGCGAGCCGTCGAGACCTTGCGGAGACGGGGCTTCGACGGCGAGCTGACCTGGATCGGCGCCGAGCGCGAGCTGCCCTACGACCGCCCTCCCCTCTCGAAGGAGATCCTGAGAGGAGAGTGGGAGGCCGAGCGTGCCCGACTGGCGCCTGAGATCCCCTACGCAGACCTGGAGCTCGACCTCCGTCTCGGGTGCCGCGCGACCTCCCTCGACCCGGCGCAGCGGACCCTCGAGCTCGAAGGCCCCGAGACGCTCGGCTTCGACGGACTGGTGATTGCGACCGGAGCCCGGCCGCGCAGCCTGCGGAGCGCCCGCGGCCTCGCGGGGATCCACACGCTGCGCTCGTTGGACGAGGCGCGCGCGATCGCCCGGGAGCTCGAGCGCTCCCCGCGCGTCTGCATCGTCGGCGCGGGGTTCATCGGGCTCGAGGTCGCCGCCTCCTGCCGCGCGAGGGGGCTCCAGGTTCACGTTCTGGAGCAGCTCCAGGTGCCCCTGGAGGGGGTGCTGGGCCGCGAGCTGGGAGACCACCTGGCGGGGGTGCATCGCGACCATGGCGTGGACCTGCGCTGCGACGTCACGGTCGAGACCTTCGAGGGCTCGCGACGTGTCGAGGGCGTGAAGCTCGCCGACGGAACGCGGCTCGGCTGCGACCTGGTGATCGTCGGAGTGGGAGTCACCCCGGAGACCGAGTGGCTCGCATCGTCGGGCCTGGAGCTCTCCGACGGTGTGGTGTGCGACGAGAGCTGCGCCGCAGGGCCCGGGATCGTGGCCGCGGGCGACGTGGCACGCTGGCACAATCCGCTCTTCGGCATGCAGATGCGCGTCGAGCACTGGATGAACGCGTCGGAGCAGGGCGCCGCTGCCGCCGAGCGCCTCCTCGCGGGTCCGGAGGGGGCGCGTCCCTTCCTGCACGTGCCCTTCTTCTGGTCCGATCAGTACGACCTCAAGCTCCAGTTCGCCGGGCTGCGTCCGCCGGACGCGGAGACGCGCGTCGTCGACGGGACGCTCGAAGAGGGCCGGTTCGTGGTGCTCTACGAGCGCGCGGGCCGGCTGCTGGGGGCGCTCGGCGTCAACCGGGCGAGCCGGGTGGTCCGCTACCGCCAGCAGATCGCAGACCCCGCCCACCTCGACTCCACGCTCGCGAGCGCGACCGAGTGAGCCCACGCGCAGGCGGCGCGGACCGGCCCCGCGCCCGACATCCCGCAAGGAGGGCGACACGGAGGGTCTGGGTCTGGGTCGCCCTCGCGATCGCGAGCCCCTGGGGCGCGCTGGGCGCCCGCGAGGTGGAGCCCTTCTTCGCGGTCGCTTCGCTCAGGTTCCCCGGCCGCACGGTTGCGGCCGAGATCGCGGACGTGAATGGAGACGGCCGGGCGGATCTGCTCCACGTGGACTACGAGGGTCTCCCCCCCGTGGAGTCTCGCGTGGTCCGCGTTCACCTGCAGCGTGCCGACGGAGCCTTCGCTGCAGAGCCCGACCGGACGTGGCCGCTGCCCTCGGGAAGCGCGGCGTACGACATCGCCGACGTGGACGGGCGAGCGGGCCGGGAGCTGGTGCTGCTGGTGCGCGACGGGCTCGCGATCCTCTCTCCCCAGACCGGGGCCGTGCGAATGCTCCGGGTCCCGGGCGCCCCGACCGCCGCCGTCGCAGCCGACGAGCGCGGCCTCGATCCCCTGCCCCTGCTGCGGACGGCCCCCACCGGGGAGCGCTGGTGGATCGTGCCTCTGCTGGGGCAGGCCGCTCTCCTGACTCCCGCGGGGCAGCCGCGCGGGCTCCTCGAGGTGGGTCAGCGCGCCAACTACTTCCTGCTGGGGGCCGAGGGGCCGCCGATCGGCGAGGCGGACATCCAGCTCTTCGTCGATACCCCCCACATCGAGCTGGGCGATGTCGACGGCGACGGTCGCAGCGACGTCCTTGCCGCGACCCGGCACGCGCTGCGAGTCTTCCTGCAGCGGCCAGACGGCCAGCTTCCGAACGCACCGGACCGGGTCCTGCCCCTTCACCGGATCAGCGAGCTGGACCACGTGCGGGGCGCGGGGACCGTCGCCCTGACCTCGGGCGACCTCGACGGAGACGGCCGGGTCGACCTGGTGATCACCTCGATGAGCGGCGGGATCACCTCGAGCCATACCCGCCTGACGGTCCACCAGAACCGGGGTGGGAGCTGGAACCTCGACGTGCCCGACCAGGTCCTCGAGGTGTCGGGTGGACTCAGCTTCAACGAGCTCCAGGATCTGGACGGCGACGGCCGGCCCGAGCTGGTGCAGGTGCTCGTGCACATGTCGGTCCTCGAGATGGTGGAGTTCTTCCTGCAGCGGGCCTACGACGTCGAGATCACCGTGAGCGCGGTGGGAAGCGACGGCGCCTTCCAGACGAAGCGGGCGGCGCGACTGGCCTTCGACGTCCCCTGGAACCTCGAGAGCTTTCGGCCCCGCGGCTTCCTGCCCCTCCTCGAGCTCGACCTGAACGCGGACGGCCGGCTCGATCTACTGCGGTCGGGAGGGGGAACCTCGCTCGAGGTGCACCTTGCGGGGTCCGACGGCAGGCTCTCCCGCAGGCCGCTGCGCCAGGCGCTCGATACGCGCGGCCGGCTGCGCGCGGGCGACCTGGAGGGCGACGGCCTTCCCGACCTGGTCCTCTACGATCCGACGGACCCGGAGGCGAGCGTACGTGTGCTGCGGAACTGCGGGCGTCTGCCCGGCACTCCGCCCTCTGCCGAGGCCTCTCCAGGGTCGCTGGATCCTGGCGACTCGAATCGGCTGCTACGATCGGTGGCATGTTCCCCGCCTCCGAGCTCGTGACGTCGCTGGGGTGGGCGGCGGTCGCTGCGCTGCTGGCGTGGGGCCTCGCCTGGGTGCTCTTCGGCCGAAGGGCGCAGACGCTTCGGGAGCGTGCGGTGCGGCTCGAGGCGGAGCTCGACGCCGCGGGGGATCGCGCGGCGCTGCTCGAGAAGGCCGACGCGCAGCTGCGCGAGACCTTCGAGGCGCTCTCGTCGGAGGCGCTGCGCCGGAACAACCAGACCTTTCTCGAGCTCGCCCGGACCTCGCTCGCCGAGCAGCAGCAGGGAGCGACGAACGAGCTCGAGAAGAGGCGGGTCGCGATCGACGGGATCGTGCAGCCGATTCGAGAGACGCTCGCCAAGGTCGATGCCCGGATCGCCGACGTCGAGAAGCAGCGCGTCGCACAGAGCGCCACGCTGACGGAGCAGCTGCGGCTCATGGCCGAAGGCAACCAGGCGCTCCAGGCAGAGACCCGCAACCTCTCCCGGGCGCTCCACACACCGGTCGTGCGCGGACGCTGGGGGGAGATCCAGCTCCACCGCGTGGTCGAGCTCGCCGGAATGGTCGACCACTGCGACTTCTACGAGCAGCGCAGCGCCTCGAGCGAGAGCGGCCGCGTGCGTCCGGACCTGATCGTGCGACTGCCCGGCGGAAAGAACGTCGTCGTCGACGCCAAGGCGCCGCTCGAGGCGTTCCTGAAGGCGACCGAGACGGACGACGACGAGGAGCGATCTCGCTACCTGGGCGAGCACGCGGCGCAGGTACGCCGTCACCTGCAGGAGCTCGGCAGCAAGAGCTACTGGAGCCAGTTCGAGCCCTCCCCGGAGTTCGTCGTGATGTTCCTTCCGGGAGAGACCTTCTTCAGCGCAGCGCTCCAGCAGGAGCCCGGCCTGATCGAGTACGGCGTGGGCGAGCGGGTGATCCCGGCCAGCCCCACCACGCTGATCGCGCTGCTGCGCGCGGTGGCCTACGGCTGGCGGCAGGAGCAGGTCGCCGAGAACGCCCGCGCGATCAGCCAGCTGGGGCGCGACCTCCACGAGCGGATCGGCGTGCTGGCCCGCCACTTCGATGAGCTGAAGCGCGGTCTCGACCGGGCCGTGCGCGCCTACAACCAGGCGGTCGGCTCGCTCGAGACCCGCGTGCTGGTCGCCGCGCGCCGCTTCCAGGAGCTGGGAGCCGAGTCCGGCGATCCCCTCGAGCGCCGAGGACTGCTCGACGCGACGACACGGTCCGCGACCCCGGCGAGTCCCGGCGAGCCTTCCCTCGCCGAGGCCGGGGAAACCCGCAGCGGCCGGGCACCCGACCCTTCCTCTCCCTCGCCCGAGGACACGCCCTGAGCGCGGCCTCCGCAGCGAGGAGGCGGTCTATACTGCTCGGGCAGTCCCCGAGGGAGGCGCCATGAAGCTCGAGGGAGTCCATCACGTGGCGGTGAACGTCGACGATCTCGAGAAGGCTCGCCGCTTCTACGGCGAGATCCTGGGGCTCGAGCCGCTCGAGCGGCCGGACTTCGGGTTTCCGGGCCTGTGGTTTCGCTCGGGCGACCAGCAGATCCACCTGATGCAGGTGGCGGATCACCACGCGCCCGAGGGCCAGCACTTCGCGTTTCGCGTCGCCGACCTCGAGGCCGCACGCGCCGAGCTCCGAGAGCGGGGAGTCGAGCTCTCGAAGGGCTTCGACCTGCCCGGCGGCGCTCGCCAGGCGTTTCTGCGCGACCCCGCTGGCAACGTGATCGAGCTGAACCAGCCCGCCGCCAGCCCCAGCGGCGAGCTTCGCGCCGGCTAGCTCGGAGCGGGCCCGCTCACAGGATCCGGCCTCCGTCGAGGATCAGGGTCTGCCCGGTCACGAACGACGAGGCGGCGCTGGCAAAGTAGACGACGGCTCCGGCCATCTCGTCGGGGAGGCCGATCCGACGCAGCGCCGACTGCGACGTCGCCCCCTGCAGGATCGCCTCGTTCTGCCAGAGCGCGCGAGAGAACTCGGTCTTGATCAGGCCCGGTGCGATGCAGTTCACGCGGATCGAGTCCACGCCCCACTGCTTGGCGCAGACCTGGGTCAGCATGATGACGGCCGCCTTCGAGACCGAGTAGCCGCCGAGCACGTCGGACGCCTGGAAGCCGCCGGTCGAGCTCACGTTGACGATGCTTCCCCCCTCGCCGTGCTCGAGCATGGCCGCCCGCGCGAGCTTGGACAGGAGGAAGGCGGCCTTGACGTTGGTGTTCATGATCACGTCCCAGGCCCGCTCGTCGATCTCGTGGACGGGACCGAACACCGGGTTGGTCCCGGCGTTGTTCACCAGGATGTCTACGCGCCCGAGCTCGCGACGCGTCGCTTCGACCAGGTTCTCGAGCTCCTCGCTGCGACGGACGTTGGTGACCACTGGAAGGGCACGCCGGCCCGTGGCCTGGACCGCCGCAGCCGCCTCGTCGAGCGGCTCGGGCTTGCGCGCCGCGATCGCCACGTCTGCGCCCGCCTCCGCGAGCCCGACGGCAATCGAGCGACCGATTCCGCGGCTGCCACCGGTGACGATGGCCACCTTGCCCTGGAGCGAGAAGTCCACGATCGACATCGAGCGGCGTCCCCCTTCCTGTGGAGCTCCGGCTTGCCGAGCGGCCGCGGAGCCTGCGACGCGGAGGCCGCGCAGCGGCTCCCGGCGCGCGCGCACGATATCATGGACGCGAGAGCCCGCGTCTCGGCCTGGGCTCGATCCTGGAGGTTCGATGATGAGAGTCGGCGAGCGGCTGCGAGTGCCCCAACCCGACCAGGCGCTGCCCGGTCGCTCGATCCCCCTGCCCGTTCCCGATCGCCACTGCGTGCTCGGAACCCCGCTCGCGCCGCCCTACCCGAGCGGCCTCGAGAGGACCGTCTTCGGGATGGGCTGCTTCTGGGGGGCCGAACGAAGCTTCTGGCAGCTGCCGGGAGTCTTCACCACGGCGGTGGGCTACGCGGGGGGCTCGACACCCAACCCGCTCTACGAGGAGGTCTGCTCGGGTCGCACGGGCCACGGCGAGGTCGTCCTCGTCGTCTTCGACCCCAGGCGCCTCCGCTACGAGGAGCTGCTCCGCGTGTTCTGGGAGGGACACGATCCGACCCAGGGAATGCGCCAGGGAAACGACGTGGGAACCCAGTACCGCTCCGGCCTCTACCCCGACTCCGCCGAGCAGCGCGAGCAGGCGGAGGCGTCCCTCGAGATCTACCAGCGGGCGCTGCGAGGTGCCGGCCGGGGCCCGATCACGACCGAGATCCAGCAGTCTCCCGACTTCTACTTCGCCGAGAGCACCCACCAGCAGTACCTGGCGAAGCACGCGGGGGGCTACTGCGGACTGGGAGGGACGGGAGTCCCCTACCCCGTCTCGACGCCGGGGTAGCTCCCGCTTCGCGCTCAAGAATCCCGAGCGGCTGCCGATGACGCTGTCGCGCCCCTGCTGAACCTGCCCCCCAGAGCCACTCGGGATGAGCCCTGCGCCGCACCTGGCGATCAGCTTCTGCGTCATCACGGCCGGGCGCCGAGCGGAGCCGCTCGAGCTCGTGCTGCGGAGCATCGGCGCACAGAAGATTCCCGAGTGCGAGACGATCGTCACGGGGCGGTACCGCGAGGATCCGCGGATCCACTACCTCCCGGCGGTGGCAGACGCCGATCGGGGAAGACTCGCAGCGCTTCGCAACCGCGCGGTGGCCGCGGCGCGCTTCGAGCACGTGGCGATCCTGGACGACGACATCGTGCTCGCCCCGGACTGGTACGAGAACCTGCGTCGGTTCGGATCGGACTTCGAGATCGTGACCTCGCAGATTCGCGTTCCGGACGGAAGCCGCTACTGGGATCACGCCAGCTATGGGGGTCCATCGGGTCATCAGGTGCTCCCCGTGGATGCCGAGGACGACCACCTCTACATGACCGGCGGCGGGGGCTGGGTCATGAAGCGACGGATCTGGGAGCGCGTGCCGTGGGACGAGACGCGCGCCTTCTACGAGGGCGAAGACGTCGACTTCTCCGCCCGCTGTCGCGCCGCCGGGTTCCGGATCGAGCACAACCCGGGAAGCCTGGTCTTTCACGCGGACGAGACCTACACGGCCGTCGGACGCACCGTCTACCGGCGCCGCGACTCCCGGTCGCAGCACTGGATCGAGGGCGCCGCCGAAGGCCTCGGCCCCGAGGAGCTGGCGCGCCTGTGCAACGAGCTCCTCCGAGGGCCGGATCCGGCGTGCGCTGCAGACGCCCTGCGCTTCGCGATCCAACGCTTCCCCGAGTGCCAGAGCTTTCGCGACACCTGGACCCAGCTCGAAGCGCTCCACGGCGGTCCGCTGCCCGACGCGCGCTGGACCCCGGGGACGGACCCCGCATACGCGGCCGCGCTCGCGTGCTATGCAGCCCCCTCCGAGGCGCACCGCCCGACGACCGGATGCCTTCCCTCTTGGCCGACCGTCGGTCGCCCGTCCGCGCCCCGACCCAGGGCCGAAGGCGGCGGCCCGGTCCGGCTCAACGCCTTCGGCTTCTTCAGCGCCAACCTGGGATTGGGCGTCGCGGCACGCGCGTATCTCTCGACCCTCCTCGACGCCGGCATCGAGGTGCACCCGGTCGAGATCCGGCTGCTCGATGGGCGTTCGGACCACGACTCCACCTTTGCGGATCGGGTCTTTCCACTCGGCGGTCCGACTCCACACGACGTGAACCTGTTCTTCCTGAACCCGCCCGAGCTCCAGTCGCTGCTCACGAACAACCCTCCCGAGATCTTCCGGATCGAGGAGCGGATCAACGCGTGTGTTCCCTTCTGGGAGCTCTCGCGGCCCCCGGTGTCGTGGCGCCGCGAGCTCCGGGGCATGCAGATCGCGGCTGCGCCCAGCCAGTTCGTTCGCTATGCGCTGCTCTCGGACTCCCAGGGCCTGTCCGTTCCCTACTGGCCGCTCCCCGTCGTCCTGCCCGACGACATCGTCGCGGACCGCGCGCGCATGGGCGTGTCGCCCGACACGGTCCTCTTCGCGACCGCCTTCGAGACGGCCGGAGATCCGACGCGCAAGAACCCGATGGCCGTACTCGACGCCTTCGGCCGGGCGTTCCCGGGCCGCGAGGACGTGTGCCTCGTGATCAAGGTGAACAACGGCGACCCCGGCTCGGAGTACCTGGCACAGCTGCTCCGGCGCAGCGAGCCGGATCCCCGGGTGCGGGTCCTCTTCGATCGGCTCTCGTATCGAGAGGTGCTCGGCCTCTACGCCGCAGCGGACGTCTACGTGTCGATGCACCGCGCAGAGGGCTTCGGCCTGGGCATGGCAGAGGCCATGCTCCTGGGAACCCCCGTCATCGCGACGCGCTGGTCCGGGAACCTCGAGTTCATGACCGAGTGCAACTCGTGCCTGGTGGGCTACGAGCTGGCTCCCCTCCGGGGCGCGACCCATCGCGCCTACGATCCGCGCTACCTCGGGTTCGAGGGCGTCTGGGCCGAGCCCCGGATCGACGAGGCCGCGCACTGGATGGCCCTTCTCGCCGACGATCGCGACCTGAGGGAGCGGATCGGAAAGCGCGCGGCGAGCGACATGGCCGCGCGCAACGCCTCGATCGGGGCCGAAGAGCTGATCGCCGCGATCGAGCACGCGCGCACGCTG
>JBHHYV010000100.1:0-12667 GCA_046757685.1 Myxococcota bacterium
AACTCCCGGCGCGAGTGCAGTAGGAGCGGAGTTGGGGATCGTCAGCTTCGCATACTTGTAGAGGTGGCTCGGCGCACGGAACGACCGCGTCCACAGGAATCGCAGCCGCTGTGTGGGTCCGAGCTTGACCACGGCACTCAAGCGCGGCGAGACGTGGAGACCCGCCTTCGGCAGCCGGTCGAAGCGCACGCCCCCGAGGAGCAGAAGGTGCTCACCCATCGGGAACTCGTCCTGCAGGAAGGCGCCGTAGAGCATCTCCTCCTCTCGGCCCCCGAAGAACTCGCGCGACGTGGTGGTGACCCGACGAACGTTCAGACCCCAGAGAAAGGTGTGGTTCCCAAGGGGATGGGTCCGCTGGACCTCCGCGTCGATCGTCAGGGTCCGCAGATCCGACTTGAGCGGCACCGCGGGCGGGAAAGGTGGAGGGAAGACGCTCCCCGCCGTCCCGAGGTCGGAGGCGAGCCCGTTCAGGAAGCTCTGGAACCTCCAGAGCCCGCTCTCGACGTTCACCTTGCCGTAGTAGAGCATTGCACCACCGAGCCGGAAGTCCCCGAGCTGGGTTCCGACGTCCTGATTCAGCTGCGTCGCTCCGCCCGACAGGGAGAAGTTCGTTCCGTCCCCGAAGAGGTACTCGAAGGTCGCGCTTCCCTGTGTGAAGCGCTGCGCCGTATTGTCGCGTGTCCTGCGTTCGAGTCGAAACGGGCTGCTCTCGTTGCGAAAGTGCTTGAGCGCCTGGTACTTGACCGAGCTCTTGAAGGAGGCCCTCTCCGTCGCCCGCGCCAAGGTGGCGCTGGTGAAGCTCGTCTTCGGTCCGAAGCCCGCATGAGCGGACAGCTTCGGCATCTCGTGCGGTCTCTTCGTGATGATGTTGACGACACCCATCAAGGCGTTGGCCCCGTAGAGAACGGAGCCCGGGCCGCGAATGATCTCGATCCTCGAGATCTCCTGGAGCTGTACGTTCAGGCTCTCCCAGAGCACGATTCCGGTGAAGTCGATGTTGACCGGGCGGCCATCGATCATGGCCAGGACGCGCGACGAGACGAGGGGATTGAAGCCGCGAATCGAGACGTTCACGTCCGCACGCGAGACGCGCATGAGCTCCAGCGCCGGAACGGTCTCGAGAAGCTCGACGATCGAGGTCGCCCCGGAGGCTCGGATGTCCTCCGAGGTGATGACCGTGACCTCGTTGGGCACATCCAGCGGGGACCGGATCGTCCGGGTCGCACTCCACACGTCGGGGATCGACTCGAAGATCAGCTCTTCCCGACCCGGAGCCACATGAACGGGATCGCTCGCGAGCGCCGGGCGCGCCCCAACCGCCAGCAACGCGGCCACCACCTGAATGAAAGCGATCTTCCTCATGAGTGCCTCATCTGCAGTCTCGATCCCGATCTGCCCGCCGGGTCGGGTAGCGTTCTCGCCTTAGCGTGCTATCGAACCCTCCGGGCAGAATCTGAGCAGAATCTCGAGCACGCGGCGCCCACGTGACCCACCCGATCACGACTGACTCGAGAGGGTCGGAGCGCTCCACTCCCCTCGCGTGAAGGCGGACCTGGCAGGCGGTGGCGCGCGCCGCGTTAGCGGTCGTCCGGCAGCGAGATCTTGTGTTCGAGAAAACGCTCTGCCGTGGTCAGGCGCACTCCGAGGAGATCGGCGGCGTGGTGTCCCTCGAGCCGTACCTCTCGCGACGCCAGGCACCAGAGGATGCCGAGCTGGTTCGCAGCCGCCTCCGAGAAGGGGCCGAGCAGGGTGGATGCGAGGCGAAGGAGGAGCGACGGACGAAGCCCGATCGCCCGGACGGAGCGCCCCAGCAGCTTCGCGTAGAGCCCTGCGACCTCGTTCCACGATAGGTCCTGCGGACCCCCGAGATCGATGCAGGCGTTGTGGGCGGCCGGATCTCCGAGGGCGCGAAGCAGGAAGGTGGCGACGTCGTCGAGCGCGATGAACGAGTGGCACGCTCCTGCGCGGCCCGGTACGAGCGCCACGCCGCGCTCTTCCACCAGGCTTCCGAGCCGTTCCAGATAGAGCCGCGACAGCCAGAACGGCCGCCGCAGGGTGGCGTACTCGGCCCCGCGCAGCGGAATCCGGCTTCCGATCAAGTAGTCGTCCATGAAGGGGCCCGGGCGGAAGATCGTGTACGGCACGCCGCTCCGGATCGCGAGGCCTTCGACGTGGCGCTTCCAACGCAGGGTGGGAACTGCGCGCGTATAGCGCTCGGGAAAGCGAGCGATCGACGTGAAGATGAACTGCTCCACGTCTCGCTCTCGACAGGCGGAGAGCAGGTTCTCGTAGCCCCTCCCCTCGTCGGCGGCAAAGGCGTAGGCGCCGCGTGGGAAGACGACGGTAGCGGTCGCGATGACCGCGGAGACACCCTCCAGCGAGCGGCGCAGGCTCGCAACGTCGCGCAGGTCTCCCATGGCGATGTCCGCACCCGCGGCGCGCAGGGGCTCGAAGCGGGAGCCGGGACGGACCAGCGCCCGGACCCGAAGACCCTCCTGCAGCCCCTTGCGGACGACCGCCGAGCCGAGCTGGCCCGTCGCACCGACGACCAGGATCAACGGCGCTCCTTGCGGGACTCCACCGTGCAGATGCGCTCCAGCGGAAGTCGCTCCGAGGCCGGAGCGGGGCTCCGGGCGCGACCGATCCGGATCAGCGTGACCGGCACCCTCGAGGCTTCCGCCCCGAAGATCTCGAGCGCCTCGCGGCGCGTCTCCTCGAAGGTGAGGGGAAAGTGAACCGGCTGCACAGACCATCCCTCTCGCGCGAGGCAGAGCCAGAGACGCATGAGGATCCGACCCGCGGACACGAAGCCGGGGAACGAGCGGTCCGTGTGAGTCAGCAGCAGCAGGGCGCCGGAGTGTCGCAGCAGACCGCCCGCCTGCAGGCCCATCGCGCGGGGAAGGCCCGCCCGGACGGCGAGGCGACGCGCCCCCGAGCTGCGCTTGAGCCAGCCCACGAGTCCCGCCGTCACGGGATCGAGCTGCAGGGTCTCGGGTGTGAAGCCATCCTCGGCGCCGATGCGCTCCTCCTTCGAGACGCGCATCCAGTCCAGCAGCTCTCGCAGGTAGTCGGGATCCCGGAGACACGCGGCGGCCCCCTGGGAGGTCAGGCGCGCCATCCTGCGAATGCGAGACCGCTCGGTCAGGAGCTGGAGCTCGACCGGACCCTCCTGCACGAGCGACTCCAGGGTGCGGAGGAGCGGCACGTCGGGCGGAGTCCGGGCGAAGGGACCCCGATGGGTGCGACGCTGCCTCAGCACCTCGAGGCGCGAGCGGCACTCCTCGACGGGACCCCGCCAGCGGAGGACCCCGCTGCAGACGGCCCCCGCCAGCGGATCCTCATGGGCCCGCGGCTCATACTCCACCCGAGCGACGCTGTGGGCAGCCTCCACGGCACACCCGAGGCTGTAGCCCAGGTGCTCGCCGTGCGGGTCCGCGACCGAGAGCCAGCGATCCGGGTCGGGACCGATCTCGATGGGTCCGGCAGAGGTGAGGCGCAGCTGCCAGGGCTGCGTGTTGTGCGCAGAGGGTGCGGTGCGGATCGCTTCGAGGACGGGCCATAGCTGGCCCGGCACGTCGATCATGCCGGATCGAGTCGCTGGAGCGCGACGTCCAGGCCGTGGCCCGCGAGATAGCGCTTCAGGAAGAGCTTCTTGAGCCGCTGCAGCGGGTGGCGACACCCCCCTCGGAGCCTTCGTGAGCACATCCGATGCCGGTACACGTCCACCTGCAGGTAGCGGGGCGCCTCGAACGAGGGGCCGCGTCCGAGCAGAATCCGGATCGCCTCTGCGCCCGCCACGCACGCGGCGAGCTGGGTGCCGATGATCGAGGACGGCCCCCGTCCGGTCGCGGGATCGGCCGTACTGATGTCCGTATACGTCGCGTGAAGCCCCGCTGGCGCCAGGCCCAGCAGGAAGTTCACGTACTGGTCGTAGGGGTCCTGCCCGTCGTGAAGGTCGAAGTACTCGTCGAAGCTCATGCTCTCGACCCGGAACACGTGAAGCGTCCCCGAGAAGCCGAGAGGCGCCGCCACCACGACCGGGACGCCGTGTTCCCGGGCGGCTCGGTAGAGAACGCGGCGTGCAGGGAGGGCGAAGAAGTCCAGACCATCGATGACCAGATCCAGACCGGCCAGGAAGGCGTCGACGTTGTCGCGGCCGATCGCCGCGTCGAAGACCTCGACGTCCGCTTCCGGGTTGATCGATCGAACCATGCGGGCCGTGACGTGCGTCTTGGGCTCTCCCAGCGTCTCGACCGTCGCGCCGATCTGACGGTTGAAGTTGGAGAGCGAGAAGCGGTCCGGATCCGCGAGCCGGTAGCCACCGATCCCGAGCCGCACCAGGGTGTGGGCATGGACTCCGCCGACACCGCCACAGCCCGCGATCCCCACCCGTGAACGGGACAGGGTCGCCTGCTCGTCGCGGTCGATGAGGCCCACGTTGCGTTCAAAGGCGTGGGCGCTCGAGAAGCTCAAGGGCGCGATCCCGGAGTCCAGCGACCGTCATCGGTCACGACATCCCAGACCTCGCGGCGCTCCTGCTTGAGCCGTACCAGGAGCTCCGAGATCTCAGCATGGCAAGGCTGTCGCTGGCCGTAGTAGTCCACCAGGGGACCGAAGGGCTTGAGATGGACCCCGAGGCACAGGAGTGTATTCAGGAAGCGCGGGCCGATGACGGCGCACCAGTGCGTGACCTGGCTCTTGACGCTCATCTCCAGGAGCCCGCGCATCAGCCACAGCTTCGCCTGGCGCGCAACGTCGTTCCCATCGACTCCGTCCTCGCCCTGCTCGCGCAGCGTGCGGACGACGCGGGAGCCGAGATCACTCGTGACGCAGAACCGTGACAGCTCCGCCGTCGACTCCCAGGGAAGCCGCTCCTTGTCGGGAATCGTGTCGCGCTCGCATACGTGGTCAAAAGGCAGCGGATCGGACCCCCGCAGGTCCCGGGGTGGAAGGATCAGGCGAACCGCGCCGACCGGAGCGACGTCGGGGCGGAAGATCAGCAGGCTCTGGACGGAGTGGACGTCGTAGACGTCTCTCTCGAGACCGTCCGGAAACTCGCGCGGATCGAAGTAGGCGGACTCCCGACAGTAGACCTCGTACCGCGTCCGGTGCACCTGCCGGAGCTCGTCCTCGGCCGTCGCGATCCGCGTCTCGAAGAACCTCGAACAGAACTCCAGAGCGGCACGCACGATAGACCTCCCAGGATCCTGTCGAACCCGGCGAATCCTGTTTCGAGATTCGGATCGGAAAAGTTGAGCAGGCGGTCGCGGCTCCGACGTGGTCTGCGTCCGTGGGATCGATTTCAGAGCTGCCGGTCGGCTGCCGATGTTCAGCGCAGAGTTGCGTACGTACGATCGGTCGGGGGCGCTGCCGCGCCGCCCGCCCGCCGATGCTCGGAGGGAGAGGCCGCCCATGATCGCGTGGCTGCGCGTGGCGTCGGCTCTGCTGTCCACGATCGTCCTCTCGAGCGCAGGTGCTTCCGAGATCTCCGCGCGATCCCCCCGGGTGCGCGTGGCACGGGTCGAGTCCAGGCAGCCCGTGCGCGAGGTGCGGCTCTCCGGGGTCACCCGCGCCCTCGAGCGCGCGACGCTCTCCTTCTCGGTCAGCGGCCGGATCGCCGAGCTTCCCGTCCGCCTCGGTACGCACGTCGCCCGGGGAGCGCTGATCGGCCGGATCGAGTCGGATCAGCTGCGCAGCGCCGTGCTCGAGTCCGACGCCGCGCTCGCTCAGGCAAACGTCGAGTGGCGACGAGCACAGCGCGAGCGGGAACGGGTCGAGCGGCTCTTCGAGGCCGGCGCACAGACCCGCCGGAGCGTGGAGAACGCCCGGATCGCGGAAGAGGCGGCGCGGCTTCGCGCGGTCGGCGCGCGGGCGGCGGTCGACGAGACCGAGCGCCAGCTCGACGAGGCGAGCCTGCTCGCGCCCTTCGAGGGGACCATCGCCGAGATCATGGTCGAGGCAGGCGAGTACGCCCCCCGGGGCGCGCCGATCGTAGCGCTCTCGGGAGATCGAGGCGTCGAGGTGATCTTCGAGGTTCCCGAGATCCTCGTTCCGAGCGTGCGACGCGGCACGCCGATCTCGGTGCACTTTCCCCTCTCCGACCTCGGCCCGATCGCTACGCGGGTCTACTCGGTCACGCGCGTCGGGCGTGGCCCCGGGCCGCTCTTTCCGGCCGTCGCCCGCCTGGCGGCCTTCCAGGACCTGATGCCCGGAATGTCTGCAGAGGTCGTGGTCCGCTGGAAGCGACCCGAGGTCCTCCTCGTCCCGCTGGCCGCGGTGATCGGCAGCGATGCGGAGGGAGTGGCGGTGTACCGGGTCCGTGCGGGGCGCGCGGAGCGGGTCGCGGTCTCCCTCGGGGAGCTCGTCGGCGACCGTGTCTCGGTCGAGGGTCCGCTCGACGCCGGAGACCAGGTCCTGGTAAGCGGCCAGGGCTCCGTGCTCGACGGTGACCCGGTGCAGGTCGCCGTCCCGGCCTCGCCGGAGTCGCGATGACGGCGCTCGGCCGGCTGCTCTCTCGCCCGCGGCTGCTGCTCACGCTCCCGACGCTGCTCGCACTCGGCGGTCTCGCAGCCTGGGGGTCGGTGCCGCGACAGGAGGATCCCCGACTGCCGGCTCGCTGGGCCTTCCTGGTCGTCCCCTATCCGGACGCGACGGTCGACCAGGTCGAGCGGCGGGTCGCCGACAAGCTCGAGAAGCACCTGGCCGAGGTGGAGGAGATCGCGCGCATCGACTCCACCGCACGCTCCGGGGCGGCCGTCGTCGAGATCGAGCTCGACGGCGACGTATACGATACCGACCGCGCCTGGGACGGGGTCCGACGTGCCCTCGAAGCGGCTCGGCGCGAGATTCCGAGCGAGGTCGGAGCCTTCGACCTGAACGACGACGTCGTCACGCCCGAATCGATCGTGCTGGCGCTCACGGGTCGCCCGAACGTGCTCGATCTGCTCCAAGCGGCCCGCCAGCTCAAGCGCGACCTGCTCGCCCTGCCCTCGATCCGACGGATCCGGGTGCTCGGCGACCCGGGCGAGCAGATCGTGATTCGCCTCGACGACGCAGCCGCGCGGCGCGTCGCACTCGGCTACCGCAGCCTGGCGGAGCAGCTCGCGATGCGCAATACCACGCAGCCCCCGGGCTCCCTGCGCGTCGCGAGCCGGGGCCTCAGCCTGCGGGTCCACTCGGAGTTCGAGTCGATCGACGAGATCCGCCAGACGCCGATCCGGCTTGGGACGGGTGCGACCCTCCCCCTGGGGTCGAGCGCCTCGGTCGGGGGGGCGGCGCGCGAGCCCCCCCGCTAGGAGAGGCGCTACGCCGCGCAACCCGCGCTGGGACTGGCGATCTCGCCCGAGACCCACGCGGACATGATCCGGCTCGGGCGAGAGGTCCGGCGAGAGATCCAGCGCCTCCGGGACCAGCATCCCGGGATCCGGATCCGAGAGGCCATGTTCCAGCCCGACCGCGTCGAGCGCCGCATCGACGACCTCGCGAGTGCCTTCTCGACCTCGCTCGCGATCGTCGCCGCCGTACTTCTCGTGACGATGGGCCTGCGCGCGGGCCTCATCGTCTCGGCCGTGATCCCCCTCGTGGTGCTGTCGACCCTGGCGGTCTACACGGTGGGGGGTGGAACCCTGCACCAGCTCTCGATCGCCGCGTTCATCATCTCTCTCGGTCTCATCGTCGACAACGCGATCGTGATGACCGATGCCGTGGGCTCCGAGATCGCGGCTGGGATCGCCCCTCGTGCGGCGGCCGAGTCACGCATTCGCGCGCTCGCCCTTCCCCTTGCGGCCTCGACCGGGACCACCCTGGCGACCTTCGCTCCGATGTTCCTGTCCACGGGCACGACCGCCGACTTCACGCGAGCCATCCCGATCGTGGTCGGGATCGGCCTCACGCTGAGCTATGTGTTCGCGATCGGAGTGACGCCGATCCTCGCGCAGAGGCTTCGCGGGCAGCCGCCGCGGAAGGCCCGGCGGGCCCTCGCGATGACGCACTGGCTGGGCTCACGCGCCCTTCGCTGGCCGGGGAGCGTCCTCCTGGCGACGGGAATGGCGGTCCTGCTCTGCGCGGCGGCAACGCCCTGGGTGAAGCAGCGCTTCTTTCCGGCGTCGGATCGAAACCAGCTGGTCGTGACCCTCGAGCTTCCGGAGGGCAGTCACTTCTCAGCGACCGCCCGGGCGGCGCACCGCCTCGAAGCTGCGCTGCGGTCCGACGGCCAGGTGACCCGGGTCAGCACGTTCGTGGGCCGGGCCGCGCCGCTCTTCTACTACAACCTGAATCGCAGACCCCGCAGCCCCCACCTGGCTCAACTCGTCGTATCGACCCCCGACACGGAGGCCCTCGGCTCCGTGGCGGAGAGGATCCGCGGCGCCGGCCGCACCCGGATTCCCGAGGCGCGGATCATGGTCCGCCGACTCGAGCAGGGGCTGCCGATCGATGCGCCCATCGAGATTCGACTCTCGGGATCGGACCGGAGGTCGCTGGAAGCCGCGGCGCAGCAGGTCATGAGGCGCCTTCGCGACATTCCAGGTACGGCCGAGGTCCGGCACGACCTCGGAATCGGGGCTCCCGGACTGCACTTCGAGGTGAACGATTCGGTGGCGACACGCTATGGGGTGAGCCGTGTCGACGTGGCAGCCGAGCTGCTGGCGCGCTCGCGGGGCATTCCGGTCGGCAGCTACCGGGCCGAGAGCGACCCGATCCCCATCCTCGTCCGGTCCTCGGGGGGCGAGGACTTTCCCGTGTCCCGCCTTCCGCAGGTCGACATCGCTCGGCCCTCGGGTGCCCCCGTGCCGCTGGAGCAGGTCGCGCGCTCGCGCGTGGAGTGGAATCCGAGCACCTTGCACCGCCACAACCGGCGGCCGACCGTCACCATCCGGGCTCAGCTGCGCGAGGGCGCATCTGCAGACGCGGTCCTGCGCACGTTCCGGCGCACTCCGCCGGGCCTCGAGCTGCCCCAGGGAGTCACCCTCGAGATCGGGGGCGAGGCCGAGGGCTCGGCCCGGGCATACGCAGAGCTGCTGCGCTACGTCCCGATTGCGATCGGTCTCCAGGTCGCCTTCATCCTGCTCGTCTTCAACTCGTTCCGACTGCTCGCGATCGTGCTCGCCACCCTTCCCCTCGCCGCCGTCGGGATCGTCCCCGGTCTGATCCTGAGCGGCCAGCCCTTTGGCTTCATGTCGATGCTCGGGGTGCTCGCGTTGCTGGGAGTCGTCGTGAACAACGCCATCGTCCTGCTCGACGCGGCCGAGCGCGAGCGCGAGGAAGGGCAGCCCGTCGAACGGGCGATGGCGCACGCCATCCAGAGCCGCACGCGTCCGGTGCTGGTGACGACTGCGACCACCGTCGCCGGGCTCCTGCCCCTGGCCTTCTCGCCTACCCACCTCTGGCCGCCGATGGCGTGGGCCATGATCTCGGGGCTCGTGAGCTCGACCCTCCTCACGTTCCTGGTCGTGCCCGCAGCCTATCGCCTGGCCTTCTCGCGAGCTCGAGCCTAGCCGCGCCCCCCCGGCCGCTCCGGCCGCGAGGTCCGGTTGTCTGAGCCTGCCTCTCGGAGTATCGTGGCGGTAGGCCGATTGCGAGAAGACCGAGAAGGTCGAGGATCGGAAAAGGGGGCCCCCATGCTCGATGTTGGCGCAGAGGCGCCCGAGTTCAGCGTCCAGGACCACGAGGGAAACCGCGTTGCGCTCTCGGACTTCCGCGGAAAGAAGGTGCTTCTCTGGTTCTACCCCAAGGCCGATACCCCCGGCTGAACCCTCCAGGGTTGCGCGTTGCGCGACCGGGTGGACGAGACGCGCGCTGCGGGTCTCGAGGTTCTAGGGATCAGCTTCGATGCTGTCGAGGACAATCGCGCCTTTGCCGAGAAGTTCGCATTCCCCTTCAAGCTCCTCTGTGACACCGACCGGACCGTGGGGCTGGCGTACGGTGCGGCGCGGACGGCGGACGAAGGCTACGCAAAGCGCATCAGCTACCTGATCGATGAGACCGGAAAGATCCTCCGCGCCTATCCCGACGTGAAGCCCGACGAGCACCTCGACTGCGTGCTCCGCGACCTGGGCCGCTGAAGCGATGGACCTGAGCTATACGCCCGAAGAAGAAGCCTTTCGGCGGCGGGTCCGCACCTTCCTCGAGACGCACAAGCCCGAGACCGCCCGCGGACAGGAGCTTGATCTCGAGGAAGGGCGGCGCTGGCAGCGGGCGCTCGCCGAAGCCGGCCTCCTCGGGGCCGCGTGGCCCCGCGAGTACGGCGGCGCCGGTCTCTCGGACATGGAGCAGGCGATCCTGAACGAGGAGATGACGCGAGCCAATGCGCCGGGTGTGCCCGGGCAGATGGGCATCTGGTGGGTGGGCCCGGCGATCATGAAGTTTGGAACCGAGGAGCAGAAGCGCCGCTTCGTTCCGCGCATCCTGTCCGGTGAGGACATCTGGGCCACGGGCTACTCCGAGCCGGGCGCGGGGAGCGACATGTACAACACCCAGACGCTCGCGCGGCCCGACGGCGACCAGTACGTGGTGAACGGACAGAAGATCTGGACCACGATCGCCCACATCTCGAGCTGGTTCTTCTGCCTGGTTCGGGCCCCGCAGGCGGACGCGCGGTCGAAGTACGACGGCCTGACGGTCCTGCTGATGGACATGCACGCGCCTGGCATCGAGGTGAAGCCGATCCGGCAGATCACGGGAGGCTCCGAGTTCAACGAGGTCTTCATGGCGGACGTTCGGGTCCCCAAGAGCAATCGCCTCGGCGAGGAGGGAGAGGGCTGGAAGATCATCTCCCAGGCCCTGATCCATGAGCGCAGCGGGATCGCCTCGGGGCTCCGCTTCGAGCAGTCGCTCCAATCCCTGGTGCGTACCGCCCGCGAGCGCAGGCGCTCCACGGACCCGCGCGTCCGGCAGCGCATCAGCGGGCTCGCGATCGGGGCCACGATCGCCAAGTACTCGGGCTTTCGCGCGACGACCGATGCCCTCCAGGGACGCCTCAACCCCCATCTATCGGCCGCCATGAAGCTGCACGGAACCCAGCTGGCCCAGCGCTTCTCGGAGGCAGCGCTCGACCTCTACGGTCCCTACGGTCAGCTCTACGCCGAAGACCCGAGGGCGCCCCACGAGCTCCGGGCCGCTGCGCGCTTTCTGGGGGACCGGGCCCAGACGATTGCCGGCGGGACGAGCGAGATCCAGAAGAACATCCTGGCCGAGCGCATCCTCGGACTGCCGCGGAGGTGAGTCCCCGCCGCTCCGCGGGCGGGCGGGGCGACCGGTGCGACGCTACGAGAGCAGCTCGCGGGTGAAGCCCCGGCGAAGGGTGTTCTCGGTCACGGTCCTCGCGTCCAGGAACTGGAGCAGGGAGTCGGGACCTCCCGCTTTGGAGCCCATTCCCGAGAGGGCGAAGCCTCCGAAGGGCTGCCGCTCGACGAGGGCGCCGGTGCACGGCCGGTTCAGGTAGAGATTGCCCACCTCGAATGCCCGGCGTGCGCGCTCGAGGTGCGCCGGACTTCGCGAGTAGACCGCCCCGGTGAGCGCGAAGCGCGTCGAGTTGGCGAGCTGGAGGGCATGCTCGAAGTCGGAGGCCCGCATCACCGAGAGCACCGGACCGAAGATCTCTTCCTGGGCCACCCGGTGGACCGGCTCGATGCCGGCGACGATCGCGGGAGCCACGTAGTACCCTCCGCCGGGATCCTCCCCGCGGTAGACGAGCGTCCCCTCGCTCGCCGCGGTCTCGCGCCACTGGCGCACGCTTCTCTGCTGCTCGGCGTCCACGAGCGGCGGCACGTCTGTGCGAGGATCTGCGGGCGGGCCTAGCTGCAGGGCGCGTGTCGCCTCGACCAGCCGCCGCACGAAGACGTCGTGCACGGAGTCCACGACGATGGCGCGCGAGCAGGCGGAGCACTTCTGGCCGGCGAAGCCGAACGCGCTCCTCACGACTCCCGCCACGGCCTCGTCGAGATCGGCATCCGAGTCGATCACGATGGCGTTCTTGCCTCCGAGCTCCGCGATCACCCGCACGATCGCGCTTCGTCCTTTCCGCGCGCGTGCCGCCTGCTCGACGATGTGAAGCCCCGTCGCCAGGGAGCCGGTGAAGGCGACCAGCTGGACACCCGGATGAGAGACGAGCGCCGCGCCCGCGACCTCGCCCCGACCCGGGAGGAACTGGACGAGATCGGGCGGTGCGCCCGCGGCCCGCAGTGCCTCGACCCAGCGCCACGCGCAGAGCGGCGCCTGCTCCGCGGGCTTGAGGACGACCGAGTTGCCCGTCACGAGCGCGGCCGCGCTCATGCCGCAGAGGATCGCGAGCGGAAAGTTCCAGGGAGCCACGACTGCGGCGACGCCCCGGGGCCGGTACTCGAGCGTGTTGCTCTCGCCGGGCGCGCGATCCATCCGGCGTGGTGCGGCGAGCTCCAGCATCCGACGGCCGTAGTACTCCAGGAAGTCGATCGCCTCACCCACGTCGGCATCCGCCTCGCGCCAGGGCTTCGCGACTTCGAAGACCTCGAGCGCCGCGATCCCGTCGCGGTCTCGGCGCAGCTGCACGGCCGCCACGAAGAGCAGCTGGCCCGCCTCCACTCCGACGTTGAAGAGGAAAAGCGCGAGCGGGATGGCGTGGCCGGGCAGGCCGACCTCGTGCAGCGCGCCCGCGAAGCCGAAGCCGTGGAGCAGGCCGAAGACCAGGGCC
>JBHHYV010000101.1:0-12587 GCA_046757685.1 Myxococcota bacterium
GAGAGGCGGCACGCATGGAGCTCATCGAGCTGAAGCGTCGCCTTCGGCCCACCGCGCTCCCGCCGTGCGAGACTCCCGCGGCAGCCGCTGGCCGCTGAGCCGCGGCCGGCTCGGGCCGGCGAAACGGCGGGGCGAAATTTCCCTCAGCATTCTGGGCGGAGCGCCGATCGGTGGTGGAGACGCCGCGCAGTCGCGGGGGAGGGGAGCATGCGGCTGGCCAGCTGGATTGCAGTCGCCATCGTAGTCTGCATCGTGCCCGAGGCCCGAGCCGCGACGAGCGGGGCCGGCGATCCCTTCTCGCCCGAGGCGATGCTCTTCGAGAACATCCCCGTCATCTTCAGTGCGACGCGCTCGGAGAGGTCGGCGGCCGACGTGCCCAATGCCGTCACCGTCCTCACCCAGGAGGACATTCGCGACTCGGGTGCGACCAACCTGACCGAGCTGCTCGAGCTGGTGCCGGGGATCGACATTGCGCGCACCTCGCGCTCGGACGTGAACCTGTCCGCGCGCGGATTCAACTCTTCCAACAACTCGAACATGCTGGTCATGCTCGACGGCCGGTCGGTCTACCAGGACTTCTTCGGCAACGTTCAGTGGGACCGGATCAACGTCGCGCTCAGCGACATCGAACGCATCGAGGTCGTTCGGGGACCGGCCTCGGCCCTCTATGGGGCCAACGCCCTGCTCGGCACCATCAACATCGTCACGCGCTTGCCCGAGAGCCAGCCGCCGCTCCAGGTCTGGTCGGCCTTCGGCTCCCGGGGAGGCTTCACCGAGGCGACGGCCGCTCGCTCCTGGGGTCCCTGGGCGGTCAAGGGCTCGGGGCGCTGGGAGGCTCGCGACCACTTCCGCAACAACTCGCGCTTCGATCCCTCGCTCCGGCACAAGCGCGGGGACACGGGTCTGCGGGCCCAGCGCCTCTCGGGCACCGTGCAGCGGGCACTTCGGGGGGGAGGCCACCTGCGGCTCACGGGCGGCATCTCCAAGCTCCGCGGCGAAACACATACCGTCGTCGGGAACTTCGCCTTCCACGGACCGGAGTATCACCTGCAGGCCGAGCTCGAGCGGGGCCTCTGGCGCATGCGCGGGTTCCTGACCTACCTCGACATGCCGGTGAGCACGGTCCCCGCGTCGCTGCCGGTTCCCGGGGTTCCCCTCAGCGACCGCATCCGCTCGGACATCCTGGACCTGGAGGTGCAGCGCGAGGTCCGGCTCGGCGGCCAGCAGCTGATCCTCGGCGGCAGCACGCGGCGCCTGGTCACGAACGCAGCGTCCATTCTGGGGACGCGCGAGGCGGACCAGTTCTATGCGGCGTTCGTCCAGGACCAGATTCGGCTCGGGGACCGGGTGACCGCCTTCCTGGCAGCCCGCGTCGACCAGCAGCAGAAGATCGGGCTCAACTTCTCGCCCCGCGTGAGCCTGCTGATCAAGCCCACGGAGACGACCCGCGCCTGGCTCGCCTTCTCGCGGGCCTTCCGCGCTCCGACCCAGGTGCTGCAGTACCTCTCGCTTCCCCTCTCCGGCTTCACCCCGAGCCCGACGCAGCTGCTCCGGATCGACGGAGAGCCCGGCCTGAATCCGAGCTGGGTGACGTCGTGGGAGGGCGGCTTCCGGCTGCAGCCGCTCCGACATACGAGCGTGACCGGGCAGGTCTTCTACGAGGTGCTCTCGGACATCGCCGAATTGTTCACGGTGTCGGCGGGTCCTCCCGTGCAGCAGAGCTTCCGCAACGCCGGTCGCATGCGCACGTGGGGAGGCGAGCTGGCACTGGAGCTCCGTCCGTGGGACGGGATCACCGGCTTCGCCAGCTACTCCTTCCAGCAGGCGGCCGGCCGCTTCGAGGGGATCTCGCCGAAGAACAAGCTCTCGCTGGGGGTGCGGGGGCATCGCGGTCGCCTGCGCTTCTCGCTCGATGGGGTCTACGTCGCGCGCACGACGGACGAGATCACCGGCTCGGGAGCGGGGTACCCGACCCTGATCATTCCCTCGCGCTTCCAGGTCAACGGGTTCCTGGGAGTGCAGGTCCAGGAGCACTTGGAGCTGGGGGTGCGCGCCCGGAACATCTTCCACCAGGTGCGGGAGCAGTTTCCGGTGGGCGACGACATCGGCAGCGAGGTGCTCGCGACGGCGCGGGTGAGCTTCTAACGAGACCGCCCGGGCCGCCCCGGCGACTGCACCGAGCCCTCCGGAGGCCAGGGCAGGGAGGCGCGCTCCTCCTCCAGCATCCCCGGCGTCGGGTCCGGCAGGGGCAGCAGGCCGCGCTCGCGCCAGCCGCGGACGGCCTCCTCGGCCGAGCGCGCGCGGTCCGCGTCGAGGCCCTCGTCTCGACCCAGGTAGAGGGTCTGCGAGGGGAAGGCGAAGCCACTCCCACTCGCCTCGACGCGCTCCATGATGCGCAGCAGCAGGTCCTCGCGGATCGCCAGGAACTCGGCCCAGTCCGAGGTCTGCACGTAGGCGTAGATCTCGAGGTCGAGGGAGTAGGCCCCGAAGCCGACGAAGCGCACGCGCGCCGGGTCGGGATCGACTCGAGGGTGGGCTGCGAGGAGCTTCTTCAGCTCGACCAGGACATGGCGCAGCTGCTCGGCAGTGGTCTCGTAGCGCAGTCCGAGAGTGGTCGAGAAGCGAATCCGGTCGCGCGCCCCGAAGTTCTCGAGCGACAGGGAGGCGAACTGCGAGTTGGGGATGGTGACCAGCGTCCGGTCCAGGGTGCGGATGCGCACCGAGCGTAGCCCGATGTCCTCGACCGTCCCGACCTTGTCGCCGAAGCGACAGAAGTCGCCCACCGAGACCGGCCGGTCCCCGATCAGCTCCATCGAGCCCAGGAAGTTCTCGAAGGTCTTCTGTGCGGCCAGGGCGACCGCCAATCCCCCGATCCCGAGCCCCGCCAGCAGGCCCGTCACGTCGAAGCCCAGGTTGTCGAGCAGCGAGAGCCCCGCAATCGCTCCCAGGAAGACCTTGGTCAGGCGCCGGGCGACGGGGAGCAGGCCGGTCGCGGCGGGGTTCCCGCGCCGAATCAGGTGGCTGCGGATGAGCTCGGTGCCCAGGTCGATCAGCCGGAGGGCGAGCCATACCGCCGCCACGATCACGAGCCCCGTGCACAGCCCCGCGATGCGGCTCCGCACCGGGACCGAGAGGCCGAGGGGGAGAGTCAGGGGATAGAAGAGCGCGACGCTGAGGGTCGCGGTCAGGGGTCCCGAGGCGGCGCGCAGGAGCCGGTCGTCGATGTCGGTCGCGGTCGTGGCGGCGAAGCGCGCGGCGGCCCGCGAAACCACCAGCGAGACCGCCATCGCTGCGAGGTAGGCGAGCGTGACTGCGGCGATCAGGCCGATCCACTGCCAGAGCTCGAGCTCGAGAATGCGGATCTCGAACAGGGGTGCGGGAATGTAGTCTCCGAGGGGACCGTAGCCGTAGAGCGAGTAGAGGGGCTCGATCTGGGCCACGGTCCGGCGGTCGATCCTCCACTGCCCCGCGTGGCGCGCCACCTGGATCGGCACCGATCCCTGGGGCGTCTCGATCTCGCCCACCCGGTCGCGTCCGGGCGGAAGACCATCGTCGGGGTCACCTTCCGGGGCCGTCGAGAGGGCGTCGACATCGACCCACAGCTCCCGGTCCAGCACCACCTTGAGGTGTCGGGCCAGCCGGGGGCCCCGGCTGGGCCGCTGCGCCGGGGGGATGGCCCGGAGGTCCAGGGAGTCCGCGGCCCGCACGTAGTCGCCCGCTCTGCAGGCCTCGAGATAGGCGAGGACGCTCTCTCGGGGCGTCGCTCGACGTGCCTGCTCTGGAGTCGTCTGGGCCGCCGACAGGCTCGCCAGGCCGCACGCGACTACGAGCACGAGTCCTGCGCCGCGTGCGCTCATCGTGTTCCTCCCGCGCCCCTGCGCGTCAGGCGCGGAGAGTCGCGCGGAGCGGGGCCCGGCGCCACGGGGCGGGCGCAGACGGGCGCTGCGCTGCTACCTTGCTGCGTGCTGCCGGGGTGGCGGAATCGGTAGACGCGGTGGCCTTAGGAGCCACTGCCGCAAGGCGTGCAGGTTCGAATCCTGTCCCCGGTACCGCTGCCGTGGCGATCCGGCCTGGCCCGCGGTAGCCTTGCGCCGCCACGCTCCCCCGGGAGATCGAAGCGTTGGACACGGACTGGGCGCTGCGCCTGGGAGTGGGCGCCGCGGTCCTCGTCGGGTTGTGGACCCTCTTGAGCGCGAACGCCGGTCGACGGGCGGCGCGCTGGGGGCGGCGCTGGATCCGCCGGCTGGCAGCCCTGGGGCTGCTCCTGCTCGCCGGCGTCTGGTGGCTGCGCTAGCTAGCGTCCCTCCAGAGGCGTTCCCTATGATGGCGGCAACCCATGGAGCTGGAAGTCGAAGAGCTCGGCCCCGTCGAGAGGCGCCTCCGGATCCAGGTGGCGACGGCCGAGGTGGACGCCGCGTTCGATGCCGTCTACCGGCAGATCGGCCGCAGCGCCCAGCTGAAGGGCTTCCGCAGGGGCCGCGTTCCGCGCTCGGTGCTCGAGCGACGCTTCGGGGAGCAGGCGCGCGGGGAGGTGCTCGAGCGCCTGGTGCGGAGCAGCCTTCCCGATGCGATTCGGCAAGCCGAGCTCGACGAGGTGGCCACGCGCGTGGATCCCGAGGGAGAGCCGCGACAGGGAACTCCCTACGCCTACGCCGCGCGGATCGAGATCCGGCCCGAGATCGAGCTCGCGCAGGTTCGCGGGCTGGAGGTCGAGGTCCCTCGGGAGCCCGAAGCAGACGACGAGGCCGTCGATGCCTACCTGGAGCGGCTGCGGTCGGCGCACGCGCAGCTGGTCGAGGAGCCGCCGGATACGCTGGCCGCGCGCGGACACGTCGTCGTCGTCAGCTTCGAGGGCACGCTCGACGGGCGCGCGTTCCCCGGCGGGCGCGGCGAAGAGGCGCAGCTCGAGCTCGGCTCGGGGCACGCCATCCCGGGCTTCGAGGAGCAGCTCGAAGGGCTCACGGCGGGGTCGGAGAGGGAGTTCGACCTGGACCTTCCGGAGTCCTACACCGACCCGGCGCTCGCGGGTCGCAGGGTTCACTTTCACGCGCGGCTGCTCGAGATCCGGCGGCGCGAGATCCCGGAGCTCGACGACGAGTTTGCGAAGGACGTCTCGCAGTGCGCATCCCTCGCGGAGCCGCGCGCCGATCTCGAGAAGCGCCTCGAGAAGGAACGTGCAGCGCACCAGCGCCAGCAGCGGCACCAGGCGGTCCTGGATGCGCTGGTGGCGCGCAACCCCTTCCCCCTGCCCCCGACCCTGGTCGAGCGGCAGCTCGGCGCGCGGCTGGAGCGAGCGGCGCGATCCCTCGCCGGGCGGGTCCCCATCGACGAGCTGCGCACGCAGGTCGAACGCTGGCGTGAAGAGTGGCGCAGCGACGCCGAGCGCGATGTTCGGGTGGGCTTCCTGGTTCCGCGGGTCGCCGAGGCCGAGGGAATCGACGTCAGCGACGACGACGTCGACGCCCGGCTGCGTGAGCAGGCCAAAGAGAGCGGAGAGTCGCCTGCTGCGCTGCGGCGCAAGTACACCGAGAGGGGTCTCCTGGATGCGCTCCGCGCGCAGCTCGTCGAGGATCGCGTGGTTGATTTCCTGCTCTCGGAGGCTACTGTTTCCGAGTCCTAACGTGCTGAATCTACGTCGGATCCGCCCGGTGGACGCGCGGCTTCCGCGGCGGTCTGCCGGCGCTGTTCCGTCTGCTGCGGAGTGCGCGGCGAAGCGGAGTCCGCAATGCAGGCGCGGGAAGGGTCGGCAGTCGGTTCCGGGGGGTGCTCGCGAGCGGTCGGCCTGGGCGCGTCGGGAGCGCGCAGGCTCCACTCCGGCCCCACCCCCGAAGAGACTCGCTACAATAGAGGGATGGCGATGCTGGTGCCCATGGTCGTGGAACAGTCGCACCGTGGAGAGCGCGCGTACGACATCTACTCTCGGCTGCTCAAGGACCGGATCGTCCTGCTGGGCTCTCCGATCGACGATGAGGTCGCCAATCTCATCATCGCCCAGCTGCTCTTCCTGGAGGCCGAGGACCCCGAGAAGGACATTCAGATCTACGTGAACTCCCCGGGCGGAGAGGTGAGCGCTGGGCTGGGAATCTACGACGTGATGCAGTACGTGGCGCCCGAGGTCGCGACCACGTGCATGGGGCAGGCCGCCAGCATGGCCGCGATCCTGCTCGCCGCTGGCGCCAAGGGCAAGCGCACGGCGCTGCCGCACGCCCGGATCATGATCCATCAGCCCCACGGCGGGATGCAGGGCCAGGTGACCGACATCCGGATCCACGCCGAAGAGATGATGAAGATGCGCCAGACCATGAACGAGATCCTGGCGCGCCATACCGACCGCGATGCGGGCCAGATCGACAAGGACTCCGAGCGGGATCGATTCATGTCGCCCGAAGAGGCGCGCGACTACGGTCTGATCGATGGAATCGTCGAGAAGCATCGGATCGAGGGGTCGGATGCAGAGGGATCCAGATGAAGCGGCGCGAAGAGGGGACGCACCTCGCATGCTCCTTCTGCGGCAAGAGCCAGAAGGAGGTCAAGAAGCTGATCGCGGGGCCCACCGTCTACATCTGTGACGAGTGTATCGAGCTCTGCAACGACATCATCGCCGAGGAGTCGAGCCGCGATGCCGGCTCGCCTCGCTCGGGAGTCCCGAAGCCCGCCGAGATCAATGCCAGCCTGGACCAGTACGTCGTCGGTCAGGCGCATGCCAAGAAGATCCTCTCGGTAGCGGTCCACAACCACTATCGGCGGATCGAGAACCAATCCATCGTGGGAGAAGTGGAGCTCAGCAAGTCCAACATCCTGCTGCTCGGCCCGACCGGCTGCGGCAAGACGCTGCTCGCGCAGACGCTGGCGAAGATCCTCGATGTTCCCTTCACCATCGCCGATGCCACCACCCTTACCGAGGCCGGTTACGTGGGGGAGGATGTCGAGAACATCATCCTGAACCTGCTGCAGGCGGCGAACTACGACGTCGAGAAGGCCCAGCGTGGAATCGTCTACATCGACGAGATCGACAAGATCGCCCGCAAGAGCGAGAACCCCTCGATCACGCGAGACGTCTCGGGTGAGGGGGTCCAGCAGGCGCTGCTCAAGATCATCGAGGGCACGATCGCCAACGTGCCTCCGAAGGGCGGTCGCAAGCACCCCCAGCAGGAGTTCGTGCAGATCGATACCGCAAACATCCTCTTCCTGTGTGGTGGAGCCTTTCACGGGATCGACGAGGTCGTCGAGCGTCGCGTGGGCGCTCGGGGGCTGGGGTTCGGTGCAGACCTGCAGCGCAAGCGCGAGCGCTCCCTCGGGGAGACGCTGAAGGACGTGACGACCGAGGACCTGCTCAAGTTCGGGATGATTCCCGAGTTCGTCGGAAGGCTGCCGGTCGTGGCCACGCTCGAGGAGCTCGATACGGCGGCGTTGATCCGGATCCTGACCGAGCCGAAGAATGCGCTCACCAAGCAGTACCAGAAGCTTCTCGAGCTCGAGGGTGTCTCGCTTCGCTTTTCGGACGGTGCCTTGCGCGCGATTGCCGAGGTGGCGCTCGAACGCAAGTCCGGGGCGCGGGGCCTTCGCTCGATCCTGGAGTCGGCCATGCTCGACGTCATGTACGACGTGCCCTCGCGCGACGACATCTCGGAAGTCGTCATCAACGAGGAGGTGATCCTGCACGGTGCCGAGCCGATGATCGTCTACGATCAGGCGGAGAGTGCGTAGGGGGTGGTGTGAATGGCCTTCTTCAAGGGGGAAGACGACGCGGTCGACGCGCGGGGGGAGGAAGGTCGCGAGCTTCCGCTCCTGCCGCTGCGAGAGGTCGTGGTCTTCCCGCACATGGTCGTTCCGCTCTTCGTCGGCCGCGAGAAGTCGGTGCGGGCTCTCGAAGAGGCGATGCGGAGGGATCGCCAGCTCATGCTCTCGGCGCAGCGGGACGCGAAGACCGATGAGCCCGGCGCAGACGACATCTTTCGCCTGGGGACCCTGGCTTCCATCGTCCAGCTGATCAAGCTTCCCGACGGAACCGTCAAGGTGCTGGTCGAGGGAAAGACCCGCGCCGAGATCCAGCGCTTTCTGGAGGAGGACGACTTCTTCCTGGTCGAGACCCGCGAGATCGAGCCGAGCGAGACGCCCACGGCCGAGACCGAGGCGCTGATGCGAAGCCTTCGAGAGGCCTTCGTCGGCTACGCCAAGCTCAACCGAAAGGTACCGCACGAGATGGCGGCGACCGTCGAGCAGATCCGCGATCCGAGCCGGCTCGCCGACACGGTGGTCGCGCACCTCAACCTGCAGCTGGACGATCGCCAGCGGGTCCTCGAGCTCGTCTCTCCGGGCGAACGCCTCGGGGAGGTCTACGCGCTGCTCCAGGCCGAGATCGATGTCCTTCAGGTCGAGGGCCGCATTCGCTCCCGCGTGAAGAAGCAGATGGAGCGCTCGCAGAAGGAGTACATCCTGAACGAGCAGATGCGGGCGATCCAGAAGGAGCTCGGGGATCGCGACGAGGTCAAGGGCGAGATCCAGGAGCTGGAGGAGCGGCTCGAGGCGCTCAAAGCTCCCGACGCGGCCAAGGAGAAGGCGCGCAAGGAGATCAAGAAGCTCAACATGATGTCGCCGATGTCTGCCGAGGCGACCGTCGTGCGCAACTATGTGGACTGGGTCCTGTCGCTGCCCTGGCAGGACTACCGCGAGGAGAAGGGCGACATCGCCGCCGCCGAGGCGATCCTGGCGGCGGACCACTACGGCCTCGAGAAGCCCAAGGAGCGGATTCTCGAGTACCTCGCCGTGCAGACGCTCGTCGAGAAGATGAAGGGACCGATCCTCTGCCTGGTCGGTCCGCCGGGAGTGGGCAAGACCTCGCTCGGTCGCTCGATCGCGCGCGCCAGCGATCGGGACTTCGTCCGGATGAGCCTCGGCGGCGTCCGGGACGAGGCCGAGATCCGGGGTCACCGGCGCACCTACATCGGCGCGCTCCCCGGGAAGATCATCCAGGGACTCAAGCGCGCGGGATCGGGCAACCCGGTCTTCCTGCTCGACGAGGTCGACAAGATGTCGATGGACTTCCGGGGGGACCCCAGCTCAGCGCTGCTCGAGGTCCTGGATCCCGAGCAGAACGATACCTTCAACGACCACTACCTGGACATGGACTACGACCTCTCCAGGATCCTCTTCATCACGACCGCGAATACCCTCGCCGGAATCCCGCGGCCCCTCCAGGACCGGATGGAGATCATCCACATCCCGGGGTACATCGAGGAAGAGAAGCTCCAGATCGCCCGGCGCTTCCTGGTGCCCAAGGAGCGCGAGGCGCACGGTCTGCGCGAGGGGCAGGTCGAGTTCAGCGATGCGGCCCTGCTGGAGCTGATCCGCTGCTATACCAAGGAGTCCGGCGTGCGCAGCCTGCAGCGCGAGATCGCCTCGATCTGCCGGAAGGTCGCGCGCGAGGTCGTGGCCGCCGAGGACGGGGCGACCGTCCGGGTGCGGGTCGCCCAGCGCCAGGTTCGCAAGTACCTGGGGGTGCAGAAGTACCGCTTCGGCGTTCGCGAGTCCGAAGACCTCGTCGGAGTCGCCACCGGACTCGCCTTTACCGAGGTCGGCGGCGAGCTGCTCTCGATCGAGGCGCTGGCCACGGCGGGCAAGGGCAAGGTCCAGGTGAGCGGGCACCTGGGCGAGGTGATGCAGGAGTCGGCGCGCGCCGCCATCTCGTACGTGCGTCGGCGCGCCAAGCAGCTGGGGCTCTCGCGCGACTTCTACCAGAAGATCGACCTGCACATCCACGTGCCGGAAGGTGGGGTTCCCAAGGACGGACCCTCGGCGGGCATCACGATGGCGACGGCGGTGGTCTCGGCGCTCACGGGAATCCCCATCCGCTGTGGGATCGGGATGACCGGCGAGATCACCCTGCGCGGAAGGGTGCTGCCGATCGGGGGGCTCAAGGAGAAGCTGATCGCAGCACTGCGCGGCGGCATCGAGACGGTCCTGATCCCGGCGGAGAACGAGCGCGACCTGCGGGAGATCTCGCAGAAGATCAAGCGCAAGCTCGAGATCCGTCTGGTGGAGCACATGGACGACGTGTTGCCCCTCGCGCTCCGGCTGGAGGATCCGGCGGCCCTCGCGCACCCGCGCGAGTACCCGCTGGAGGAGATCTACGACGTCCAGTACCCCCAGCAGTAGGGGTCTGGCGCGTCGAGCGGGCGAGTAGCTCAGCTGGTAGAGCGGCGGCTTTACACGCCGTAGGTCATCGGTTCGACCCCGGTCTCGCCCACCACCCGCGTCCCGGCCCGCCGTCCACCCGCTCGCAGACGCCGCGTGCACCGCGAGCGGTCAGCCGTAGGTCGCCTGCGCCTCCTTGAGTCGCTCTCGGGTGACCTCGCGCACCTCCTGGACCTCGGCGGGCAGCAGTCCGAGCTCCTCGAGCCAGTCCGATCCGGCTCCCACGCCTCCGGGCTCGCTCCATCCCGCGGGATCGTCGGCCACCAGGGAGTGGGCGGCCACGATCATGCTGGCGAGCGCGCGCGAGTCCTCGGGACCGTCGAGCGGGGCGTGATGACAGCCGAGGGCGAGGCGGATCCGGGCCGGGAACCCCCACTCCCCGGCGCGCTGGAGGATTCGCTCGGCATGGGTCTCGCCGAAGGTCTCGCGCTCGAGCTCCTCGAGGGGCGCTCCCTCGGCGGTGGCGCGAGTCACGACGCGGGCGTAGCGGTCCCCGTAGCTCTCGAAGAGATCCGGGATCCCGAGATCGTGCAGCAGCCCGGCGAGGTGGGCCTCGGCGGGCTCCGCCGTCTCGAGTGCGCGTGCGATCGCGGCCGCGCCGTAGGCCGACTCGAGACAGTGCAGCCAGAGGGCCGGTCCCCGGATGGGCCCGATCTCGAGGGATCGCGTCTGCTCGGCGACCAGGACGGTGGTGGCAATCTGGGTCACCGTCGTCTGGCCCAGGATCAGCACCGCTCGCTCGAGCCGCGAGATCCGACCCGCCATTCCATAGAGCGCGGAGTTCGCGACCCGAAGGATCTCTCCCGCCAGCTTGGGCGCCGCCGCCACCCGCTCCGCAAAGGTCGCGAGCGACAGGTTCGGGTCCTCCGCGAGCTGGAGCAGCTCTCCCAGGACCGCGAGCTCGCCCCTCACCGCGGGCGCACCGATCGCACGTAGGAGAGCGTATCGCGGAAGCTCCAGCTCTCCTCGACGTCATCCTCGATCCGGAGCAGCAGCCCCTCCGGAAGCCTGGAGAAGAGCTTGGCGAGGCCGGGGTCGAGCCGGGTGCCCGCCTCCTCGAGAATCTGGGCGACGGCCTCGCCATGATTCCAGGCGGGCTTGTAGGAACGTTCGGAGCGCAGCGCGTCGTAGGTGTCGGGGATCGCGAACAGGCGCGCGTAGAGGGGAATCTCGAGCTCGCGGAGTCCCCGTGGATAGCCGCTCCCGTCCCAGGCCTCATGGTGGCTCAGGGGGACTGCGGCAGACCTCTCGAGAAAGTGGATTCCTCTCAGGATCTCGCCCCCGAGCTCGACGTGGCTGCGCATGACGGCCCACTCGGAGTCCGAGAGCGCGCCGGGCTTGAGCAGGATCGCATCGGGGATGCCGATCTTCCCGATGTCGTGGAGCAGTGCGCCCCGGTAGAGCTCCTCGAGCTGCGCGCGGTCGAGCTCCAGCTCCGCCCCCAGAAGGACGGAGTAGGCGGCCACGCGCTGCGAGTGGAAGGCCGTCTCGCGCTCCCGGCAGTCCTGGGCCGACACCAGAGCGGTCAGGGTCTGATCGTAGGCGTCGCTCACCGCCCGCAGGGCCTTCTCGAGGTGACGGGTACGTTCGCCCAGCTCGCGCGCGAACTGGCTGGACTCCATCTCGCGGTCGGCTCGCGTCCGGGCGCGCGAGAGCGCCCGCGAGAGCGCGCGGGGCAGCTCCTCGCGCAGCTCCTCCTGCCCGACCACCTCGCTGGCGCCCGCTCGGTAGCACGCCCGCACCAGGTCGCCCCCGGCTCCGGCGGCCGTGAGCGCGATGCGTGGAGCCTCGACCCCCCGCAGGCGCAGCCGTCGCAGGAGTGCGGCGCCGTCCTGCTCGATCTGGGACCAGCCCACGATCCAGAGGTCGACCGCCTCGCTCGCCTCGTGGGTCACGCGGACGCGGTCGCCGAGGATCCGACGACCCTCCTCGCAGCTCGGAGCCTCGCCACACACGCCCACGTGCGGTCGAGCCAGTCCGCCCACGCCCCCTCCTTTGGATCTCTCATCGACGGCAGCCGGCGGAGGCTGAAGCGGTCGAAAATTGCCAGCGCGTCCGGCCTGCGGTATGAAACAGGGCCCGCGGGGGCGGTAGTTCAACTGGTCAGAGCACCGGCCTGTCACGCCGGAAGTTGCGGGTTCGAGTCCCGTCCGCCCCGCCATAAGCAGCTGGATTCGCTCAGGAATTCGCATTTTGGCGGTGCTTGGTTGCGCGTCCTGGCTGTGCCTGGTTGTTGCCGGTTGTCCAATTGCTGCTCGGCCACGCGCTGAACGCCGAATACGGCTGGGTGATAGGCTCGCTCGTGGGAGCCAGCGATGGGCGAACCCATCTTCGACACCCTCCTTGAGTCGAGCGAACCCTCCATCCGTTGGAAGACGCGCGTTCGCGTGCTG
>JBHHYV010000102.1:0-12512 GCA_046757685.1 Myxococcota bacterium
CGATGGCGCCGATCGGCTGCAGCACCACGGCGCCCGCCTGGAAGCGCGCCCGCGTCCGCCCCGAGGCCCGGCGCCCCCGCGCATCGGCGAACCTCTCGAGCAGCGCGCTGGCGTTGGTCCCGAGCTCGAGCCGGGCAAGCTCGCCGACCTGGTGATCCTCTCGCGCTCCCCCCTCGAGGATCCGAGCCACATCGACCAGATCCGGGTCCTCGAGGCGATCGTGGGCGGCCGGACGGTGTACCGTACCAGAGAGGAGAGCCGATGGACCTGCCCCTGCTCCCTACGACCCTGGTCGGTAGCTACTCGCAGCCGGACTGGCTGATCGATCGCGCGCGGCTGGGCGAGCGCCTGCCGGCCCGCGTCCGCGCGCGGGAGCTGTGGCGGATCCCGCCCGAGCACCTCGAAGAGGCACAGGACGACGCCACGATCCTGGCGCTGCACGACCAGGAGCGGGCGGGCATCGATCTCTTGACCGATGGAGAGATGCGGCGCGAGAGCTACTCCAACCGCTTCGCCACGGCGCTCGAGGGGGTGGATCTCGACCGCCCGGGAACGGCGATCGACCGCACGGGCAAGGAGGTGCCCGTCCCGCGCGTCTGCGGGCCGATCCGGCGAACGCGCGCCGTCGAAGCGGGGCACGTGGGATTCCTCAAGGCCCACACCGACCGGCCGCTCAAGATCACGCTCCCCGGTCCCTTCACCATGAGCCAGCAGGCCCAGAACGACCACTACCCCGATGACGAGTCGCTGGCACAGGCCTATGCGGCTGCTGTGAACGAAGAGGTGCGTGACCTCTTTGCGGCTGGAGTCGACGTGGTGCAGATCGACGAGCCCTACCTGCAGGCGCGCGCGGATGCCGCCCGCCGGTACGCGATTCCCGCCATCGACCGGGCCCTCCAGGGTGCGCCTGGTCCCACGGTGCTGCACATGTGCTTCGGCTACGGACGGCATGTCGCGGACAAGCCGCCGGGCTACTCGTTTCTGCAGGAGCTCGATGCCTGCGCGGTGGACGAGATCTCGCTCGAGTGCGCGCAGCCGCGGCTCGACCTGGCGCTTCTCCGCGTGCTCCCCTCCAAGCGCATTCACCTGGGTGTGCTGGACCTGCGCGACACGACGGTGGAGACACCCGAGCGGGTGGCCGGTCGCATTCGCGCGGCGCTCGAGCACGTGCCGGCCGGGCGCCTGGTCATCGCCCCGGACTGCGGCTTCAAGTACCTGCCGCGCGAGGTGTCGTTCGCCAAGCTCGAGGGCATGGTGCGTGGTCGCGACCTCGTTCGCGGCGAGCTGGACTGAGGCGCGGATGGACTTCTCGCTCACCGAGACACAGCAGCAGACTCTCGCCTACGGTGGAGAGCTGGCTCGCAAGTACGACCGCCGCTACTGGCTCGAGCACGCCGGGCGCCGGGAGTTCCCGATGGAGCTATGGAGGCAGCTCGGGAAGGACGGCTACCTCGGGATTCTCGTCCCCGAGGAGTACGGCGGAAGCGGGCTGGGGATGACCGAGCAGGCGGTCTTCATCGAGGGGATCGCCGAGCAGGGCTTCCCGCTGCTGCTGCTCCTCACGGGTCCGAGCATTGCGCTGCCCGCGCTGGCGCGATTCGGTACCCCGGAGCAGAAGAGCCGAATCCTCCCGCGGATCTGCCGAGGCGAGGAGCTCGTGTGCTTTGCCATCACCGAGGCCGATGCGGGCTCGAACAGGCCCAACCTGAAGACCTTCGCTCGTCCCCACGGGGGGCGCTACCTGACGCAGCGCGGGGCGGACTACGCCCGGGAGAGGGTCGTGTTCGACGCACCGATCGGAGCGTACCAGGGCGTGCAGCACCCGCTGGCCCGCGCGCGAACCCAGGTGGAGCTGGCGCGGCTCATGACCCTTCAGGCAGCCTGGCAGGCCCACGGTGGCTACGGCTACACCCGCGATGCAGGAATCTACGACATCTACCAGGCCTGCCGCCTGCTTCGCTCCGCACCCGTCAACCGCGAACGCGTCCTGTGCTTCATTGGGGAGAGGACGCTGGGCCTTCCTCGCTCCTACTGAGCGCGGGTCGTGAACCGGAGGCCCGGACTCCTCCCCGGTGGCTCGAGCGCGGACGACCACGACCCTCAGGGAAGCGCGAAGGGAACCCGGAAGCTTAGCACGGCGACGAAGTCCTGCTCGAGCTGTGTGCCTTTCAGGTCCTGCACGATGGGCACCTGGAACGAAGTCTCCAGGATCCAGCGCTTGGAGATGAGCTGCAGCCCGGGAGCGACGAAGAGCTTGGAGCCGCCAGAGCTGCGGACGCTCGCGCCGCTCTTGCGGTCGCGGTCGCGCCACTCGCCGTTCAGCTCGACCAGTGCGTTCAGCTGCCACTGCGTCCCGCGAAAGTGCGCCGGCCAGAGCCGGTAGCGGTAGGCGGCGTCGTAGCGCACGCCATCGCCCTGCCGAAATCCCCGGCGCTGCGTCGAGACCCGGTAGATTGCGTCCAGGTCGACCTCGTGGCGGTCGAAGGCCCAGGTCGCCACCGCGCCGAACATTGGGTCCAGGCTGCGGGTACCGAAGCGATCGGCTCCGGTCGGAAGCTTGACGCCGCCGAGCAGTGCCACGCGTCGCGTCGAGAGCGGCGCGTAGTCGTCCCACCACAGCGTGTAGCGTCCGAGCAGGGTCACGTCGCCGAACGCCGCGTCTATGCGCGTCGTCCCCGAGCTCGACGCGACTCGCCGGTGTGCGAGCAGCGGCAGCGTGGCGAAGGCGGTGAGACGCGGCGTGACTCCCAGCACGAGCGTCTGCGGGGCCACCAGGGTGCTCACCTCGCGGTCGGCCGGTGACGGATCGTCGGTCGCCCGAACGAAGCGCAGCTGGGAGCGCCAGATGGCCTCGCCCCGGGCCACCGGCAGGGCCACGTTGGTGTTGATTCCCTGGGCCCACGCGGGGCTCGCGACCAGGAGCCCGATCAGTCCGCAGAGTCCGAAGACCGCAGTCCTCACGAGGGAGCGGACCCGATGGGCGCAAAGACCTGGACCCGGTCGTTTCCGAAGTCGACGACGTGGATGCGGCCGTCGGGACCGATGTCGAGGTCGGTCGGATGCTCGAAGGCGCCGGGGCCGGCGCCCTTGTGACCGAAGATCGTCACGAGATTCCGGTCCCGGTCGAAGACCTGGATGCGATCGTTCTTGAAGTCGGCCACGTACAGGCGACCCGTGGCGTCGCTGGCGATCCCGGTCGCGACGCGAAACCAGCCGGCCCAGGAGCCCGGGATCCCCAGGCCCAGGGGCCCGCCGAGCCGCCACTCGCTGGCGCCGTCGGGCCCGAACGCCTGCACCCGGTTGTTGTACGCATCGCCCACGACGATGGCGCCGTCGATCCCCTCGACGTCGGTCGGGTAGTGCAGGCGCCCGGGCAGCGCCCGGCCGGACCGGCCGAGGATGCCTCGAAGCCCGCCACTGGGGCCGAAGTGCACCACGCGATCGTGGTAGAAGTCCGCGACGAACACGTCGCCCCCGGGCGAGACCCAAACGCCCGCGGAGCCGTCGAAGGACCCCGCCTTGGTCGTCTCGCCGCGAATCTCGCTCAGCCACTCGCCCTGGGCCGTGAATACCTGCACCCGATCCCCGCCGAGCTCGGCCACGTAGACCCGCCCCGCCGCATCGATGTCCAGGTCCATCGGTCTCCGGAACTGGCCGCGCGCGTCGCCAGTGCTGCCGAAGCTCCGCCGGTAGGTTCCGTCGGCATCGAACACCTGGATGCGATCGTTGCCGGTATCGGCGACGTAGACCGAGCCGTCGGGCGAGACGGCGATCCCGGTGGGCCGGAAGAGCTGACCCGGCGCGTGACCCGACTCGCCCCAGGCCGAGAGCAGCTTCGGCGGGGCGACCGGCGGGTCGCCCGCACAGCCGAGCGCTGCAATGAGGCCGAGCGCGAGCGCCAGGGCGGTCTTCACAGGGGCCAGAGCCCGAGCCGATAGGCCCAGAAGGCCGCCACCAGCGGCGCGGACACGAGCGCGATGGCGCGCGCCCAGGGCCGGCCGCTGCGGCGAACCCCCGCCAGGTAGACGGTCCGGCCGAGGAAGCCGACGCTCACCACCAGCAGCACGGGCGTTGCCTGGGCGATGGCGGCGCCGGCTCCCGCCGTGGCCACTCCGCCCGCCGCGAGGGCCGCCGGCGCGATGCAGCACCAGGGGAGCGCGGTCAACGCCGAGAGGGCGGATGCCGAGCCCGCCTCTCTCATCGGGAGGCGTCCGTCCTGGGCGCGACGGGTCCCAGCGACGTGACGGCCAGCGGAGCCGGCTCGGCGACGAACTTCGTCACCTCTCCTGTCACCTGGACGCGGATGGGGTCTCGGATCGGAGTGGATTGGGGCAGCGCATCGCCGGAATCGAGGCGAACCCGAAACTCGGCGAGGGGCTCCGAGCACTGAAGCAGGTACTCGCCGCTCCCGGTCTCGGAGAGGGTGCCGATCGCGTTCTCGACCAGGATCTTGCGCAGGGTGAAGCCCGCGTCCGCGACGGCGCCGTCGAGCGCCGCCGCGTCGAGGCGTTCGCCCTCGCGCAGCTGCAACGTCACCTTGCCCTCGTCAAGGTCGATGTCCATCCCCGAGACTGCGGGGACGTTCATCAGCTTCTTCTCGATCCCGAAGGCGCAGAAGGGACACGCCAGCCCGTCGACCCGCAGCACCACGTCTGCCGCGCGCGCGATCGACGCCGTCGACATCGCGAGCACCAGCCCCAGGGCGATCCACCCCAGGCGCCGGAGCTCCTTGATCTCGAGCCATGCCATGGTCGTTGCTCCTCTAGAAGGGGTACTCGATCGCCAGGACCGTCCGGGAATCGGGTCCGCTCGCGCTCGCCGACCGAGGGAACGCATCAGTGCGCCTGCCCGTTGAGTGATCGGAGGATCGAGCAGCCGCTCGTGGGCCCCTGACCGGGGCAGCCCTCGGCCACCCGACGCAGCGCTCGCTGCATGCGCCGCAGGGCGCGGATCCGCTCCTCGATGTCGCCGAGCTTCTGCTCTGCCAGCGCCTTCACGTCGCCGGCCGTCGCCCGGGAGTCGGCGTCGAGCGAGAGCAGCTCCGAGATCTCCTTCAGCGAGAACCCGAGCTCCTTGGCGCGCTTGATGAAGCGCAGGTGGGACACGGCCTGGGGCCCGTAGACGCGGTACCCCGAGGGTCTCCGGGCAGGCTTCTCGATCAGCCCCTGGCGCTCGTAGAAGCGGATGGCGTCGATGCCGATGCCCGCGGCCCGGGCGACTTCTCCGATCTTCATCTCGGCTACCTCTCTGGGAATGTACACCCTGGAGTATAGTCCAGAGTCAAGGGTTGACCCGAGCATTTCCTCGACACCTGCCGCCCTCGACCTGAGCCCCCGACCGCAGCGGGCCTTCGAGGCCCTATTCTCTGGCCGTGAAGCCGGGCCTGACGATCGGGGAGCTCGCCGCGGCGGCGGAGGTTCCGACCTCGACCGTGCGCTTCTACGAGCGGGAGGGGCTGCTCCGGCCGAGCGGCCGGAGTGCCTCGAACTACCGCCTCTACTCCCAGGACGACCTGGAGCGGCTGCGCTTCATCCGGGCGGCCCAGGCGACGGGCTTTACCCTGAGCGACGTCCGGGCCCTGCTGCGCCCCGCTCCCTGCGGCAAGGTCCAGGCGCTGATCGAGCACCGCCTGGACGAGGTCTCCGAGCGCATGGCGGAGCTGCGCCACCTGAAGCGCGTGCTCGAGCGGGCCCTGCGCACCTGCCGCGAGCACGCTCCGAGCGGGCGCTGCAAGGTCGTCGAGGACCTCTCCTCCTCGGCCCGGACCCGGCCGCGCGCCCGCCCTTGACCTTGAACCGGGGTTCAAGCTGTAGCTTTCGGGCCGAACCGGGGGGGCAGGGAGGCGACCGTGAGCGAGGGCTGCTGTTCGACCGACCGAGGCGAGGGCTACGACCTCGCGATCCTGGGTGGGGGCTCGGCGGCCTTCGCCGCGGCGCTGCGCGGCTCGGAGCTGGGGGCGAGGGTGCTCCTGGTCAACGCAGGAGCCATCGGCGGCACGTGTGTGAACGTGGGCTGCGTGCCCTCGAAGACGCTGATCCGCGCGGCCGAGAACGCCCACTGGAACGGGCTCTCGCGCTTTCGCGGCATCAAGCCCGAGGCGAGCCGCATCGACTTCGGGGAGCTCGTGCGCGAGAAGGACGAGCTGGTCGCGAGCCTTCGCCAGGCCAAGTACGTGGACGTCGCCGCGGGTGATCCGCGGATCGAGGTCCGCGCAGGGCGCGCCCGACTGCTCGAGCCGCGAGCGATCGAGATCGACGGCGAGCGCTTCGCGGCCGACAGGATCCTGATCGCGACGGGCACCCGACCCGCGCGGCCCCCAATCGCGGGGCTCGACGATCCCGGGGTCTGGGACAGCACGAGCGCGCTCGACGCGTCGGCGCTTCCGCGCGAGCTGGTCGTGCTAGGCGGACGCTACATCGCGCTCGAGCTCGGGCAGATGTTCGCGCGCCTCGGCAGTCGCGTGACGATCGTGCAGCGCAGTGAGCGGATCGTGCCCGACGAGGATCCGGACGTCTCCGAGGCTCTCGCCGACCTCTTGCGCGCGGAGGGGATCGAGATCCGCACCGGCTGCGCCCTCGAGCGGGTCGGGAGCGTGGGCCCTCGTCGCTTCGTCTGGGTGCGTCACGATGGCCGCGCGGATCGCCTCGAGGCGGACGCGGTGCTGGCGGCGCTGGGTCGACGTCCGAACAGCGAAGGCCTGGCGGAGGTCGCGCTCGACGCGGCGGGCCACGTCCGCGTGAACGAGAAGCTGGAGACGAGCGTGCCGGGCATCTATGCCGCGGGGGACGTCATCGGCGATCCCCAGTACGTGTACGCCGCCGCTTATGAGGGCGGCCTGGCCGCCGAGAACGCGCTGCTCGGCAGCTCGATCCCGCGCGACTACACGGCGATCCCGTGGGTGATCTTCAGCGACCCCCAGCTCGCCGGGGTGGGCCTGAACGAGTCCCAGGCGCGAGCGGCTCGTGTCGAGGTCGACGTGTCGGTGCTGCCGCTCGACAGGGTTCCCCGCGCGCTGGCCGCGCGAGACACCCGCGGCTTCGTCAAGCTGCTGCGCCAGAGTGGAACGGATCGGCTCGTGGGCGCCCGGATCCTGGCCCCGGAGGGGAGCGAGCAGATCATGGAGGCCAGCCTCATGATCCGCTTCGGCCTCTCCATTCAGCAGGTCGCCCATCACTTCCATCCCTACCTGACCCAGAGCGAGGCCATCAAGCTGGCCCTGCTCGGGCTCGACAAGGACGTGGAGTCGCTGTCGTGCTGTGCACACTGAAGTACACATGGAAGGGGACGGAGCGGTGAAGCGAGAGACATTGGCCACCGGCGGAGTGCTGGGGCTCTCGGTCGTGATCGCCTCGTGCTGCGTAGCGCCGGCCCTCTTCCTGCTCTTCGGCGTGTCGGTGGGCGCGCTCGGGTCGCTCTCGATCTTCGAGCCCGTGCGTCCCTACCTGATCGTCCTCGGAGGGGGCCTTCTTCTCTATGCAGGCGTGCGGATCTTTCGTGCCGCACCCGCTACCGCGGGCAGCGAGTGCGCCCAGGACGCCTGCGCGCCGGACGCGCCGTCGCGTCGCCTCACCCGCTGGCTCTTCTGGATGGCGAGTGCCGTCTACGTCATCGCAGTCGCGTACCCGATGCTTCTTGGAGCCCTTCTATGAATGGAGCAAGGAGATCTCGATGCGTGTAAGGCTCGCTCTTCCGGTTCTGACCCTGGCCCTACTGCTCGCGGCGCCGCTCGGCGCCGAGGAGCCGGCGCCTCGCGTGCACGAGTTCCAGGTCACGGGAATGACCTGCGGGCTCTGTGCGAAGGCCGTCGAGAAGGGGCTGCGCGGCGTCGAGGGCGTGCGCGACGTGACGATCGATCGCCAGGCGGAGCGCGTGCGCGTGATCGCAAGCCCGGGGCTTGGCGACGACATCCTCGAGGCCGCGATCGAAGGCGCGGGCAGCTACCAGGCCGAGCCGATCCCCTCGACCTCGCGAGACGAGGCCCGATGACCGATCGACGTCTGCTCGGGATCGGCCTGGCGGGGACGCTGGTCGCGGCGCTGTGCTGCTTCACTCCGCTGCTCGTGGTGCTCCTGGGGGCCGTGGGGCTCTCGGCCGCCCTGGGCTGGCTCGACTACGTGCTGCTCCCGGCCCTGGCCGTCTTCGTGGGCATCACGATCTACGCGCTGGTGCGGCGCCGGCGGGCCTCTCCGTCCGGGCCCCCGGGCACCCAAGAGGGCGCCTGAGGGCTTCTCTCAGCGCCCCAGGGACGTTCAGGTCTTGTATTCTGACATATGAATAGCTATTCATATGTTATGACGAGTCGAGCGCCCTCCGAGGTCGTCCCCCTGGATCGCTGCTCGGTCCGCACGGTGGACGCCGAGCGGGTCGAGGCGGCGCGGAGGCAGCTTCCGGCAGACGACGAGATCGAGGGCCTGACCCGGCTCTTTCGCCTGGTGGGCGACACCACCCGCGCCCGTCTCCTCTACGCACTGGTCGAGGCCGGAGAGCTCTGCGTCTGCGACCTGGCCGCGACGATCGACGCGACCGAGACCACGGTCTCCCAGGCCCTGCGGCTGCTGCGCACGGCCGGGGTCGTCCGTGCGCGCCGGGTCGGCCGCAAGATGAACTACCGACTCGATGACGCGCACGTTCGCATGCTCCTCGACCTGTCGCGCGAGCACCTGCGGCACGCGACGGACGAGGCTCGCTGAAGATGGCCGCGGCCCTGGGGACCTGCGCCGCACTCTTCCTCCTGGTCCTCGCCAGCGGCCGCTGGTGCCTGGCTCGCGTGGAGCGCGAGTACGCCGATGGCGGGCTGCTCTCGGTCGGTACGGTGTGGCTCGTGTGGATCGTCTACGGCCTGGAGCTTGCTCTCGTCGTGATCCCCGCGGTGGGAGCCTGGGGAAGCTTGCCGGGCCCTCCCCTTCTGTGGCGCACGCTCGGGCTTCCGCTCGTGGTGCTCGGCCTCTCGTTTGCCGCCTGGGGCGCGATCTCGTTCCACTCGCTGCGCCGCATGAACGGCCGCGACACGAGCGAGCTCGTCACCACCGGTGCGTACCGCTTCAGCCGCAATCCCCAGAACGTGGGAATCGCGGCCGCCCTTCTTGGCGTCGCACTCCTGGGCCCGTCGAGCGTTGCCCTCGCGGCCACGGCACTCTTCTGCGGGATGTTTCGGATCTACCTGTCCGTCGAGGAGCGCTTCCTCGAGTCTACCTACGGGGATCGCTATCGAGCCTACCGAGCCGCGACCCACCGCTACCTCGGGGCGCGGAGTGTGCGGCTTCAGAAGCGCAGGCAGCCCGCCGATCGGCTGCCGGAGAGCTCGAACACGATGAAGCAGAGACGCCATAGCGTGGGAATGCTCGCGGGTGCGATCGCAATGCTGCTCACGGGGAGCTTCGCCGGCGTTCCTGGACTGGTCCTCTGCGTCGGCTCGAACGGGCACCGGGCGATCGAGCTCGAGCACCGCGCGACCGAGTGCCCGGCCCTTGCAGGCTCACGCGGTGCCAGCGGGACCTCGCTGCAGGCTCCTGGCGCCTGCCTCGACATCCCGGCGGCCGGAACGGGTCCCACGACCCCCTCGTGCTTCGAGGTGGACCGGGCCCTCCCGCCGCTCGTGACCCGGATGGCCCCGATCGGGGAGCCCACGCCACCGATCGAGCCGCGGCTCTGGGAGCCGACCGCCGCACGGGCCGGTCCGCCGAATCTCGCGCTGCACCTGACGTCGACGATCCTGCTCGTCTAGCGGCGACCTGGACCCCACGCTGCCCGGGGCTTCACCCCGGGGTCGGTTCGCCTCGTCCATCTCCTTCGGCGGGAGCTCCATGATCCAGACCCACCCGACCTTCGGCACCGCAGGGCCGCGACCCTGGCGGGTCGTCCCGAGCCTCTGCCTGCTGGCAGGCGCCGCGCTCGCGGGCTGCGCGCTCGCGCCTCGAGCGATCGAGCCGCCCTCTCCGCGCCCCCTCGGAGCGGCGCTCCCCGTCTACTCGGCGCCGCAAGCGGTCAGCGACCCGGCGCCGATGGAGCCGGGACCCGAGCCCCAGGGCGTGATCACCCTGCGCGATGCCCTGGCCGCGGCGCTGCTCCGCAACCCCGACCTGGCGGCCTTCGCCTGGGAGGTGCGCGTGCGCGAGGCGCGCGCCCTGCAGGCCGGCCTTCGCCCGAACCCGGAGCTCGCGCTCGAGGTCGAGAACGTCGGAGGCTCCGGCGACTTCGGTGGCACCGACCAGGCCGAGACCACCCTCGCGCTCGGTCAGCTGATCGAGCTCGGGGGCAAGCGCATGAAGCGCCGCCGCGTGGCCGAGCTCGATGCCACGCTCGCCGGCTGGGACTACGAGGTGCGCAGGGTCGACGTCTTCGCGCAGGTGGCGCGCGCCTTTGCTGCGCTGCTGGCAGCCCAGGAGCGGCTGCATCTCCGCGACGAGCTGGTGGGTCTCGCCAGCAAGTCGCTCGAGTCGGTGACGCGGCAGGTCGAGGCCGGCGCCGCCTCTCCCGTGGAGCGGACTCGCGCGGAGGTGACGCTCGAGACGCAGGCGCTGGAGAGACGCACCGCCGAGGCCGACCTCGCCGCGGCGCGGGCCCGGCTGGCCGCAACCTGGGGAAGCCGCAGGGCGCTCTACGACCGTGCCGAGGGAGACCTGTTCGCGATCGTAGCGCCTCCTTCGCGCGAGCAGATCACGCGCCGCCTCGACACGAATCCCGAGCTCGCCCGCTGGGTCGACGAGATCGAGCGGCGCAAGGCCGTCGTCGCGCTCGAGGATGCCCAGCGGATCCCGGATCCGGTCGCGAGCGCCGCCCTGCGGCGTCTCGAGGAGTCGAACGACACGGCCCTCGTCTTCGGCGTGAGCGTGCCGCTGCAGGTCTTCGACCGGAACCAGGGCGCGCGCATCGCAGCCCGTCGGGACCTCACGAAGGCCCGGCACCAGCGCATGGCCGCAGAGGTGAGTGTGCGGACCGCGCTCGAGGTGGTCCTGCAGGAGCTCGGCGCGAGCTACCAGCAGGTGACGACCCTTCGCAAGCGGGTGCTGCCGAAGGCCGCCCGCGCCTACCGGGACGTTCGTCGCGGCTACCTGCGAGGGCTCTTTCGCTACCTCGATGTCCTCGATGCCCAGCGGAGCCTCTTCGAGCTGCGCAGCCGAGAGCTCGACGCCCTGCAGACCTACCACAGCGCGATCGCCGAGGTCGAGCGCCTGACCGGCACACCGATCCAGGGCCGGCCTTGAGGGGGGAACCGAACATGAGATTGCACCACGGGGCGCGTCGCCGGCAGATTGCGAGCGGCCTCATCGTCTCGCTGGGGGTCGTCTGGGCGGCGGCCTGCGGCGCCGAGCCGCTCGGCGGGTCCGATGCCCACGTGGACGGGGCCGACGAGCGCGTCGCAACGACGGTCGATGGCACCGCGTCCATTCGCTTGAGTCAAGCGCAGCGCTCCGAGTTCGGAATCGAGCTCCAAACGGCCGGTCCCGGTCACATCGCGCTCACGATCGAGCTTCCCGGCGAGATCCGTCCCGACCAGGACCGGCTCGCGCACCTCGTGCCCCGATTCGGCGGCATCGTCAAGGAGGTCCGAAAGCAGGTCGGCGATACGGTCCAGGCGGGCGATGTGCTCGCCTGGATCGAGAGCAGCGAGTCGCTTGCCAGCTACCCGCTCAAGTCGCTGATCGACGGCACCGTGATCGCCAAGCACCTGACCCGTGGCGAGGCCGTGGCGACCGACCGGGAGGCCTTCGTCGTGGCAGACCTGCGAAGCGTCTGGGTCGACCTGAGCGTCTACCAGAAGGACCTCGATCGGGTTCGCGTCGGCCAGCAGGTCCAGATCGCCACGGGCCACGCGGCGCCGGGAGCCGAGGGGACCCTCTCGTACGTCTCGCCGGTCGTCGATGAGAAGACGCGGACCGCGACCGCGCGAGTGGTGCTTCCGAACCCCGACGGCACCTGGCGGCCCGGCCTCTTCGTGACGGGCACTGTGACGGTCCAGAGTGCCGATGTTCCCGTCGCGATCCCGCGAGACGCCGTGCAGAGCCTGGGCGACGAGAGGGTGGTCTTCGTGGCGAATGGCGATGGTCTCGAGCCTCGCCCGGTCCGTCTCGGCACCTCCGACGGCCGGCAGGTCGAGATTCTCGAGGGCCTCTCGCCCGGGGACCGATTCGTGTCGCGCGGGGGCTTCACCCTGAAGTCGGAGCTCGAGAAGGCGGGCTTCGAGGATGACTAGCGTCGGCGGCCCGAGATGCTGAACCGCATCGTCGAGGGTGCTCTCCGGCAGCGCTTCCTCGTGGCCCTGTTCGGCGCCGCGCTCGTGGGTTTTGGAATCTACTCGACCCTCCAGCTCAACGTGGACGCCTTCCCAGACGTCACGAACATCCAGGTGCAGATCAACACCGCCTCCCCCGGCCTCGCCGCGGTCGAGGTGGAGCAGCTCATCACCTTCCCGATCGAGACCGTGATGAACGGGCTTCCGGATGTCACCGAGGTCCGGTCGATCTCGAAGACGGGGCTCTCCGTGGTGACGGTCGTGTTCGAGGACGACGTCG
>JBHHYV010000103.1:0-12420 GCA_046757685.1 Myxococcota bacterium
AGCCGATCCAGATCGCGAACCTCGCCGAAGCCGGGCCGGGATCACGCTTCTAGCCAGGCTCCGCTCGGCGGGCGGGGACGCTCACGCCCAGCGAGCGCAGCACCTCGGTCGCGTAGGCCCCGGGCGGCAGTGCAAAGCGCAGCCAGACGCGGTCCCGGGCGACCTCGAGCGAGGGCGGCTCGCGGAAGCCGATCACCAGGGCGCGTCGGTCGCCGGGGCTCTCGAGCGGTCCGCCCTCCTCGAGCCAGCTCCACTCGATCCCGGTCGTGCGCGACCACTCTCGCTCGCGCGCCTCGACGGAGCGGCCGGGACGGCGTACCCGGCTTCCGGGTAGGGGTCCCGTCGCGCTCGCCCCAAGCGCCGCCGCCTGCGCCTGCAGGGCCGCGCGATTCTCTGCGCTGCACGCGACCAGGCTTCCGGCGGCGACCCGGACGAGGTCCCCGACCTCGAGGACCCGCAGCCTTCCCTCGCGACGGCGGCCCTCGAGAACGCCGTTGAAGATCGCAGCCTGCGCCGCGCTCGCGACCAGCGACCGCGTGCGCCGGTCTCCGCTCGCCGCCTCGCCCGCACCCCAGGCCCGCGCCCTCGCCAGCGTCGAGCCTCCGGCACCGAAGCGCTGCTGGCCGAAGCGATTCGGGATTCCGGTCCGGTCCAGGGACGCGAGGGCCGCTTCGAGGGCTTCGGGATCCCGCACTCCCCCGAGCCCCAGCGCAAATCGGTTTCCCGCCAGGTCTCCGGGCCGCAGCCGCTCGCGGTCCCGGTCCACCCGAAGCACGCGAAGCGAGCCGGGCTCCGCCAGCGTCTCGAGCCGCGCGACCCGGGCCTCGCGGCCGCCGCGCACGCTGAACCACTGGCGAGCCACGGCGTGCCGGTCCTTGCGGCCCGCGTACCCCACATCGCGGCGCGATCGCCCCAGCGCCCGCGCGATCCACCCCGCGACCCGCTCGCTGGTGAGCCCGCGCTTCTCGACCTGCAGGTACAGGTACTCGCCGCTCCCCGAGCGATCGAAGATCGGCACCTCCTCGACCTGGAAGTGCTCTGGTCCCGCGAGCAGCTGCCCGCGCTCCGGGGCTCCCTCGCCCGGGGCCGGCTCGCGTGGAGGTCCGGAAGAGGCCGTCTGTGTGGGGCCGGGTGGGTCGGGGGTTGGAGGGGACAAATCAGGGCTTCACGGGCTCGTTTCTTGGGTTCGCGGGGCAGAACACAGCATTCGCGAGCGAGCCGAAGAAAGTCTGCGCCCAACCTCGTGCCATGTGCTATACTCCTGCCTCGCTGGACCCGTCGAGCGCCGCTCGGCGGGTTCTGTCGTTGGATCGGACGCGGGCGTGACGGCGCCTCTCGCGACGCAGGATCTCGAGCGCCGCGTTGCGTCCACACGCACCCATCACTCCACCCCCGGGATGGGTTCCCGCGCCGCAGAGCCAGAGTCCTTCGACCGGGGTCGCGTAGCGCGCGAAGTCCGGCACCGGGCGCTGGAAGAGCAGCCGGTCGGGGGTCATCGCGCCGTGAAAGATGTTCCCGCCGGTGAGCGCAAAGATCGACTCCAGGTCCGGAGGTGCCAGCACCTCGAGCTCGCGGATCGAGTCGCCAAAGCCGGGCGCGACCCGCTCGATGCTGGCCAGCACCTGGTCGCGCGCGCGGTCGCGCAGGGTGGGCCAGGCCGGATCTTCGGGGGGTCGAACGGGTGCGTACTGCGCGAAGATCGACGCGGTGTGTCGGCCCTCGGGAGCCAGGCTGGGGTCGAGCACCGAGGGGAGCGTCAGCTCGACCAGCGGAAGCTCCGACACCTGGCCCGCGCGCGCGTCGTCGAAGGCCCGGTCGAGGGCGTCGAGGTCGAGGGCCCCGATGTGGATCGTGCCGCCGAGTGGCGCCTGCTCCCGGTCGCGAAGGCGAAATCGGGGCAGGCGATCGAGTGCGAGGTTGAGCTTGAGGACGGGGCTGCGGTAGTCGATCGTGCCGAGAGCCCGCACGAAGGGCTTTGGCAACGCGGCAGAGTCGCAAAGGCGCAGGAACGTCTGCGCGGGATCGGCCGACGATACGACGAGGTCGGCTGCCCTCTCCTCTCCGCTCTCGAGGGTGACGCCACGTACCCGGCCGTCGTCGATGCAGATCTCGCGAACCGCCGCGCCCCCCCGGATCTCGACGCCGGCGGCCTGCGCGGAGCGGGCTAGAGCCATGGCCAGCTCGCCCATCCCTCCCGACACGTGTATGCCCAGACTCCCCGGCGGCCGGTGATCGAGCCCATCACGTGGTGAAAGAGCACGTAGCCCGTCCCGGGCGACGAGGGCGAGGCCCAGGCTCCGATCACGGCGTCGGTCGCCAGGGTCGCCCGCAGCGGCTCGGAGTCGAACCACTCCTCGAGCAGCGAGCGTGCGGGTCCCAGCAGCAGACGCGCCGTGCGCGGCAGATCGCCCCGCAGGCGGAGCGCAGCCCGCAGGGCGCATCCCCACGAAGCCAGGTCGCGAAGGCCGCGCAGCGGCCACGTCGGCGGCGGCCGGTCGAGGGTCGGCTCGATCGCGCGCGCGATGCGTTCCAGCAGCGCCTCGAAGCGCGGGTACGCCTCGGCGTCGCGGGTCGAGAAGCGTCGAATCTCGGCGACGTCGTCCTCGAGCCCGGCCCCCAGCACCAGCGAGCGGCCATCGGGGAGGGGTGTGAACGACGCGGGAGTGCGCGCCAGCCAACGCAGCCCGTGGCGCTCGAGCTCGAGCTCGCGCACGATCCGCGGTCTGAGCAGCCCCAGCACGTAGGCCGCGCGCGAGACGCGGAAGCCGGGCCAGAGCTCCTCCGTCACGCTGGCACCGCCGAGGCATGCGCGCCGTTCGAGGACCGTGACCTTCAGGCCGGCGCGCGCCAGGTAGGCGGCGCAGCAGAGCCCGTTGTGGCCGGCGCCGACCACGATGACCTCTCGCCCGGGCACCGGCGGGAGTCTAACGACTCGAGGGCGAGGCCACGCGACACGGGGCGCGCATGCCCGCCCTTGCCGCGGCTAGTCGAGGCGCGGCTCGCTCCCCGTCGCGCCTGCGCCCGCGCCCGCCTCGGGGCTCGCCGTCGATCGCGTCGGAGTGTGGTCCTCGCGGAAGGGCTGGAAGATGTAGTCCGGATCCCCGGGAGCGGCGACCAGGCCGGTCTTCCGGTCCATCCGGATGAAGACGATGCCCTCCGGCACCGAGAAGTCGTGGATCGGCTGCCCTCGAAGCGCGCTCCGCATGAAGTCGACGAAGATCGGGCTGGCCGCGCGCGAGCCCGTCTCGTTCTTGCCGAGCGGACGCGCCACGTCGTACCCGACCCAGACCCCGGCCACGAGGTCGGGTGTAAAGCCGATGAACCAGGCGTCGTGCAGGTCGTTGGTGGTTCCGGTCTTTCCGGCGACGGGTCGATGGAGCGCCTTTGCCCGCCAGCCGGTGCCGTTCTTGACGACGCCCTGGAGCAGGTTGGTCATGAGGTATGCGATCTCGGGATCGAGGGCGGGCGCCCTGCTCTCGACCGTCCGAAGCCGGGGGATCCCGTCCACCGGGGGCGCGGTGGCGACGTCGGCGGCGGTCGACTCCGGCGCGTCGGACGGCTCGGTGGCCTCGACGGCGCGGAGCCGGACGTCGGCGTCCAGCAGCCGGCCGTCCCGATCGCGAACCTCGACCACGAAGATCGGCTCCACCCGCCGCCCCTCCGAGGCGAACGCTCCGTACGCGGCGACCAGGTCGGCCAGGGTCGTCTCGCTCTGGCCCAGGCCGATGCCGAGCTCGCGCCCGAACCGGCTGCGGATGCCGAGCTTGCGGGCGGTCTCGGCTACCGCGGGGATTCCGATGTCCCGCAGGATGTGGATCGTGGCCAGGTTTCGGGACTTCGCCAGGGCGTCGCGGAGCAGGATCGGTCCGTAGAACTTCTCGGAGTAGTTCTGGGGCTTCCAGGTGAATCCGGACTCGCTGTTGTCGTAGACCACCGGCGTGTCGTAGACGATCGTGCCCGGCGTATAGCCGCGCTCCAGGGCCGTCGCGTAGACGATGGGCTTGAATGCAGAGCCCGGCTGGCGGTGCGACTGCACCGCCCGATCGAACTGGCTGCGATCGAATCCGTAGCCCCCGATCAGCGCGCGTACCCGTCCAGCCGGGAGGTCGAGAGCCAGCAGCGCCCCCTCCGCCTGCGGCTCCTGGTACAGCGCAAAGCGATCGACCGGGTGGGTCGCGTCGTCGCTGAAGCTCTCGCCGGTCTTCTCGAGCTCGACCTCGTCTCCGGGCGCGAGGGCCGTGCGGATGTGGCTGATCTTCACGGCAAGTCCGTCCACCTCGGGGTCGGGCTTTCGGGCCCAGGCGACGTCCTCGAGGCGAAGCTGCGTCTCGACCCCCGAGCCGAGGGCCAGCGTCGCGATCCCCGCTTCGTCGTCCACCTGAGTGACGAGCGCGCGCACGAGCGTTCCCGATGGCCACGGTGGGGCGCCGTTGTGTGCCTCGATCTCGAGGAGCGCTGCGGCGCGTTCGGAGTCGGGCACCTTGCGCAGCGGGCCCCGGTAGCCCGTACGTCGGTCGTGATCGCGAAGCCCTTCGCGCACCGCGTTCCACGCGGCTCGCTGGTCGCGTAGCACCAGCGTCGTCCGGACGTCGAGACCTCCCGTCAGCACCTCGTCCTCGCCGAAGCGGTCGACCAGGTAGCGTCGGACCTCTTCGACGAACCAACGCGAGGCCTGTCGGTCGGGGTCCGGCCGGGGGTGGTAGAGCACGAGAGGCTCGGCGAGCGCGGCCAGCCGCTGGTCTGCGGTGATGTAGCCCTCGGCCTCCATCCGAGCGAGAACGAAGCGCTGGCGCGCCCGGGCGTAGTCCGGGTGGACCAGGGGCGAGTAGCGCGACGGCGCGGGGACCACGCCCGCGATCAGCGCGCCCTCGGCCAGCGTGATCTCGTCGACCGACTTTCCAAAGTAGGTCCTGGCCGCAGCCTGGACGCCGTAGGCGCCCGATCCCAGGTAGATCTGGTTCAGGTAGAGGTAGAGGATCTCGTTCTTGTCGAGATGGGCCTCGATCCGACGGGCGAGCACCATGTCCTTCAGCTTTCGAACGTAGCTGCGCTCCCGTGTGAGCAGGAAGGTCTTCGCGACCTGCTGGGTGATCGTGCTCCCGCCCTGCCGGATGCCCCCCGCCCTCAGGTTTGCCCACGCGGCGCGCAGGATGCCCGGGTAGTCGAGGCCCCCATGCGTATAGAAGGTGCCGTCTTCGGCCGCGACGAAGGCCTGCACCAGAAAGCGGGGGATGCGCTCGATCGGAACGATCTCCCGGCGTTCGCGGTAGAGCCGGCCGACGACCTCTCCGTCGGCGGAGTAGATGCGCGTGACCAGGTTCGGGCGATAGTCCTCGAGCGAGCCGAGGCGCGGCAGGTCGCGGGTCACGAGCGCGTAGAGCGCCGCCCCTCCGACGACGGCGGCCAGAGCTGCGATTGCGCTCCCCACGGCCAGGACTCGGAGCAGGCGCTTCACGACGGCCGAAGCTAGCTCAGGCCCCCACCCCGTTCAACGCAGGAATCCCACGTAGTTTCGCAAGGTTGCATGGGGTGCGCCCTTTGACACCCGAGCCCCCGCCGCGTAGGATCGCGCGCCGTGCGACACGTCTTCATCGTCGATGCGCTGTCGTCGCTCAGTGTCCTTCAAGACACCACGATCGCGTTCATGGCAGAGGCCCAGGCGCGAGGTCACGAGGTCTGGACCTGTGGCGTCGACCCCCTCGAGGTCACTCCGGGAGGGCAGCCACGGGTGCGCGCCGTCCCGACGCACCTGACTGGAGCGACCCCCTGGTTCGAGTGCGGACCGGCCCGCTCGCACGCCCTGCGCGAGTTCGACGTGGTCTGGATGCGCAAGGACCCGCCCTACGACCTCGACTACCTCTACGCGACCCACATCCTGTCGCTGGTGCGCCCCCCGACCCTGGTGGTGAACGACCCGCGGGGGCTGCGCGAGGTGGACGAGAAGCTCTACACGCTGCGTTTTCCCGAGCTGTGTCCGGAGAGCCTGGTCTCTCGAGACGTCGAGGCGTTGCTGGCGTTCCGTGAGAAGCTCGGCGGAGAGATGATCCTGAAGCCGATCGGGGGGTGCGGAGGCGAGGGCGTATTCCACCTCTCGGCCCAGGATCGCAACGCCGTTGCGATCCTCGAGATGGCCACCGACCGGGGACGTCGCTTCCAGATCGCCCAGCGCTACGTGCCCGAGATTCGCGAGGGCGACAAGCGCATCATCCTCGTCGAGGGGAAGCCCGTCGGCGCGGTGCTGCGGATTCCTCGCCTCCACGAGACCCGTGCGAACTTCCACGTTGGAGGCGAGGCTGCGCGCACCGAGATCACCCCTCGAGACCGGGAGATCTGCGCCGCGCTCGAGCCCTCGCTCGTATCGGAGGGCATCGTCTTCGCCGGAATCGACGTGATCGGAGGCTGGCTGACCGAGATCAACGTCACCAGCCCCACCGGGATTCGCGAGATCGAGGCCCTGGACGGCATTCGGCTCGAGGGGGACGTGCTCGACGCGGTCGAGGCGCGCGCGGCACGCTGCCGGGCGCGCGGGGAGCACTGATGGGCTCGATCGAGGGTCACCGCGCCCTGGTGACCGGCGCCGCCTCGGGGATCGGGCGGGCGATTGCGACTGCGCTGGCCGCGCGCGGGGCCCGGGTGGGTCTGCTCGACATCGACAAGCCGCGACTCGACCAGACCCGCGAGGCGCTGGGTGCGTCCTGTCCGCTGGCGCTCGAGATCGACGTGGCGGACTCGCCCGCGGTGCGTCGCGCCTTCGACCAGGTACGCGACGAGTGGGGGGGCCTCGAGATCCTGGTCTGCAGCGCGGGCTTCGTGGATCTGCCGCCCCAGGTCCAGGAGCGCGCGCGCAGGATCGCGGAGGAGGTGCTCTCGGGCCGCGGGTACCGAACCCCCATGAACGCGACGACGGACCTGGACGACGCACTCTGGAGGCGCACGATCGAGGTCCACCTGGACGGCACCTTCTTCTGCAACCGCGAGGCGCTGCGCCTGATGACGCCGCTTCGCTACGGCCGGATCGTCAACCTGTCGTCGATCGGCGCCCTCGACGGCTTCGCGGGAGCACCCCACCACAGCGCCGCTGCGGGCGGGATCCTCGCCTTCACGCGCTCGGTGGCACGCGAGCTGATGCCCTTCGGCGTGACCGTGAACGCGATCGCGCCGGGATGGATCGAGACGCCGATGCTCGGAACCCTGGACAACTTCCTGCGCCAGTCGACCCTCGCGCGGATCCCCCTCTCGCGCTTCGGCCAGCCCGAAGAGGTCGTCCCGGCGGCGCTGCTGCTCGTCGATCCCGACAATAGCTACATGACCGGCCAGGTTCTCTCCCCGAACGGGGGGGCGGTGTACTAGCCTCTCGGCCGAGGATCTCGGTGAGAGGGGGCGAGCATGGGCATGGATCCAGGCCTGATCCGAGAGCAGCGGCGGCTCGCGCTCTCGCAGACCGACCTCAGCGAGTTCGGCGAGCCACGACCCGGCAAGGTCCGCGACAGCTACGTGCGTGGGTCGGAGCGGATCCTGGTCGCGACCGACCGCGTGAGCTGCTTCGACGTGGTCGTCGACACGATCCCCTTCAAGGGCCAGGTCCTGAACCAGCTGGCGGCCTTCTGGTTCGAGCGCACCCGGGAGAGCGTCCCCAACCACCTGATCGCGGTGCCGGACCCCGTGGTGCAGGTGGTCCGGGAGTGCCGGGTCCTGCCCGTCGAGTTCGTGGTCCGCGGCTACCTGACCGGAAGCTCCCCCACGTCGATCGCGACGGTCTACCGCGAAGGCGTGCGCGAGTACTGTGGCCATACGCTGCCCGAGGGCCTCGAGCTCCACGCGCCGCTTCCCCGGCCGCTCGTGACGCCCACCACGAAGGCGGCGCGGGGCGAGCATGACCAGCTGACCTCGCGGGCCGAGCTGATCTCGAGGGGAACGCTCAGCGAGGACGTCTTCGACCGCGCGGCTGCCTGGGCCTTGCGGCTCTTCGGCGAGGGGCAGCGCTTTGGCGAGAGCCGGGGTCTGATCCTGGCCGATACGAAGTACGAGTTCGGGATCGATGCCGAGGGCGACCTGAGGGTGGTCGACGAGATCCACACCCCCGACTCGTCGCGCTACTGGTACCGGGCGGGCTACGAGCGGGCGCTCGCGGAGGGCACGAACCCCGAGGCGCTCGACAAGGAGTACGTGCGTCGCTGGCTCGTGTCGCGGGGCTGGCGAGGGATCGGACCGCCACCCACGATCGACGAGGGCGTCGTTTGCGAGGCGGCCCGACGCTACGTAGAGGCCTACGAGACCCTCACCGGACTGCCCTTCGAGCCCTCTCTCGAGCCTCCGATCGAGCGGATCCGGCGCCATCTCGCAGCTTTTTTTGCTTCCAGGGTTTGACAAGCCCGGTTTTCCCCTCAAATCTCTGGGGATACCGACGGCGGCTCGGGCTCTGGAAGCTCCACCCTCGTCGGTGATAGGGGGGTAAGGGCCGATGGCAGCAAAGGTTGCCCGAACGGGCATCGAGCGAGAGTCGGGGTATCTGTACTACCTCGACAAGAAGGGAGACATCTCCCGCGTCGCGATGGCGCGAGGGGGTGGCCGACAGCGCAAGCCGAGACCGCAGAAGGTCGCCAAGGCCGGGGTGGAGCGAGAGGACGGCTTCCTCTACTTCATCGACAAGAGCGGCGACGTCTGCCGCACTCCGATGGCTCGTCGAGGCGGACGCCGGAAGACCGCTCGCAAGCGAGCGGCGCCACGTCGGCGCACCGCGACGCGTCGCAAGAAGGCGACCCGCAAGAAGGCGACCCGCCGCAAGACGGCACGCCGCAAGGCGACGCGCAAGAAGACCGCGCGCAAGAAGACGGTGCGCCGCAAGGCGACCCGCAAGAAGGCGACGCGCAAGAAGACCACGCGCCGGAAGACCACGGCCCGTCGGACGACCCGCAAGAAGGTGACGCGCAAGAAGACCGCGCGCCGCCGGCGGTAGCTTCGCCGGACCGCGTCCAAGACGAGAGGTTGGACGTTCAGGAGGCGGGGGCCCGCGAGGGCTCCCGCCTCTCGGCTTCTGTCCCGGGTTCGCGGTAGCCTCCCGCAGGAGCGGGACCCGGGGTACAATCCCGCCCATGGGGGAGTTCGTCGCCGTCGCCCAGGTTCCGTCGCCCATCGGGGCCCTGCGTCTGGCGGCCACGCGCACCGGATTGCTCCGGCTCGGGCTGCCTCGCGGCGGGGGGGCGGGCTTCTCGGGCTGGCTCCGACGCCACGTTCCCGACGGTGAGCGCGTCGCCAGCCTGCCCGCTCTCGATGCCGCCCGCGCCCAGCTCGACGCGTACTTTGCGGGCCAGCGCCTGGCCTTCGACGTGCCCCTCGATCTTCGAGGCACCCCCTTCCAGCTCCGGTGCTGGCAGGCGCTGCTCGAGATTCCGCTGGGGCAGACCCGGAGCTACGGCGAGATCGCCCGGGCCGTCGGACGGCCGCGTGCGGTCCGAGCCGTGGGCGCCGCGAACGGTGCCAACCCCATCCCGCTCCTGGTCCCCTGCCACCGGGTGATCGCCAGCGACGGCAAGCTGGGAGGCTACGGAGGGGGCCTCGAGACCAAGCGCAAGCTGCTCGCATTCGAGCAGACCCTGGAGCCCCGCGCCCTCCTCTGAGGATCGCTGCCGCGATGGTCACGCTCAAGCTCCACGCGCGGCCCTGCTCGCCGGAGCCCCGCGACGAGCCCTCTCCGACCGGATTCGTCCATGTCGAGCGGGGGTCGAGCCGCGCGATCCTGCTGACGCCCGACGAGATCGACGCCGACCGGCTCTATCCCCTGATCACCGTGCTCCACGGAGCGGGCCGCCAGGACGAGCTGCTCGCACGCGCGTATCGCGACGAGCCCGAGCGGCGCCAGGCGCTCTTCCTGATTCCTCGCTCGCTCCATCCGACCTGGGATCTGATCGCGTGCAACGATCGCTGGAAGCTCGACGCGGCCGGCAGCCCGGAGGCGAGCGGGTCGGGTCCACTGCGGCCCGATCTCGACTTTCTGGAGTACGCCTATGATCTGATCTGGAGGCGCTACCCCGTCGACCTGGGGAGGCAGGCGCTCGTCGGCTACTCCGATGGAGCCAGCTATGCCCTGTCGTACGGGCTCTCGAACCCGGAGATCTTTCGGGCCGTCATGGCCTGGGCGGCGGGCTTCGCCGTGCTCGAGGTCGATCGTGCCGACGCTCCCGGCCCGGCTCTCCCGAGGCCCGACGTGCTGCTCGAGTACGGAACCCACGACGAGCTCTTTCCCTTCGAGCAGATCGCCCTCCCCATGCGCGAGCGCCTGGAGTCCCAGGGCTACGCCGTCGAGTTCCGGGTCGATGCCGGAGGTCGACACTGGCCCCCCAGCGAGTTCCAGCCCGAAGCGCTCGACTGGTTCTTCGGGCTCCCGCAGCGTCGCTCGGATCAGATCCGGTCGAGCGCCTGATCGAGGTCGGTCAGCAGGTCGGCCGTATCCTCGAGTCCGCAGGAGAATCGCACCAGGTTGTCCAGGATCCCGAGGGCAGCGCGCTCGGTGGGCGTCTGGTCCCAGTACGACATCACCGTCGGCTGCTCGACGAGGGACTCGACGCCGCCGAAGCTCGGTGCCAGGTAGGCGATGCGCAGCGCATCGACGAACTTGGCCGCTCGCTGCAGACCGCCGTCGATCTCGAAGCTCACGACGCCCCCGAACCCGCTCATCTGGCGCACCGCGATCTCGTGATCGGGGTGGCTCTCGAGCCCGGGGTAGTGGACCCGGCGGATTCTCGGGTGTCGCTCGAGATGCCTCGCGATCGTGAGCGCGCTCCGGTTCTGCTGCTCGACCCGGATGGCCAGCGTCTTCATCCCCCGGAGCAGCAGGTAGGCTGCGTGCGGGTCGAGCACGCCGCCCAGGATGCCCAGGAGCTCGCGCACCGGGGTGAGCGCCTCGCGCCCCCCTGCGAGCGCACCGGCCAGCACGTCGTTGTGACCGGCCAGGTACTTGGTGCCGCTGTGGAGCACCACATCCGCGCCCAGCTCGAGCGCGCGTTGGTTCAGCGGGGTCGCGAACGTGGAGTCGATCACCACCGGGGCGCCCGCCGCGTGGCAGCGCTCGCAGACGGCGGGGATGTCGATCACGCGCAGGTAGGGGTTGGTCGGGGACTCCGAGAAAAAGAGGTGCGACGGCCGCTCGAGGGCGCGCTCGAGGGCACCCAGGTCGGCGGGGTCGATGACCGTCGCCTCGATCTGGAGCTTGGGGAGGAGCGTCGAGATGAACTGCCGGGTGCGCCTGTAGCAGTCTCGAGTCGTGATCAGGTGGCCGCCTCGCGGGAGCAGGGCGAGCATGAGGGTCGTGATCGCGTTCATTCCCGAGGCTGCGACCACACAGGTCTCCGCGCCCTCGAGGGCCCGGATCTTCTCGGCAGCGGCCTCGACCGTCGGGTTGCCGTAGCGCCCGTACTCGAAGCGGGAGTGTCGGCCCTCCTGGAAGTCCATCACCTCGCGCGTGTCCCGGAAGTGGAAGGTCGAGGTCTGGACGATCGGCGTGGTCAGGGAGTCGCCCGTCGAGGGGCGGCCCTCGCGCTCTCCCGCGTGCACCGCGCGAGTCGAAATCCCCTGATTTTTCCGCTCGTTGGCCATTAGAGCGCGCGAGGGTACCCCCGCTGCCACAGGCGGTCAATCGAGCGCGGCAGCCCTCTCGGCCCGGCTCGCTGCGTCGGGCGCTCGGCTTCTCAGTCGCGTGAGGCACTCCACGCCCACGCGCACGTTTCCCCCGCGGCCGCTGCCGAGCTCGATCCCCGGTCGATGGGAGCCATGAAAGTCGCTGCCCCCCGTCTCGAGCAGGTCCAGGCGCGTCGCGAGCGCCCGCAGTCGAGCGCGCTGCCGCGGGCTGTGGTTGGGATGCCAGACCTCGATCCCATCCAGCCCGAGGGGTACCAGTCGGGACACGAAGGCCTCGAGCCCGCCGTCTGCGTCGACGCCATCCGAGTGCGGAGGGTGGGCCAGGATGGCGACGCCTCCCGCCGTGTGGATCGCGTCGATCGCCTCCTCGGCCGTCACCGTCTCGCGGCAGACCCAGGCCGGCTTGCCCCTGCGCAGCCAGCGGCGGAAGGCGCTCTCGAAGTCCGCACAGGCACCGCATGCGACCAGGGCTCGGGCCATGTGCGGACGACCGAGCGTGGCCTTCCCCGCGACCCGGAGCACGTCCGACATGGCGATCGAGATGCCCGCGCCCGCGAGTCGTTCGACCATCTGCTCGGCTCGGCGCCAGCGAGAGGCTCGCTGCCGTTCACAGAAGGCGCGCAGGCCGGGGTCCCGGGCGTCGACATCGAGACCCAGAACGTGAAGCTGCCTCCGGCCGCCGTGCTCGCAGATCGAGATCTCGATTCCCCCGACCAGCTCGAGATCCAGCTCCCTCGCGTGGGCCTGCGCCGGGCCGAGTCCGCGGACCTCGTCGTGGTCCGTCAG
>JBHHYV010000104.1:0-12265 GCA_046757685.1 Myxococcota bacterium
AGCTGGAGCACCTGCTCCGCACCACGGGCGCGAGCGTGCTGGTGACGCGCGCGCGGCACGGGGGCCGGGACATGCGCGAGGTGGTCGCGCGGCTGCGCACGGCGGGCGTGGGGCTTGGCCGGCACTGGGTGATCGAGGGGGAGCTGGCCGAGCGGGACTCGATCGAGGTCGAGGTCGAGGTCGAGGTCGAGGGTACCGCGCCCGACCCCAGCAGAGACCCCGACGAGCGGCGCCTGGGGCCCGACGAGGTCTTCTTCGTGAACTCGACCTCGGGCACGACGGGGCTGCCGAAGTGCGTGATCCACGACCAGCGGCGCTGGATGAGCTTTCACGAGCTGGCCGTCGGGGCGGGGGAGCTGACCCCGGACGACGTGTTCATGAGCCTGCTGCCGGCGCCCTTTGGCTTTGGGCTCTGGACCGCGCACTTCACGCCCACGCTGCTCGGCGCGCCAGTGGTGCGGATGGCGCGCTTTGCGGCGGACGAGGCGCTCGCGCTGATCGAGCGCTGCCGGGTGAGCGTGCTGGCTGCCGTGTCGACGCAGTTCATCCTGATGCTCGAGTCCCAGGCGATGGACGAGCGGGATCTCTCGTCGCTGCGGGTGCTCTTTACCGGGGGCGAGGCGGTTCCCTACGAGCGAGCGGCGGCGTTCGAGGAGCGGACGGGGGCGGCGGTGCTGCAGTTCTATGGCTCGAACGAGACGGGAGCCGTCAGCGGCACGACGCTCGCCGACTCGCGCGAGAGGCGACTTCGTACGGCGGGGCGGGTCATTCCCGAGATGAACGTGCGGCTCTTCGACGGCCAGGGTCGGGACGTGACCCACACCGGTCGCGGACAGCCGGGCTGCAAGGGGCCGACCCTGAGCCGGGGCTACTGGGGCGACGAGGCGGCCAACCGCGAGCTGGTGCGGCCCGACGGCTGGATGCTGCTCGGCGACATCGTCGAGATCGACGCCCAGGGCTACCTGCAGGTGGTCGGCCGGACCGACGACTTCATCATCCGCGGCGGCAAGAACATCAGTGCGCTGGCGGTCGAGGAGCAGGTCGCGACGCACCCGGCCGTCGCGCTTGCGGCGGCGGTGGCCATGCCGGACGCGATCTTTGGTGAGCGGGTCTGCGTGTACGTGGAGCTGCGTCCGGGCGGCGCGCTGGACCTGCTGGCGCTGGTTCGGCACCTCGAGACGCGCGACGTCTCCAAGGAGTACCTTCCCGAGCGCCTGGTGGTGGTCGACGAGCTTCCGCGCGGGTCGGGGGGCAAGGTGGCCAAGGGCCGGCTGCGCGAGGACATTCGCCAGCGGCTCGCCTTGGAGGGCGGGTCCTCGGACCCGCCCTCGATCGTGAGCCCGGGCGATCGGAGAGCGGCGCGAGCCGAAGGAGGGACCTCGAGATGACGGCCGAGCACCCTGCGCGCGCTGCCTCGCAGCGCTCCATGCGAGCCGCCGAGGCGGGCGACCGGGGGGCGTGGCTGGCCAACTTTGCCGACGACGCGATCATCGAGGACCCGATCGGCCGCTCGCCGATCGATCCCTCGGGCCGCGGGCACCGCGGACGCGCGGCGATCGAGGCCTTCTGGGATGCGCAGATCGCGCCCAATCGACTGCGCTTCGAGATCGACGCTTCCTACGCGGCGGGGCTCGAGGTGGCCAACGTGGGGCGCCTGGTCATCACCACCGCGACGGGGGTCGAGATGACGGTCGAGGGGGTGTTCACCTACCGCGTCGATGAGGCGGGAAAGCTGGTGGCGCTGCGCAGCTACTGGGAGCTGGACCAGCTGTTGATCTCGCCGCCGCCTGGCGAGCCGACGCAGCCCTAGGCAGTCGGGGCGGGCGCCTCGTCGAGGACGCTGCAGGCGACCCGCTCCTCGAGGTAGCGCGTGTCCCACCACGAGAGCTGCAGCTGCTTGGCTCGCCGGAAGTAGAGCTGGATGTCGTACTCGACGGTGAAGCCGACGCCGCCCCAGACCTGGACGCACTTCGCGGTCACGTCGCGATAGGTCTGGCAGGCGAAGAGCTTGGCCATGGGGGCCAGCCGATCGACGGGCCTTCCGTTCGCGCGCGCCCAGGCCGCCTCGTACACCAATGTGGTGCCGCCCGCGATCGTGGTCGCGGCGTCGGCCAGGTAGTGCGAGATCGCCTGGAACGCCGCGAGGGGCTTTCCGAACTGCTCGCGCTCCTTGGCGTACTCGCAGGTGATCTCGAGCGCCCGCGCCGCGCCGCCCATGGCCTGTGCCGCCGCCAGGATGATCGCGTCGTGCATCACCTGGTTCCAGGTCTGCCAGCCCCACCCGCAAGGGGAGTGGGCCGCGCCCACGCGCGCCGAGCGGGGGACCGCGACGTCGTGGAAGTCGACTCGGTACTGCGTGTCGGCGGCCAGGCTGCGCCGCTGCTGCAGCTCGACTCCCGCGGCGCCGGGGTCGACCAGCAGCAGGTCGATGTTGCGCTCGCCCTCGCCCGTCCGCACCAGGGTGAGCAGGCGCGTGGCGGCGCTCGCGAAGGCCACGTGCATCTTGCAGCCGTTGAGCCGGTAGCCCGCGTCCTGGCCCCGGCCGTCGCGCTTGGCGCGCATCTGCACGCCACGCGGACCGTAGCCGCCCTGAGGCTCGAGCCAGGCGGGGGTCAGGATCGCCTCGCCGCGCGCGATCCGCGGCAGCCACTCGCGGCGCTGCTCCTCGCTGCCGCCGCGCAGCAGCGCTCCGGCGCCCAGGATGGAGCTGACGAAGTGCGGCGAGGGTGCGAGCGCGCGGCCGAGCTCCTCGTAGACGACGGTGGCCTCCAGGATCGACTGGCCCGCGCCGCCGTACTCCTCGGGGATCGTCAGCCCGAGCAGCCCGAGCTCTGCGAGCTGCTTCCAGAAGTCCCCGGGAATCCCCCGGGGATCGTCCTCCATGGCCCGCACCACGTCGCTGCCCGCGTGCTCGGCGCAGACGCCGCGCACCATCTCGCGCAGCATCTCCTGCTCGTCGGTGAAGTCGAGGTCCATCTCAGCTCCTCGCGCAGCGCGTGAAGGTCACGGCTGCCACTGGTCGCCCTTGCGCCTCCAGGGGTTGTCGCTCGTGTCGGCCGGAAGCGCCACGCGCGCGCTGCAGCTCGTCACGACCCGGTCGTCGACCCAGAGCTCGACGTCCAGGTTCACCCAGCTGCAGCCGGCGCGGTCGGTCTCGACCGCCTGGACGGCCGCGTGGAAGACCATGGTGTCGCCCGGGAACACGGAGTCCTTCATGCGAAAGCGCAGGCGGCCCAGGCGCCCCCACGGTCCGGCCCAGTCGGTCAGGTAGCGCTCGAACCAGGCGGCCTGGTTGGGCGTGTTCATGAAGATGTCCCGGACGCCGTTGCGCTGGATCGCGAAGTCGCGGTCGTGGTGCATGGGCCGCCAGTCGCGGCTCGCCAGCGCCCCCAGGATGACCGTGGTGGCCGACACCTCGACCGCGAGCGGGGGCAGCGAGTCGCCCGGGTGCACCGAGGCGATCGTCCTGTGCGGCGGCGCCGGCGCCTGCGGGGTGGGGGTCGTCACGCCTGCTTTCTCCTGTAGCCAAACCCGGTGTAGCTCTCGGTGCCCACGTGCTCGCCGCTCTGGTTCTGGTAGACGACGTCGATCACCCAGAAGCGGCCGGTGCCGAGCCGGGTGGTCTTGAGCTCGCTCACCGAGCGCAGCACCTGGTGGGTGTGCAGGCGGTCGCCCGGCCGCACCGGCTCGCCGAAGACGATGGTGTTGTCGGTCATCACCGCCTCGGGAAGGCCCAGCTTGTCCTTCAGGTCAAAGTGCACCTGCAGCGGCTGGCGCACCTGCGCTCGACCGGGCGCCCAGTAGTGCGGGCGGAACCAGACCGAGATCATCGTGGGCATGGCGATCGGGCCGCCGGTGATCTCGTCGGCGACCTTGGGGTCCCAGAAGAGGGGGTTGCCGTTCCCGACCGACGCGCAGCTGGTCCAGACGTAGCTCATGTCGACGTCGAACTCGCCCTCCTCGGGGTAGCGCTCCTCTCCGATCCACGCCTGCACGTCGGCCGGCAGCTCGTCCGCCATGGGCTCCTCCCGCGTCTCGGTCACTCTACCGCCCCGCTGCTCTCGAGCGCCTCGATCTCGCGCTCGCTCATCCCCAGCTCCGCGAGCAGCACGGCGCAGTCCGTCTCGTCTGCGGGGCGCAGCCGGTGCGTGGGCTGCGAGCGCAGGGCGCCGGCCAGGACCGGGGCGACCTGCTCGAAGCGCCCGCGCTCGGGGTGCTCGGCGCGCATGAACAGGCCGCGGCTGCGAAAGTGCGCGTCTCGCGCGACCTCGTCGACCGAGTACACCGGGGCCACGCAGGTGTCGGCGGGCGCCAGGCGCTGGACCCAGTCGTCGCGGTCGCGCTCGGCGAACGCCTCTCGGAAGGCGCCGCGAATCTCGTCCTGGCGCGAGTCGTCGAGCTGGTCCTCCGCGTACTGCTCGAGCCCGAGCGCGCGGCAGATGTTGCGAAAGAAATGCGGCTCGATGGCGCCGACGGACAGCCACCGGTCGTCGCGGGCGCGGTAGAGGTCGTAGCAGGCGTAGCGCCCGGTCAGCAGCGTCTCGCGCGGACCGACGGACTCGCCGGTGGCCAGCCTCTGGTCGATCGCGAGCGACAGGAGCGAGATCACGCCGTCGGCAGCCGACACGTCCAGGTAGCGTCCCTCTCCCGACCGGGCGCAGTGGACCAGCGCAGCCAGGATCGAGGCCACGGCCTGCAGGCCGCCGCCCGCGCTGTCGGCCACGGTCGCGCCGGGCAGGCTCGGGCCTCCGTCGCCCCGGGCCTCGCAGCACGCCAGGTAGCCGCCCATCGCCAGGTAGTTCAGGTCGTGGCCCGCCCACCGGGAGCAGGGGCCTTCCTGGCCGTAGCCGCTCGTCGAGCAGTAGACGATCCCCGGGCTCACTCGCCGCACGGCGTCATAGCCGATCCCGAGCCGGTCGGCGACACCCGGCCGGTAGCTCTCGATCACCACCTGCGCCTCGCCGGCCAGGCGCAGGAACACGTCGCGACCGGCCGGGGACTTCAGGTCGATCCGGATGCGCGACATGCCGCGACCCGCACCGTAGCTGTGAAAGGGCGGGTCGATCTGCACGCCGGCCTTGCGCCGCGGGGGCCCGATCTTGACGACCTGGGCGCCAAAGTCGGCCAGCCAGCGGGACGCGCGCGAGCCGGGGCCCACGCTCGAGCAGTCGAGCACGCGAATGCCGTCGAGGAGCGGGGTCGAGGCGGTCGCGGGCGACACGGTGCTAGAAGTTCCGGGGCAGACCCAGGCCGCGCCGGCTGATGATGTTCTTCTGGATCTCGGACGAGCCGCCGCCGATGGTCTCGACGACGGTGGCGCGGTAGGCGGAGTCGGCGCGGCCCTGCATGGGCGCCTCGGGCTCGCGCACGCGCAGCTGACCCGACGCGCCCGCCACGTCGAGCGACACGTCCGCAATCCGCTGCGAGAGCTGCGTCGCGAAGAGCTTGTAGGTCGACGCCTCGACCGTAGGGGGCTTTCCGCCCTGGATCGAGCGGGCGACGAAGCGCAGCCCGAGCACGCGCGCGACCTCGACCTGGGTGGCGAGCTGGGCGATGGTGCGCCGCAGGACCGGGTCCTCGCGCAGGGGCCGACCGTCGCGCACCTCGCTGCGCACGTAGTCGCGCAGCAATCGAAAGCGCTTCTCGATGGGCGAGAAGGTGAAGAGCGTGAAGCGCTCCAGGTCGAGCGCCTCCGAGATGTACTGAAAGCCGTGGTTCAGCTCGCCCACCCGGTACTCGTCCGAGACCCAGACCTGGTCGAAGAAGACCTGGTTGGTGGTGTCCTCGCCGATCGTCGGCATCGACTGCACGGTCAGGCCGGGCGCGTCCATCGGCAGCAGGAAGAGGCTGATTCCCGAGTGCTTGGGCGCGTCGGGGTCGGTGCGCGCCCCCACCCAGTACCAGTCGGCGAAGTGCGCCGAGGTGGTGAAGATCTTCTGACCCGTGAGCCGCCAGCCCTCGCCCTCGGGCCCGTGCTCGCGCGTGGCGCGCAGCGCCATGGCCGCGGCGTCGGAGCCCGCCTGCGGCTCGCTGTAGCCGATCGCAAACTCGATCTCGCCGCGCAGGATCCTGGGCAGGAACTCGCGCTTGAGCTTCTCGCTGCCGTGGCGGATCAAGGTCTTGCCGATGATGCCCACGCCCTTGCCGATCTGCGGCGCCCCGACCGACGCGAGCCGCTCGTTCAGCAGGTACTCGTAGACGCCGTCACCGTCCTGACCGCCGTACTCCTTGGGCCAGGTGATGCCCAGCCAGCCGCGCTCGCCGAGCTTGCGGATGAATGCGCGCCGGGCCGGGGTGTCGACGAGCTGCGCGAAGTTCTCGCGCGTGGGGTCCATGACCTCGTCTAAGTGGTTCTCCTCGAGGAAGCGATCGACCTCGGCCAGGAAGGCCCTCTGCTCGGGAGAGAACTCGAAGTTCATCGCGCGTTCCTCGCCTGGGGCTCGGGTCCACGGGCGCCCGGGTCCACGGGCACCTCTGGAGCGTCGCCAATCATATACGATACGTTGCGTATTGTAAATCGCACCGCCGGGTCGCGGGGAGCGTGGAAGCCCCTGTTCGGACAAAGGTTTTCACTGCTCGTCGCCCCTCTGGCCCAGCGCGCCCTGCGCCCGTAGGGCCTCGATCGCCGCGTCGTCGAGGCCCAGCACCTGGCGCAGCACCCCCTCGGTGTGCTCTCCGGCCCGCGGGGCGGGCGCGGGAACCGGCAGGCCGCCGTCCTCGAAATGGACCGGGAAGGGCAGCAGGTCCGCCTGGTGGCGCTCGGCTGGGTACCACGAAAAGCGCGCCTGGAACTGGGGGTCCCCGGCGATGGTGCGCGGCGAGTTGACGGGGGCGATCGGAGTGTTGTGAACGCTTCCGAACTCGATCCACTCGGCGGAGGTGCGCGTCTCGAAGATGGCTCGCAATTCGCGCTGCAGCTCGCGGTTGCTGCGCGCGTGGTCGGCGAAGCGCGCTCCGGGCCAGCGCTCGAAGAGGTCCATGCGCCCCACGCCCTGGCAGAAGCTCTTCCAGAAGGCGCGCTCCGAGGCCATGAAGAGCACGTGGCCGTCGCTCGAGGCGTAGATCTGGTAGCGCACGCCCTCCCGCATGCCCGCGGTTCCGGGGGCGCGGCGCTCGTAGTCGTCGGACTTGTTGCCCGTGACCTCGGAGGCGGGCCGCTCGTAGGCCTTCCAGGTCTCGATGCGGTACCAGTCCATGTAGGCGGCGGCGTCCGACTGGCCGAGCTCCATCCGCGAGCCCTCGCCGGTCTCGCGCGCGCGCAGGACGGCCGCCAGGATCGCCAGCGCACCAAAGAGCGGCCCCGCGTGCATGCCCATCGAGGCATGCTCGGGGATGTAGCAGAAGCCCTCGTCGTCGGTGGCGGGGTTGACCAGGCCGGCCCAGGTGTCGAAGGCGATCCCGTGCGAGGGCAGGTCGCGGTAGGGGCCGGTCATCCCGTAGCCGGAGAGCGTGCAGAACACCAGACGCGGGTTGTGCTCGCGCAGGCGCTCGTAGCCGAGCCCCAGGCGCTCGAGTGTGCCAGGGCGCATGGCCTCGATCACCACGTCGGAGCGTGCCGCCAGCTCGCGGTAGACCCGCGCGCCCTCGGGGTTGCGCAGGTCGAGCGTCAGGCTGCGCTTGCCGCGGTTGAGGTGCAGGTGGAAGAGCGAGACTCCCTGGATGATCGGCCAGGTCATCTCGCGCACGTAGTCCCCGGCGGGCGACTCGACCTTGATCACCTCGGCGCCCAGGTCCGCCAGGTGCGTGCCGATCGCGGCCGCCCCCAGCAGCGAGCTCTCGACGACCCGAAGGCCCGCGAGTGGCGCACGCGGCTCGCTCATCGTGCTTTCCTCCAGGCGCGAGGGCGCAGGATCGCCTGCTTTCCGGGCGCAGGATACGATGTCCGCGTGCGAATCGGCCTGACCCTCCACATCACCGACCGGACGCTTCGGCCCGACGAGCTCGCCATCGCGGCCGAGGAGCGCGGATTCTACTCCCTCTACTTTCCGGAGCATACGCACATCCCCGTCTCGCGGCGCACGCCGGCTCCGACGGGCGACGCCGAGCTGGCCGAGGAGTACCGGCGCGGCCTGGATCCCTGCGTGGCGCTGGCCGCCGCCGCGAGCGTGACGCGCACGCTGCGCCTGGGAACGGGAGTCGCGCTCGTCGCGCAGCACGATCCGATCAGCTACGCCAAGCAGATCGCCACGCTCGACTGGCTCGCACGGGGGCGCCTGGTCCTGGGAGTCGGCTACGGCTGGAACCGCGAGGAGATGGAGAACCACGGCATCGACGTCCGCCGGCGCCGGGCGCGGGTGCGCGAGCAGCTGCTGGCCATGCGCGAGCTCTGGTCGAAGGACGTCGCCGAGTTCCACGGCGAGTTCGTGGACTTCGAGCCGAGCTGGCAGTGGCCCAAGCCCGTGCAGCAGCCCGCCCCGCGCATCCTGATCGGGGGCGCCGCGGGCCCCACGCTCTTTGCTCACGTGGCCGAGCTGGCCGACGGCTGGATGCCGATCGGTGGGGCCGGCCTGGAGCGGGCGCTCCCCGCACTGCACCAGGCGTTCGAGGCGCGCGGCCGCGATCCCGGAACGCTGCACCTGGTGCCCATGGGCGTGCTTCCCAGCCGCGACAAGCTCGCGCACTACGAGTCGCTGGGCGTGACCGAGGCCGTGCTGCGGCTGCCCGCCCGGCCTCGGGACGAGGTCCTCTCGGTCCTCGACGCGTACACGGCGTACTTGTAGGCGCAGTCTCGACCGGAGATCGGCGCGCCGATCGCGCCCACGGCGGTCGCGCGCCCGCCGCGGCGCGCGAGTGATAGGCTCTCCGGGGTCCTCGCCCGGCTCCGGCGCGACCGCCTCCAGACGCGCGACGGGACGCGCGACGGGCCGGCGACGGGCCGGCGATGGGGCGGGCGAGTGCAATGGAGTCAGACGATGAGTGACGCGGCTGGCGGGGACTGGGATCACAGCGTCGACCTGTTGATCGTGGGCTCGGGCGCCGGCGCGATGACCGCGGCGCTGGTCGCGCACGATCGCGGCGCCGAGACCCTGCTGATCGAGAAGAGCGACCGCTACGGCGGCTCCTCGGCCATGTCGGGCGGCGGGCTCTGGATCCCCAACAACTGCCTGATGGCGGGGGTCGGAATCGACGACTCCCCCGAGGAGGCCTGGACCTACCTGAAGGGCACGGTGGGCGACGTCGTTCCCGAGGATCGCCTGCGCGCCTTCATGGAGACCTCGCCGAAGATGCTCGAGTACATGCTCGAGCACACGCATACGCGCTTCGTGTCGCTCCCCGAGTACGCCGACTACTACCCGCGCGTGCCCGGCGCCAAGCCGGGCGGTCGTTCGCTCGAGCCCCAGAGCTTCTACGCGCGCGCCCTGGGCCGCGACTTCCTGCGGCTGCGCGACCAGAACCCGCAGATGCTGATCATGGGGACCGTCTTCATGACGATCTTCGAGGCGCGCAAGATGCTGACGCGCGCTCCGGGCTGGATCGCGCTGATGCTCAGGCTCGCAGGGCGTTACCTCTTCGACCTGCCCTGGCGCCTGCACTCGCGGCGCGACCGCCACCTGGCGATGGGAAACGCCCTGGTCGCCCGCCTGCGGCGCTCCGTGCTCGACCGGCGGATCCCCCTGCGGCTCGAGACCGCAGCGCGCGAGCTGGTCGCCCTGGACGGGCGGGTGGTGGGCGTGGTCGCCGAGCGCCAGGGGCGGACGGTTCGGATTCGCGCGAGGCGGGGCGTGGTGCTGGCCGCCGGAGGCTTCGAGCACAGCCAGGTCCTGCGCGACAAGTACCTGCCCCATCCCACGCGCAGCGAGTGGTCGTGCGCCAACACCCACAACACGGGAGACGCGATCCAGATGGGCCAGGCGGTGGGCGCGGCCCTCGAGTTGATGGACGACGCCTGGTGGGGGCCCACCACCGTCGTCCCCGGCGAGACCCACGCGCGCATGCTGGTGATCGAGAAGTCGCTTCCGGGCAGCATATTGGTGGATCGCAGCGGCCGGCGCTTTGTCAACGAGGCCGCTCCCTACATCGACGTGGTGAATGCCATGTACGGCAAGGGGGGCGACGGCGAGCTGCACCTGCCGACCTACCTGATCTTCGACGCGACCTACCGCAAGAACTATCCCTGCGGTCCGCTCTTTCCCGGGGCGCAGTGGCCCGACTGGATGCTGCCGCGGCGCTTCAAGAGCGGCTACCTCGCCAAGGCCCAGAGCCTGGACGAGCTGGCGCGAATGCTCGACATCGATGCCGCGGGCCTGCGCGAGCAGGTCGAGACCGTCAACCGCTACGCGCGCAGCGGCAAGGACCTGGACTTCGAGCGCGGCGAGACCAGCTTCGATCGCTACTACGGCGACGAGAAGGTCGAGCCCAACGCCTGCCTGGCGCCGATCGAGACGCCTCCCTTCTATGGTCTCGAGGCGTTTCCCGGCGAGCTCGGGACCAAGGGGGGGCTCTGCACCGACGCGCGCGCCCGCGTGCTGCGGGAGTCGGGAGAGCCGATCCCGGGCCTCTACGCGATCGGCAACTGCTCGGCCTCGGTGATGGGGCACAGCTACCCGGGTGCGGGCTCGACCCTGGCCCCGGCCATGACCTTCGGCTTCATCGCCGCGCGCGACGCGGTGCCGGATTGAGCGTCGTGCCCGAGCCGGCGCCCGGCGGAGGATCGCGCACGCCGCTGCGCGTCGAGACCGTGATCCTGGGTCCCGACAGCGACCAGTACGCGGGCCGCGGGCAGGGCGCGATGACGATTCCGGGGATCGCCGCCACGGCGCGCTGGGTCGAGGCGATGGGCTTCGATGGTCTGTCGACCCCTGAGGCCGGACACGATCCCTTCGTGCCGCTGGCGATCTGCGCCGAGCACACCGAGCGCGTGCGGCTCGGCACGAACGTGGCGATCGCCTTCCCGCGCAGCCCCCTCGTCACCGCCCAGATCGCCTGGGATCTGCAGCAGCTCTCCGGCGGCCGCTTCCAGCTGGGCCTGGGCACGCAGGTCAAGGGTCACAACGAGCGCCGCTACGCCACCCCGTGGACGGGCGCCCCGGGACCGCGCTTGCGCGACTACCTGCTGTGCATGAAGGCGATGTTCCACGCCTTCGAGACAGGCGAGGCCCCCGACCATCGCGGCGAGCACTACCAGTTCAGCCTGATGCCGCCCTTCTTCAGCCCCGGACCGATCGACCACCCGCAGATCCCGCTGGTGATCGCGGCCGTCAATCCCTACATGGCGCGGCTCGCGGGCGAGCTCTGCGACGGGCTGCGGCTGCACCCGATCGCCACCTTCCGCTACACCCGCCAGGTCGTCCTGCCCGCCATCCTCGAGGGCGCCCGCAAGGCCGGCCGCGCGCGCGGCGAGATCGAGCTGATCGGCGCGCCCTTCCTGGCGATCGGCAAGGACGAGCAGGCGGTGGAGCGGGCCAAGGCGGCGCTCAAGCAGCAGATCGGCTTCTACGCCTCGACCCGCACCTACCACCGGGTGCTCGAGTTCCACGGCTGGCTCGACACGGGAGCGCGGCTGCACGAGCTCTCGCTCGCGGGGCGCTGGACCGAGATGCCCGACCAGATCTCGGACGAGATGCTCGAGGAGTGGGCCGTGATCGCCACCTACGACCAGCTGGCGGAGCGGGTGCGCGGCTGTGCCGAGGGTCTCTTCGACACGGTGCTGCTGGACCTTCCGCGCGAGCTGCGAGACGATGGCGAGCGCGTTCGCGAGATCGTCGCGCAGCTGCACGCGAGCTAGATCCGGACACCAGGGGAGGTTCTTCGAGTTGGCGGGCGACATCGTTCTCTTCGAGGTCCAGGACCAGGTGGGCGTGGTCTCGCTCAACCGACCCGACCGCCTGAACGCGGTGAGCTGGGAGCTGGCGACGCGCCTGGTGGAGCTCTTTCGCGAGCTGCGCCAGCGCGACGAGGTGCGCGTGGTGGTGCTCACGGGGGCGGGCCGCGGCTTCTGCTCGGGGGGCGACGCGGAGTGGCTGAGCGGAGACGCCGAGCGCGGCATTCCGGGGCTCTCGGACGAGCCGCTCGAGCGTTACCAGCGCAAGACGCCGGCGGGCCCCTTCGCGGAGTTCACACGCATGATCGTCGAGCTCGACAAGCCGGTGATCGCCGCGATCCACGGCCCGGCGATGGGCGCCGGGATGGCCTATGCGCTCGCCTGCGACCGCCGCTTTGGCGACCCCACCACCCGCATGTCGGCGGCCATGGTGCGCCTGGGCTTCGCGCCCGACTGCGGCATCAGCTACTTCCTGCCGCGCCTTGCGGGGCTCTCGAATGCGCT
>JBHHYV010000105.1:0-12249 GCA_046757685.1 Myxococcota bacterium
GAGCTTCCCGCGGTGATCAGCCGGCGCTTCACCAAGTCGCGCCTGTGGGACATCTGCCGCAAGCATGGCTGCACGACCTTCTCGCTCTTGGGGGGGATGGCGACGGCCATCTACAGCGAGCCCCGCAAGCCCGACGATGCCGACAACCCCGTGCGCGTGGTGACCAGTGCGGGAATGCCGCGCGCCATCTGGGAGTCGTTCGAGGAACGCTGGAACGTGAAGATCCTGGAGTGGTACGGCGCGGTCGAAGGCGGTCTGGCCTTCAAGCCGATCGGCCAGGGGCCGGTGGGCTCCTTTGGCAAGCCCGGTCCCGGCCTCGAGATGAAGATCCTCGACGAGAACGACCGCGAGTGCCCCCCGGGCGTGCCCGGCGAGATCTGCTCTCGACCGGCCAGCGGCGAGCCGGCCCGGGTCGAGTACCACGGCAACCCCGACGCCTCGAGCCGCAAGACGCGGGGCGGCTGGCTTCGCAGCGGCGACATCGGCCACACCGACGAGGAGGGCTGGCTCTTCTTCGACTACCGCAAGGGCGGGGGCATCCGTCACAACGGCGACTTCGTGAACCCAGGCTTCGTCGAGAAGGTGATCGCCGAGCACCCGGCCGTGTCCGACGTGTTCGTCTACGGCGTTCCCGCCGCCTCGGGCGCCCCGGGAGAGAGCGACGTGGTGGCCGCCATCGTGGCGCAGCCCGGTGCCGAGCTGGATCCGGACTCGGTCTTCCAGGTGTGCCGGCGCGGCCTCGAGGGAAACTTCGTTCCGTCGTACCTGCAGGTGGTCCCCGAAATCCCCAAGACGGCGTCCGAGAAGCCCCAGGAGCGCTTCCTCCGGGAGCGCTTTGCGCCCGACGCCGAGGGTGTGTTCACGCGCAAGGGAGCGTAGGTCTGGGATCTCATCCCTCCCCGCCCGTACGCGGATCCAGCGCTTCGCCCTTGCTCGGTGTCGCGGTCGGCGAAGCACCCTCGCTCCTCGCCAGCGCGGCCACTCCGCTGAGGGCGCCGAGCCCCATCGTGTCGAGGGCCGAGCTCGGTACGAGGATCATCGATCCCTGCTGGCGGATGCCCTCGTAGACCATGTTCATGGCGCGCAGGTGAAGGGCGTTCGGCTCGTCGCGGTACTGCCGCGCCGCCGCGACGAACTTCTCGGCCACCTCGCTCTCGGCGTTCGAGAGGATGACGCGAGCCTGGCCCTCGCGCTCGGCCTGGGCGCGCTTCGACATCGCCTGCTCGAGGCCCTCGGGAATCACCACGTCGGTGATCTCGATCGACTGGATGGTGACTCCCCAGGGGCTCGTCTTCTCGTCGAGCACCCGGCGGATCTCGTCTCCGAGCGTGTGGCGGTCGCCCAGCAGCTCGGAGAGCGAGTGCTTTCCGACCGCATCCCGGAGCGCGGTCCCCGCGGACAGGATGACAGCCTCGGCGTAGCGCTCCACCTCCAGCACCGCCTTCTCCGCGTTCCACACCAGCCAGAAGCAGATCGCGTCGACGTAGACGGGAACCGTATCGCGCGTCAGGATCCGCTCCGCGCGGAAGTCGGTCGCGCGCACGCGCTGGTCGATCACGCTCTCGATGCGGTCGACGAAGGGGGCCATGATGAAGAGCCCCGGACCGCGCAGTCCTGCAAAGTGCCCCATGCGCAGGAGCGGCGCCTTCTCCCAGTGGCTCACGACCTGCACCATGGCGGCCGCTACCGTCGAGAGTCCGATCCCGGCGACGAGGACCCACGCCCCGTAGGCCGGGAACAGGAGGGCCAGCGCGATCGCAAAGATCAGCGGTCCGGCGAGCACATGATCCCAGCGGCGCCCGAGGAGCAGCATCATCAGCAGCAGGACGACTCCGATGCCCGTCGCGATCGCGACGTCGCGTGGGAGCTCCCCGACCTGGTGGGCGAGGGCGGCGCTCGCCCCCGTGCCCGCGAGCAGCACGAAGGAGTTGATCGGCCCCCACCGGAAGTGCGACCGGAAGAGCGGAAGCTCGAGGAGCCTTCGAAGGGTCTCTCTCCAGTCAATCCGTCGTGCCATCTCGATTCTCCTCCTTGAGCGCTCGGAGCGCCTCGATCACCTCGTCGAGATCCAGACCCTGGGCGGCGGCGCGCACGACGAGATCCCGGCACAGGCTCTCAAGCGCCTGCTTCTTCTCTCTCGCTGAGATCTCGACCTCGACGTCGCTGATGAAGGTCCCGGTCCCCTGCTGCGTCTCGAGGTTGCCACGGATCTCCAGCTCCTTGTACGCCTTGATGATCGTATTCGGATTGACGGAGAGGTCCACGGCGAGCTGACGGACCGTCGGCAGCTGCGTGCCCGGCGCCACGTCTCCGCGGGCGATCGCGTAGAGGATCTGCGAGATGATCTGTCGGTAGATGGGGATCCCGGAGTGGTGGTCCAGGTGAATGCGCAGATCCGACATCGCGACCCGTCGCCTCCTCAGGTGCGCCGCTGGGCTTGCATGGGGTGTGACCTCCGATCTTCCGATGACTAGTGAACCCGCCGGCGCTCGATCCGCCCGAGCACGTGGATCCCTGCCAGGCACAGTACACCGGCAACGAGCGTGTCGATCCAGGCGGCGTGGGCGGGCCACTGGATGGCGAGGCTCTCGAGCTGCGCCTCTCCCGCGTAGGCCCGCAGCAGACCCAGGTAGATCCAGTAGTGGGGGCTCCAGACCAGGGTGACCTGCCACGGCACCGGAACGACGAAGGCGAGCGCCGGGACGACCGACATGGAGCTCACGATCTTCGCCAGCGCCATCCCCTCGACCTTGTTCGAAGCGGCGACCCCGAGAAAGAGCGTGGCCAGCGGGGCCGTGAGGGACGCGACGGCGGTCAGCGCGACGAGCTCCGGGAGATCCGCCGCCGGCTCGCCGTAGACGGCCGCCGCGGTGAGACCCAGGACGAAGGCGAGCGCGGTGGTCACCGCCACCAGGTAGACCGAGTGCGCCCTGCGCGAGAAGGGTACGACCCGCATCAGGAGCCAGGTCCGCTGCTCGCGCTCCTCGATCAGCCCGAGGCCGAAGACCATCGAGGCCAGCGATCCGCCCAGGGTCACGACGAAGGGCGCGACGTAGAGATCCAGGTTCTCGACCGGAATCCGGTCCACCGCGAGCCGGAAGAGCCACGCGAGCAGCGGTGCGTACGCGCACATGAAGAGCAGGAACCGATCGCGGGCGACCGTACGAAAGTCCTTCCGCAGCAGCGAGATGACTCCACTCATGCCCGCTCGAGCCTCTGGCGCACTCGCTGCTCGAATGCCTGGCGCGCCCACGCGAAGGCGAGGGCTGTGTACACGCACAGCAGCGCCGTGTAGCCCAGCGCGCGAGCCGCATCCGGGTGCGCCCGCGTCAGGTTCGCGAACGCGAAGAGCGCCGCGTCGGTGGGAACCCAGACGAAGGCCGCGCGTGGAGCGACCTCGAAGTAGGACGCTAGGGGGAGCGAGAGTAGCCCCACCGCGGGAATCAGCGCGCCGAGCAGAAAGCGGGTGAGCTCCGAGAAGCAGGTCGAGAGGCCCAGCCCCAGGAAGCCGGACAGAGCCGCCGTGAGAAAGAGCGGAGGGAGGAGACCGATCAGTCTCCCGTCGACGCCGAGGATCCCGGCCCAAACGAGGGCCCCCGCGAGCGTAGCCACGCCGGCGGAGGCGACGACGAGCGCCAGCACGTGCTCGCCACCGCCCAGCGGCGTCACGGCCAGCGCCGTCACGCTTCCCTCGCTTCGCTCGAGATAGGCGTGCGCGGCCACGAGTGTCAGCCCCAGCATCCCTGGCTCCGCGACCAGGAAGACCGGAATGAGCCACTCCCCCCAGCCTGCGGGAAGGGCCAGGCGCAACGCCAGGACCGTCAGTGCCGCGATCGCCAGGTAGACCTGCACGAAGTGAAAGCGCCACTGGAGCAGCCCGAAGAGGCGCAGGGCATTCCAGGTCCGACGCCTCAATGCAGCCCCCTCCCCGTCACCTTGAGGAAGACGTCCTCGAGCGAGGGCTCCAGCGTGTGAATCGTCTCGATGTCGTGGCGCCGCAGGTACTCGAGGAAGCGGTGCTTCGGCTCCGGGTCGTCGAGCGCGAACTCCCGGCGCTCGATCCCGTTCCCGCGGCGTGCCTCGACGCACACGATCCTCTCCTGGTGGCGGAGCTTCAATCGCCGGGGTGCGTCGACCTCTGCGATCTCGCCCTGCACGAGGAACGCGACCCGGTCGCAGAGCTCGTCCGCCACCCCCATGTTGTGCGTCGTCAGGAAGACCGTCGTGCCCGACTCGGCCCGCTCGCGGATCAGCTCGCGAATGCGCACCGCGTGCTCCGGGTCCTGTCCCGCAGTGGGCTCATCCAGGAACCAGAGGCTCGGCCGATGGATCAGCGACCGGGCCAGGACGAGCCGCATCTTCATTCCCTTCGAGTACTGGGAGACGGTGCGACGATCGCCGCGGGGAAGATCGAGCCGTTCGAGCACCTCGCCGGGATCGTCGGTCGGTCCGTCGAAGAAGCCCGCGTAGAACTCGAGGTTCTCCTCCGCGGTGAGCTTCTCGTAGAGGTTCGGGAACTCGAAGCAGACCCCGATCTGGTCGTAGTAGTGCGGTCCGAGCGAGGCGAGGTCGCGCCCGAAGACCCGCACCTCTCCCCGGTAGCCCGGCAGGATGGCCGTGAGCAGCATCTGGGTGGTCGTCTTGCCCGAGCCGTTCGGACCCAGGAAGCCGAAGATCTCGCCCCTGGTGATCTCGAAGTCGAGCCCGCGCAGCACCGCACTCGGAGAGCCCGGGTAGCTGTAGTGCAGGTCGCGCACGGCGAGCACTGGCTCGGGACCCGGATCGGTACCGACGATCGAGGCGGCTCGGCAGAGCGACATCACGGCTTCGGGCCCTTCATCTCGGAGCTCCCAGCATCTGGTTTCACCAATATACTAGATAAATAGTACAATAGGGCACAGGGGGTCAAGCGATCCTGGCGCGCCGCGCTCGGGAGCTCAGGAGGCGAGACAGCCCTAGAGAACATGAATACGTTCATTTTTCCTTGACGAGGCACCCAGTCGGACTAAAATTGAATTGATTCATTTTTGTGGGAGCCACACGTGTCAGGCCGACGCGAGCAGCAGAAGCGGGATCGCGAGCAGAGGATCGTCGGCGCGGCGGCCCAGCTCTTCGGCACGAAGGGGTACGCAGAGACCTCCATGGAGGACGTCGCGGCGGGCGCCCGGCTGGCGGTCGGGACGCTCTACAACTACTTCCGCTCCAAGTCGGAGGTGCTGCTGGCCATCCTGCGCCGCGAGACGGAGGACCTCCTCGCAGCGGGCCAACGAGTGGTCGACGATCCCCCCCGGGACCCGACGGACGCGATCGCAGCGCTGATCGAGGCGTACCTGGGCGCCTTCGCCGACTACGATCGGAGGCTCTGGCGCGACCTGCTCGCGGCCGCGATCGCGGATCCCTCCACCCTCGGTCGGGCGGCCTTCCAGGCGGACCTGCGGCTGATCGCGCAGCTCACCGCGCTGCTCGACGAGCTGCGGGCGCTGGGGCGGCTGGGCACGCACGTAGAGCCGGGCCACACGGCGATCACCCTCTACAGCATCTACTTCACCTGGCTCGCGCTCTTCTTGGTCGATGACGGCGTGGCAATCGAGAGATTGCGCGCCGAGGTCCGCCGGGGCATCGGGATCGCGGTGCGCGGTCTCCTGCCGCGAAGCGAGCAGGGCGCAGCCCGCTCCGCCCGGGAGGATCGGCCCGATCCCCCCTGATCACCCGAAGTTGTGGCGTCCGACGTCGCAGAAAGGAGAACAGTCATGAGCTTGAACGCGAGAGCCTTCGCACTCACCTGCGGCCTGGTGTGGGGCGCGGGCCTCTTCCTCCTGACGTGGTGGATCATCGCCTTCGACGGCGCCACCGGAGACGTGACGTGGATCGGACAGATCTACCGCGGGTACGAGGTGAGCCCCCTCGGCAGCCTCGTGGGGCTGGCCTGGGCGTTCCCAGACGGCCTGATCTCCGGGGCGATCTTCGCGTGGGCGTACAACTCGCTCGCCGGAGCCTCTGCTCCCGGACAGCGACCCGCCTGACACCGGAGAAGGCTGGCGGCAGCTTCAGGCGCCGACTCCCGCGCGCCTACGGATGGCGGCGGACGAAGTCTCCGACCCACTCGTTGAAGCGCAGCGGGTCCTCGAAGTAGCTGGAGTGGCCGACGCCGGGGAACTCGCGCAGCTCGGCGCCGGGAATGCTCTGCGCTACCTCGCGCAGGACCTTGGGCCCAAAGAGCGGGTCGTGCTCGCCCGCGACCACGAGCGTGGGCACTGAGAAGCCCTCCAGATCCTGCGGGTCGAGACGCACCTTCGGATCGAAGAGGCGCGCCAGGGCGGCCGGCGGCAGCCCCGGATTGAGCGCGCTGATCTGGTCGTAGAGATGGGCACGGGCCGGCTCACGCACGGCAAAGTCCGGCGCCAGGGCCGCGTTGCCGCGAACCCCCTCGCGCTCGATCCGCGCGGCGATCTGGGCGGCAGCCTCGGCGACTGCCGCGGTGAACAGGCCTCCGGGCGTGCCGCAGAGCACCAGGCACGCCACGCGCTCGGGATGTCGCAGGGCAGTAGGGAGCCCGGTCCAGCCTCCCATCGACTGGCAGACGAGGGCTGCACGTTCGATCTGCTCGGCATCGAGGATGGCCAGGAGATCTCCGGGAAAGTGCTCGGGCGAGAACGCCGGCTCCGGACACTGCGAGCGCCCGAAGCCGCGATGATCGAAGGCGATCACCCGATGCACCTTCGCAAAGTGAGGCACCTGCTGGTACCAGATGACTCGATTGCCGCCCGCTCCATGCGCCAGCACCAGTGCGGGTCCCTCTCCGGCGATCTCGTAGTAGATCGAAGCCTGGCCCGATCGGACCCGCCCCGCACGCGGCGCCGTCACGGAGCCACCCATCGTCCGACGCGAACCACGGAGAGCCTGCACACCATCCGCCGAGCCTACTCCATCGGCCCGGGTGCGAGCCAGCTCGCTCAGTGGCGAGCGCCTCGCGCGCGGGCTCACGCTCGCTTCGCCTTCGCGGCTCGAGAGCCGCTATCATGGAGCCGGCCCAGGGGACCGGTCGGCCGCAGGAGCCCGGAGGGGGTCCCTTGCATCGAGGGGAGCACGGCGGAATGGACGCGAAGCAGGCGCATCGAGACATCACCACGGGGATCGAGCTGCTCGAGCCCAAGGACTACGGCCGCCAGGGGCCCCCGCACCAGGTCTGGACGGAGCTTCGCAAGAACTCCCCGGTGCACTGGTGCGAGATTCCGGAGATCGAGCCCTTCTGGGCCATCACCAAGCACGCCGACATCTGCTGGATCTCACGGCAGCCCGACAAGTTCCTGAGCGAGCCCGGTATTACGCCGGCACCTGCCGATCCCTCGCAGATCGACCGGGAGCAGGGGCTCGGCGCGATGCGCGTGGTGATCACGATGGACCCGCCCGAGCACCGGAAGGTGCGCAAGGTCGCCAGCCCCTGGTTCACGCCCCGCGCACTCTCGCGGATCGACGCCGCAGTCGAGAAGAGTGCGCGCGCGCTCGTCGACGCGCTGGCCGGCGCGACCGGCGAGGGCGAGGCCGACCTGGTCACCCAGGTCGCCATCCGCCACCCGCTGCGGATCCTGTCGACGGCACTCGGCGTAGCGCCGGAGCAGGAAGCCAAGATCCTCGAGCTCTCGAACCGCCTGTTCGCACCCGATGACGAGGAGCTCGGCGGAGGGAGGACGGAGCCCGAGGACTTTCGCCAGCTGGGGCAGGAGTTCCTGGAGCTCTTCCTGCCGATCATCCAGGACCGGCGCCAGAACCCGCGCGACGACCTGGCGAGCCTGCTGGCCAACGCCGCGATCGACGGCCAGCCCATGGGACCCGCGGAGACGCTGGGCTACTACCTGATCGTCTTCAACGCGGGCCACGACACGACCAAGAACGCGCTCGCGGGCGGTCTGCGCGCACTCATCGAGCACCCGGAGGCGTTCGACCGGATCCGGCGGGACCCCACGCTCGTACCCAAGGCCGTCGAGGAGATCGTGCGTTGGACCTCACCGGTCAACTACATGAAGCGCACCGCGGCGTGCGACGTGGAGGTGCGGGGACACAAGATTCGCGAGGGCGAGGCCCTGATGATGTTCTACGGATCGGCGAACCGCGACGAGGAGGTCTTCGACCATCCCTTCACGTTCGATATCGACCGCGACCCCAACCGCCACATCGCCTTCGGCTATGGCGAGCACTTCTGCATGGGCGCACACCTGGCCCGCCGCTCGCTTCGCGCGATCGTGGCCGAGCTCGCCCGCCGCGTCGAGCACTGGGAGATCACAGGCGAGCCCGAGTGGCTCACGGGCAGCTTCGTCGTCGGTCTCAAGCACCTTCCGGTGCGCTACCGGATTGCGACGAGCTCCTGAGCCGCGGACGCAGGCGTCGACGACGCGCGCCGATCGGGGAACCCGCGTGCGACGGGTCGCTTCGGGCCTAGAAGTCGCGGTCGAGCACCGTCCGACGCTCGGCGGCGCGGGCCTGCTCGATGGCGCCGTCGCAGAGCTGCCGGACCCGGTCCGAGAGCGGCTCGAGCACCCGGTCCGAGGTGTTCATGCCCGACCGGGCCCGGATGTAGGCCTTGAGCTTCGAGGCCACGATCAGGATGTCGCGCGGCAGGTCGCGATCCGCGTCGGGGGCGGACGCCGGGCGCGCGATCGCTCGCACCCTGCGGCGCACCGGCGTGGAGGGTGCGGTGGTGGCGCGGCGCGCCGGGGATGCCGCCCGTGCAGCGGATACGGGCGCCGCGGCCTCGCCCGCGCGCTTCTCGATCGCCCACGACTCGCGGTGGTTGACGACCCCCAGGTGCGCGTCCCAGCACTCGGTCGTGCAGAACACCAGCCCCGTCCGCTTGCGGTTGCAGGTCGAGACGTTGCACACCCAGTAGACCTGCCCGACCTCGATGTCCCTCTTGCAGCTGCTGCAGCGCCGCCAGACCTCGGCCATGTCCGAGCCCCTCCCTTCCCTCGAGCCACCCCGTGGCGGGGCGCAGGATACCGACCCCGCCGCCAAGATGCCCGGCGCGCAGGGCTTCGCCCCGGGGTCGTACTGGGGCCGCGTCGGGTCTAGGATGGGGGACCGTCCGCCGACGGCAGGAGAGACCATGGCGTCCGAGCAGCTGGGCATCGACGCTCTGGGCGAGTTTCTTGCCGCCTTCAACGCGCAGGACCACGAGCGCCTGGCACGCTCGCTCCACTACCCGCACATCCGCCTGGCGAACGGACGCTTCACGCGGGTCGACTCGCCCGAGGAGGCCGTCGAGTGGAGCCGCAAGGGTCGCTCACGGCTCGAGGCCGAGGGCTGGCACCACTCGGAGCTCGAATCGGCCGAGGTCGTCCAGGCGGGCGACGACAAGGTTCACCTGGCGATCCGCTTCCACCGCTGCCGCGAGGACGGCACCGTCTACAGCCGCTTCGACACCCTCTGGATCGCGACCCTCGTGGACGGTCACTGGGGCATCCAGTTCCGCTCGAGCTTCCTGCGCTGAGACCGCTCTGCCCGCGAGACTCGGCGCGGCTTCACGCTCTCGCAACCACGTCAGGCCGTCGACTCGAGATCGGGCTCGTCGACGATCCCGAAGGCCTGCATCTCGACGAGCCTTCGATAGCGACCTCCCGACCGGCGGACGAGCAGCTCGTGCGAGCCTTCCTCGACGATCCGTCCGGCGTCGAACACCAGGATCCGATCGACCTGGCGAATCGTCGACAGACGGTGGGCGATCACGAGTGCGGTTCGACCCTGCATGAGCGTCACGAGAGCTTGCTGGATCAGGTGCTCGGTGATCGAGTCCAGGCTCGAGGTCGCCTCGTCGAGCACGAGAATCGGCGCGTTCGCCAGGATGGCCCGCGCGATCGCCACCCGCTGGCGCTCGCCCCCGGAGAGCTTGATCCCCCGCTCGCCCACCAGGGTCTCGTAGCCCGCTTCGAGCTTCTCGATGAACTCGTGCGCGTGGGCGCGACGCGCGGCCTCGATCACCTGGGCTCGGGTCGCGTCCGGACGCGCGTAGCCGATGTTCTCGGCGAGAGAGCGGTGGAAGAGGATGGGCTCCTGGGGGACCACCGAGATCGCCTTGCGCAGCGACTCCTGGGTCACGCGCGAGATGTCACTGCCGTCGATCAGGATCCGGCCGCGGTCGACGTCGTAGAGCCGCTGGAGCAGCTTGGCAAAGGTGCTCTTCCCCGAGCCCGACTCGCCCACCAGGGCAACCTTCTCGCCGGGGCGGATCTCGACCGAGAGATCCTCGAAGATCGGCGACGGCTGGTTGCGATAGCCGAAGGTCACCCGCTCGAAGCGGAGGGCACCTGTGCCCGGCTCGAGGTCGGGGGCCCCGGGCACGTCGTCGACCTGGGGGTCCGTTCGCGAGATCTCGACCAGGTCGTCGAGCTCGTTGATGGCGCGCTGGGCGTTTCGGACCTGCCAGCCGATGTTGCGCAGGTAGCCGTGTACGACCAGGTAGGTCGCGATCACGTAGACGGATCCCTCGATACGGGTCGCGGCGGCACCGGGCCGGAGCAGGACGAGACCCAGGAGACCCCCGAGCAGCAGCAGGAGAAGCAGCGACTGGACGGCACCCGCGTCCATGGACCGAAGCCAGGCGCGCCGCGACTCGGTGCGCCAGGTCTGGCTCGTATCGTGGAACCGACCGTCCTCACGCTCCTCGGCGCCGAAGGCCTTCACGACGGAGTTGCAGGTGATGGCGTCCGCGAGTGCCCCGCCGACGGCCGTATCGGCAAGATTCGAGAGCACGTTCGCAGGAGCCACGTAGCGGAGCGACAGCGCGACGCTGACCGCCACGAACACTGCCACCGATACGCCAAAGTACACCCCCAGCGGAAGGTCGCGGAGAGTCATCGCCGCGGTGAAGCCCACGAGCAGACCCAGAGCCGGGCCGAGATCGATGACGAGGGTATCGGCGAGAGCATCGTAGGCCCACATCCCGCGCGTGATCTTCCGCTGCGTCGAGCCGGCGAAGTGGTTGGTGTGCCAGTCCAGGCTGAAGCGCTGGACCTGGTGAAAGCCATCGGCCACCAGGCGCTGCATCACCTGGGAGGCCAGGTACATCCAGTTGCGCAGGTAGAGCTGCTTGACGACGAAGACGCAGGCGAAGATCGCCAGGAGCGACGCAGCCGCCCGCCAGGCGGCCGCGTTCCCGGACGTGCCCGCAAGGTGATCCTGGACCGCGACGACCAGGTTCGCCGACAGGCCGGGGATCTGGACCTCGAGGAGAACCCCCGCGGTGGTGCCCACGACCATTCCCGCAAAGCGGACCGGAACCCGTCGCCAGTAGCCCCACACGAAGCGCAGGACCTCGAGGGCCGACGTCGAGGACGCGGCGCGGCGGAGACTCGGGGAGATCTCGTTGGCGTGGCTCATGAGGAACCTCGTGCTGAGAGGATCCTGGGTTCCCCTCGGGCGACAGCGCCCGCGAGCCTTCCGCCCCGGCGGCCCCCGGGATCGGCGAGACTCGGGGATCAGCCCCCGCTCAGCGCCTGGAGGATGTGCACCTCGTCCGCCGCGGAGAGCGCCGTGTCGAGGGTCCCGATCTTCGCACGGTTCACGAAGATGCGCATGTGGGGCCGGATCGAGTCCTGCTCGTCGATCATGCGGAAGCGGATCCCCGGGAAGCGCCGGTCGAGGTCGTAGAGCAGCTCCGCGAGGGTCGCGCCCTCGGCCTCGACCTCTCGCCGCTGCCCCGTGTACGACATCAGCGGGCCCGGAATCCCCACCTTCATGCGGCGAGCTCGCCCGCCTCGACCGACAGGATCTGCGGCAGGTGCTGCGCGACGCAGGTCCAGTCGTCGCCCTCGTTCGCACTCGCCCAGACCTCGCCGCTCGTGGTGCCAAAGTAGACGCCGAGCGGGTCGTGCGCGTCGACGCTCAGCCCCTGGCGCAGCACCGTGTAGAAGGCGTTCTCTGCGGGAAGCCCGCGGTCGAGCCGCTGCCACGACCGACCCGCGTCCCGCGTGCGGTAGAGGCTGGGGCGGCCGTCGGGGCTGGTGCGCGGCCACACGTCGGTGCCGTCCATCGGAAACACCCACGCGGTCCCGACTTGTCTCGGGTGGACGGAGATCGGAAATCCAATGTCTCCCACGTCGCTCGGCATGTTGTGGCCGACCCTCTCCCAGCGCCTGGCCGGACGCTCGATCCGGTAGATCCCGCAGTGATTCTGCTGGTAGATCACGTTGGGGTCGGCGGGGTGAAGCTGGATGCAGTGAGGGTCGTGCGACCCGCCGATCTCGGGCGCGGGACCCG
>JBHHYV010000106.1:0-12023 GCA_046757685.1 Myxococcota bacterium
CCCTTGCGTTGTGTCTTACGCCTTCTTCCCAATGTCTCGAGCTCTCGCTCGAGCCGCCGGATGCGATCGCGCGCGCGCCTGCGGTCGACCTCGAGCCGCGTCTCACCCGGCCCGCGCCCGCCGATGCCTCCGGCCAGCCGGCTCATGGACTCGCCGCGACCGACGAGCCGGGGCAGCTGGTAGCGAAGCTGCGCCAGCTCCACCTGCACCCGGCCCTCGTTGGTCGTGGCGTGCTGGGCGAAGATGTCGAGAATCAGCTGGGTGCGATCGACGATCCGCGCCTCGATCAGGTCGGTGATGTGACGGACCTGGCCCGGGGTCAGGTTGCAGTCGAAGAGCACCAGGTCCGCGCCCCGCTGCCAGGCCCGCACGACCAGGTCCTTGAGCTTGCCGGCGCCGATCATGTAGCGGGGATCCGGATGCGCGCGCCGCTGGACGAGCGTGTCGACGATGCTCACTCCGGCGGTCCGCGCGAGCTCGCGCATCTCGGCGACGCGTTCCTCCGCACCCGGGTCGCGGCCGACGCGCACCGAGACGAGCACCGCCCGCTCGCCGCCGCGGTCGAGCTCGATGCCGCGCTGGCTGCGGGCGAGCCGATCCTCGAGCTCGCCGATCCACTCCAGGAAGTCGAAGTCCAGCTGGCCCGGGCTCGCCGGTGGATGGATCTCGACGGGCTCGTCTCTCGAGGCGTCGGGGGTCGGCCGGAGCGACGCGTAGTCGATGCGGCTCGGAAGACCCTGCCCATCGACCTGGATCGCCACCATCGCATCGAGCCGCAGCAGGGTCAGGTCGGTGACGTCGTCGCGGGTGAGCTCCTCGCCGCGCAGGTGGGTGTGGATGCAGCGCAGGCCGCGCAGCCGCCCGGCCCCTCCGCGCACCCGCTTGAAGTCGGGCAGCTCGATCCGGAAGGCATCGCCCACCGTCACGTACTCGACCCGTCCCGCGCGGTCGACGAGCGCTCCCACCTGGCGGCCGGTATCGAACGAGACCTGGGCGATCTGGCGCGCGAACTCGCGCGAGACCAGGCGGTGGCGCGGCACGCGGCGCTTGTACAGATTGCGGAGCCCCCGTACCTGACTCGCCTTCAGCCCGTAGGTCTGGCCGTGTAGCTCCGAGATGGGGGCTCCTCCAGGTGGGGACGGACCCGACCTGAGGGTAGGCGGGTCGGCTCCGGCCGGTCAACCGCCACCGCGAGGCGGGTGCTTGACCCGCGTGCCGGTCAAGCGCGACTGTCTGCAGATGGTGGGGACTCCCGCAGTCAGCGTCCTGCTTCCGGTTCGTGACGCGGAGGTCACGCTCGAGGCTGCGGTGCGCTCCGTGCTGGCGAGCGAAGGCGCAGATCTGGAGCTGATCTGTGTCGACGACCGGTCGAAGGATGGAACGCCGGCGCTGCTGCGGGGCTTCGCGCGCCGGGATCCGCGCGTGCGGGTCCTCGATGCGCCCCGGCGAGGTCTCGTCGCGGCCCTCAACCGGGGCCTCGCGCAGGCCCGCGCCGCGTGCGTCGCCCGCATGGACGCGGATGACGAGATGCATCCCAGGCGCCTCGCGCGGCAGCTCGAGTTCCTGGCTCGCCACCCCCAGGTGGCCCTCGTGGGCTGCCGCGTGGAGTCGTTTCGCTCGGGTGGCCTGGCCGAGGGCTATCGCATCTACACGGACTGGGTCAACGCGCTGGTCGAGGAGGGCGAGATCCGGCGCGAGGCGCTGGTCGAGTGCCCGGTTCCCCATCCGACCTGGATGTTCCGGAGCCGCATCGTTCTCGGGCTCGGCGGCTACCGGGAGCGCCCCTGGCCCGAGGACCTGGACCTGCTCTACCGGCTCCTGGCGACCGGCCGGCGGGTGGCCAAGCTTCCCGAGGTGCTCCACCGCTGGCGCGACCACCCCGGGAGGCTCTCCCGCGTCGATCCGCGCTATGGCCGTCCCGCCTTCGCGCGGGCCAAGGCGCACTGGATCGGGCGCCTGCGGCCGATGCGGGCGGCCGTCCTCTGGGGCGCCGGCCGGACCGGGCGGCGCTTCTCGCGCCTGCTCGCGGCCGAGGGGATTCCTACGCGCGCCTTCGTCGACATCCACCCGGGCCGCACGGGCTCGGCCTGGCGCGGCATTCCCGTGCTGTCGACCCGCGACCTGGATGCCCGGGTCTCGGAGTGGCAGGCCGAGGGGGTCCCGGTGCTGGGTGCGGTCGCGAGCCGAGGCGCGCGGGGCGAGATCCGGGCGCACCTTCGAGGTCTGGGCCTTCGCGAGGGATCCGACTTCCTGATGGTGGCATGAAGGGCGCGGCGCTCCAGGCCGATCAGGATCAGCGACCCATGACGACCTCCTGCGAACTCGCGCTGCTCCTGCTCGCCGCGGGCAAGGGCACGCGCATGCGCTCGAGCCTGCCGAAGCTGCTGCACCCCCTGTGCGGTCGGACGATCCTCGAGCACCAGCTCGCCCTTTGCCGGGCACTCGGCGCCTCCCGCGTGGTGGTGGTCGTCGCCTGCGAGGCGGACCGTGTGCGCGAACGCCTGGCGGGCACCGGCGTGGAGACCTGCGTCCAGGAGCACCCGCGCGGCACGGGGGATGCGGTCCTCCAGGCGCGGACGCTGCTCGAAGGCCATCCGGGACCCGTGGTCACGCTCTATGGCGATCATCCCCTCTACCGGCCCGAGACCATCCGCTCCCTCGTCGAGACCCACACCGAGAGCGGTGCGGACCTGACGCTCCTGACCGGCGAGTTCCCCGAGACCCCGGCCTTCGGGCGCATCGTTCGTGGGAGGGACGGGCGCATCGTCCGGATCGTCGAGGCGGCCGACGCCAGCGCGGAGGACCTGGCCCTGCGCGAGGTCAACCTGGGCGTGTACGTCGCCTCGCCCGCGGTTCTCTTCGAGGCGGTGGCGGGGCTCTCCGATCGAAACGAGCAGGGCGAGTACTACCTGACCGACATCGTGGCGAGCGTCCTGGGCCGCGGTCTGCGCGTGGAGACGGCGCGCGCAGCGGACTGGAGCGAGGCGCTCGGGGTCAACGACCGCGTGGACCTGGCGGCCGCCGAGTCGCAGCTGCGGCGGCGCATCAACCAAGGTTGGCAGCGGGCCGGGGTGACGATGGTCGATCCCGAGCACACCTACGTCGACGTCGACGTCGAGATCGGGGCCGACAGTATGATCGAGCCGGGAGCCACCCTGCGCCAGGGCACGCGAATCGGCGAGCGCTGCCACATCGCGACGGGCTCGGTGCTCGATGCCTCGGAGCTCGGACGCGCGGTCGTGGTCCGGCCGCACTGCTGGCTCGAGTCGGCCCGGGTCGGCGATGGCTGCGTGATCGGCCCGTCGGCCCACCTGCGGCCGCACAGCGTTCTCGAGCGGGAGGTCCGGATCGGCAACTTCGTCGAGGTCAAGAACTCCCACCTGGGCGCGGGCACCAAGGCCGACCACCTCTCGTACGTGGGGGACGCCGACGTGGGCGCGGGGGTCACGATCGGATGCGGGGCGATCACCGTCAACTACGACGGTCGCGCCAAGCACCGCACGCGTATCGGGGACGGGGCCTTCGTCGGCTGCAACTCGAACCTGATTGCCCCCGTCGAGGTCGCGGAGCGCGCGTACGTTGCCGCCGGATCGACGATCACCGATCGCGTTCCGGGCGGAGCGCTCGGAGTGGCGCGCGCGCGCCAGCGGGTGATCGAAGGCTGGCGCGCGCGGCGCTTCGAGAGCGAGCCGGACGAGTAGAGGACGCGGCCATGTGCGGAATCGTGGGATATATCGGGGTCGCGGATCGGGGCCAGGACGTGGTGCTCGACGGGCTGCGCCGGCTCGAGTACCGGGGCTACGACTCGGCGGGCATCGCGGTGCTCGAGGAGGGCAAGATCCGGGTCGTGCGATCGGTGGGCAAGCTGATCCACCTGGAGTCGGCGCTGCGCGACGCCCCGCTGCACGGCCGCCTCGCGATCGGTCACACGCGCTGGGCGACGCACGGCCGCCCCAGCGAGGCGAACGCGCACCCCCACCGCGTGGGTAGCGTGGCGCTGATCCACAACGGCATCGTCGAGAATCACCGCGAGCTGCGCGCCGAGCTGCGAGCCTCCGGCGCCCGCTTTCGCTCCGACACCGACAGCGAGATCATCGCGCACCTGGTGCAGGAGGAGCGACGGGCCGGACGTCCCCTGCTCGAAGCCGTGCAGGCCGCCGTGGCGCGGCTCGCCGGCTCCTACGCGGTCGTGGTCATCGACGAGGAGGAGCCCGATCGGATCGTCGCCGCCAAGAGCGGAGGGAGCCCCTGCATCGTGAGCGCGGGCGAGGGCGAGGGCTTCGTCGCCTCGGACATTCCTGCGATCCTGCCCTATACGCGCGAGATCATTCCGCTCGAGGACGGCGACGTGGCGCTGGTGCAGGTCGGCCGGGTCGAGATCCATGGTCCCGACGGCACTCTGCGAGAGCGCTCGCCGCGGCGCATCGCCTGGGATCCCGTGCAGGCCGAGAAGGGGGGCTACGACCGCTTCATGCACAAGGAGATCTGCGAGCAGCCGCGCGCGATCTCGGACACGATCGGGACCCGCGCCCTCGAGGAGGAGGGCGACATCGACCTCGACGGGATCGAGTGGGATCGCGACTGGGTGCGGGACCTCGCGGGCGTGCACCTGGTGGCCATGGGGACGGCCCGGCACGCCTGCATGGTCGGCGCCGAGATGATCGAGCGCCTGGCACGGATCCCGGCGAGCGTCGACCTGGCGAGCGAGTATCGCTACCGCGATCCCGTGGTCGGGCCCCAGCACCTGGTCCTCCCGGTCTCCCAGTCGGGCGAGACGACCGACACCCTGCTCGCGCTGCGCGAGGCCGCCGAGAAGGGCGCTCGCTCGCTCGCGGTCTGCAACGTGCACGCCTCGACCATCGCCCGGGATGCCGACGACGTGCTCTACACCCACGCGGGCCTCGAGATCGGCGTCGCCTCGACCAAGTGCTTTACGGCCCAGCTGGCGGCGCTCTACCTGGTGGCGCTGCGGCTGGGCCAGCTGCGAGGGACGATCGATCGCGACTTCGTGCGCGCGGCGGTGGCCGAGCTGCGGCGCATTCCGGCCAAGGTGGAGCGCGCACTCGGGCGCTGGAACGAGATCGAGGTCATCGCGCAGCACTTCTACACCGCGTCGAACTTTCTCTTCCTGGGGCGCGGCGTGGGCTATCCCGTGGCGCTCGAGGGAGCGCTCAAGCTCAAGGAGATCTCCTACATCCATGCAGAGGGCTACGCAGCGGGCGAGATGAAGCACGGGCCGATCGCGTTGATCGACGAGGGAATGCCGGTGGTCGTGATCGCGAATCGCTCGGCGACCTACCGGAAGGTGCTCTCGAATGCCGCCGAGGTCCGGGCGCGCCAGGGGACGGTCATTGCCATCGCCGACGAGGGAGACTCCGAGATCGGCGCACTCGTCGACGAGGTGATCGCGGTCCCGCCGACTCCCGATCCGCTCTCCGCGATCGTCTCGACCGTTCCCCTCCAGATCTTTGCCTACCAGGTCGCGACGCTGAAGGGGACCGACGTGGACCAGCCGCGGAATCTCGCCAAGTCGGTCACCGTGGAGTAGCGCGCGGCCCGGCCTCCGCGTACCCTCCGGTCCGGTGGCCGATGCGTGAGTCGATTCTCGAGGGTCTGAACCCGGAGCAGCGCGTGGCCGTGACGCATGGCGAAGGCCCCCTGCTCGTGCTGGCGGGGGCCGGCAGCGGCAAGACCCGCATGCTCACCCACCGGATCGCGCACCTGATCGCGGGCGGTCACGCTCGCCCCCACGAGATCCTGGCGGTCACCTTCACCAACCGTGCGGCGCGCGAGATGCGCGAGCGCGTCGAGGGGCTGCTCGGCGCCTCGGCGCGGGGCGTCTGGGTCTCGACCTTCCACTCCGCCTGCGTGCGGATCCTGCGTCGGGAGATCGGTCACCTGGGCTACGAGCCGAGCTTTGCCATCTGGGACGAGACCGACAGCCTGGCGGCGGTCAAGCGTGTGCTGCGCGCGCTGGGGCTCTCGGATCGGGTGTTCCCCCCGCGCGCCGTCCGCGCCCAGCTCGACCGCTTCAAGAATCGCGGATGGCTGCCCTCGGATGTCGCGGAGGCGGGAACCCTCGAGTCCGAGCGGATCTCCGACGTCTACCAGCGCTACCAGACGGAGCTCCGGCGCGCGAACGCGCTGGACTTTGGAGACCTGCTGCTGCTGACCGTGCGCCTCTTCGAGAACCACCCCCCGGTGCTCGAGTTCTACCAGCGGCGCTGGCGTCACGTCCTGGTCGACGAGTACCAGGACACCAACCCGATCCAGTACCGGCTGCTTCGGCTGCTCGCGGACGCGCACCGGAACCTCTGCGTGGTCGGAGACGAGGACCAGTCGATCTACCGGTTCCGCGAGGCCGACATCCGCAACATCCTCGACTTCGAGAAGGACTTCCCCGGAGCCGAGGTCGTGCGGCTGGAGCGCAACTATCGCTCGACCCAGGCGATTCTCGATGCGGCGACCGCCGTCGTCGAGAACAACCGCGCGCGACTGGGCAAGAAGCTTCGCGCCTGCCGGGAGGGAGGCGAGAAGCTTCTCTTCTACGAGGGATCCGACGAGCGCGCAGAGGCGGCCTGGGTGATCGCGCAGATCCTGCAGGCCCGCGAGCAGGGCCGGAGCCTGGACCAGCTGGCCATCTTCTACCGCACCCATGCCCAGTCGCGCCCCTTCGAAGAGGAGCTGCTCAAGTACGATCTTCCCTACGTCGTCGTCGGCGGGACCCGCTTCTACGATCGTGCCGAGGTCAAGGACGCCCTGGCCTACCTGCGGGTGCTGCGCAATCCCGACGATACCGAGAGCCTGCTCCGCGCGGTCCATCGACCTCCGCGAGGGATCGGACGGACGACCGTCGAGCGCCTCCTGGCCCGCGCAGACGAGCTCGACTCGAGCCTCTGGCAGGCGTGCCGGCGCGCGGGCGAGGCGACCACGCTCGGCCGGGCAGCGAAGGTCCGGGTCTCAGGCTTCGTCGAGCTCATCGAGGAGCTGCGCGCCGGCAGCGAGGGCGACAGTGTCGACGATCTGCTCGCGCGAGCTCTCGAGCGAAGCGGCTACCTTCGGATGCTCGAGCAGGATGACTCGATCGAGGCCGAGGGACGCCTGGAGAACCTGCGCGAGCTACTGGCCGCGGCGGCCGAGTTCGAGCGCCTGAACCGCGAGACTCCTCCCGAGGACGACGACTCTCGGACCCTCGTCGATCTCTTCCTCGAGTCGGTCACGCTGCTCTCCGAGGCAGACCGCGTGGATCCATCGCAGGAGCGCCTGCCGCTCATGACGGCTCACGTCGCGAAGGGGCTCGAGTTTCCGGTCGTCTTCGTCGTCGGTCTCGAAGAGGGGCTCTTTCCGCACTTCGCCTCGCTCGATGATCCGGCGGCGATCGAGGAGGAGCGCCGGCTCTGCTACGTGGCGATGACGCGCGCCAGGGAACGGCTCTGCCTGAGTCACGCCACGCTCCGGCGCATGCACGGCTCGGTTCGGTTCAATCCGCCGAGTCGCTTCTTGGACGAGATTCCCCAAGGCCTGATCCAGGGTCGAAGCGCGCCGGCCCGAACGCAGCTGGAGCTCGACTCCTCGGATGCGCGATCGGGCGGGCCCGAGCCGGGGCCGCGCATCGACTACAACGAAGGCCAGTGGGCGGCGGACGAGATGCCTCCGATCGAGGTCGGCACGCGCATCGAGCATCCGGTCTTCGGAGCAGGGAGCGTTCTGCAGCGGAGCGGTGCTGGAAGGACGGCCAAGATCCGGGTACGCTTCGATCACGCGGGACAGAAGACGATTGTATTGCGCTACGCCCGGCTTCGCCTGCTCTCCTAGAAGGGCACCCGTCGAGCTCTCGGCGGGCGAGGCTCGAAGGGCGGCTGCGGCCGAGGGGATCGCGTGTCCGCGAAGCTGAACGTGCTGCAGCTCGGCTCTCCCACCGAGGTCGTGACTCCCAGGCTCTGCTTGCGCGAGCCTCGCCGGGCCGACCTCGAAGGTCTGCACGACGCCATCCTCGAGACCCTCCCGGAGCTGGTGCACTGGCTTCCCTGGGCGCGGCGAGGACACTCGCGGAGCGACACCCGGCGCTACCTGCGCGGGGCGCGGCTGGCGCGGGCCCAGCGCAGCACGTTCGAGTTCGTGGTGGAGAAGCGGGCCGATGGAGCGATCGTCGGCATCGCGAGCCTGCACCGCATCGACTGGATGCGGCGGAGCGCCGGCCTGGGCTACTGGGTCCGGACGCGGGACTGGGGAGCGGGACTCGCGACCGAGGCCGCGGGAGGCCTCGCCCTGCATGCCTTCGAGGTGCTCGGGCTGAACCGGCTCGAGGCGCACGTGGCGCTGGACAACTCCGCCAGCCACCGGGTGGTGGCGCGCGTCGGATTCCGGCGCGAGGGGATCGCTCGCGAGAGCGAGCGGATCGGTGAGGAGTGGGTCGACCACGTCCAGTACTCCCTGCTGGCTCGCGACGCGGTCGGGAAGCTCGGGTTCCTGGACCTGCCGGAGCCCCGAGCCCCGGTCGTCGGGACCGGGCGAGAGCCCGCATGAGTCTCCGCTATGCCGCGGCCAGCGATTCGGGGCCGCAGCGGACCGCGAATGAGGACTCGCTTCGCACCCTTCCCGAGCTCGGCCTCTTCATCGTCGCCGACGGGATGGGAGGTCACGTGGCGGGTGAGGTGGCAAGTCGCATCGCCTCCGACGCCGTCGTCCATGTGGTCCGCTCCACAGAGTCGCCGGACCGGATCCGCGACGAGGCCGAGCGACTGGGCGAGGCGCTGATCGCCTGCAACCAGGCGGTCCTGCGCGAGGCCGATCGGCTGAACCTGGCCGGAATGGGAACGACCCTGACCGCGCTCCTGGTCCGCGGAAGTACCGTGACGATGGCGCACGTGGGGGACACGCGTGCCTATCTCGTTCTTCCCGAGGAGCTGCGCCAGCTCACCAAGGACCACACCCTCGTCAACCTGCTCGTCGACAGCGGAGCGATCGAGCTACGCGAGGTGGCGACCCATCCCGAGCGCCACGTCCTGACCCAGGCGATCGGCACGCAGTCGTCCGTCCAGCCCGACGTGATCCAGCTCCGGGTCTCCCCGGAATCGCGCATCCTGCTGTCGTCCGACGGTCTCCACGACGTGGTTCCCCCCGACCGGATTCACGAGCTGGCGAGCGCGCCGGAGCTGGATGCGATCCCCCAGTCCCTGATCGCGGCGGCCAACCAGCTCGGCGGGCCCGACAACATCACCGCGATCCTCGTCGAGCCCTGAGTCGCGCGAGCCCTCTCCAGGGCGCTCCGCGTCTACGCCGGGACCATCGCTCGCACCCGCTCGTGGAAGTCGTAGGGGTAGACGAGCGGCAGGCGCGAGACCTCGTCGAGTCGCTTGCGGGCCTCGTCGTCGAGACGCAGGTCGGCGGCGCCGAGGTTGTCCTCCAGCTGCTCGAGCGTGCGGGCCCCGAAGATCGGCGCGGTGATGCCGGGCTGCTCGATCACCCAGGCGAGGGCGACCTGGCTGGGGCTGTGCCCCAGCGACTGCGCGACCTCGCAGACGGTCTCGGCGATCGCCAGGTTGCGCTCCGAGCGGAAGCGCTCGGCGTTCATGGTGTCGGTGGCGGCTCGGGAGTCCGGGGGCGGTGCCTCGCCCCGGCGGATCTTGCCCGTCAGCAGGCCGCCGCCGAGGGGGCTCCAGGGAATGACGCCGATCCCCGCCTCGATGCAGAGGGGCAGGTGCTCCCGCTCGATGTAGCGACAGGCGAGTGAGTACTGCGGCTGCAGACAGTCGAAGCGCGCGACCCCCAGCTCCCGGGCCAGGCCGGTCGCTAGCGCGAGCTGCCAGGCGGAGTAGTTCGAGCAGCCGATGTAACGCACCTTGCCGGCCCGCACGCAGTCGTCGAGCGCGCGCAGGGTTTCGTCGACCGGCGTCGTGGGATCGTAGGCATGGACCTGGTAGAGGTCGATGTAGTCGGTCTGCAGGCGGCGCAGGCTGGCATCGACGGCGTCGAGGATGTGCTTGCGCGACAGGCCCAGGTCGTTGACCGAGCTTCCCATCGGGCCCGCGACCTTGGTCGCCAGCACGATCTGCCCGCGTCTGGACTGGAGCGCCCGTCCGGTGATCTCCTCCGAGACGCCCGCGGAGTAGACGTCGGCCGTATCGATGAAGTTGCCGCCTGCATCGATGAAGCGATCGACGATCTTGCGCGACGTCTCCTCGTCGCATCCCCACTGGGAGTTCCCGAAGGTCATCGCGCCCAGGCACAGGTTCGACACCTTGAGCCCCGTTCGTCCGAGCTTGCGGATCTTCATCGCGTGGTCTCCTCTACGACTGCCAGGCAGTCGAGGTCGCGGTAGCGATCGTCCAGGTCCATTCCCATGCCGACGACCCAGCCCGCGTCGACCTCGAATCCCACGTGGTCCAGGCGCAAGGTCACCCGGCGGCGCGCTCGCTTGCTGACGAGCACGGCCACCCGCAGCGAACGAGGCTCCTGGCTCCGCGCCGCTCCGAGGACTGCCTGGAGCGTGCGGCCTTCGTCGGCGATGTCGTCGACCACCAGCACGTCGCGACCCCTGAGGTCGAGCGTGTCGAAGCGCTCGATGCGCACCTCTCCGAGGCGCATTCCGCGCTCGCTGCGCCGGGCCCGGACGAGCTGCAGCTCGACCCTCTCGCCGCGCTTGGTGAGCGCGTCGCAGAGCGCAGATCCGAAGCGTCGCGCTCCCTCCGCGATCGCCAGCAGGACCCGCGGGCGCTCTCCGCCCTCGGGTCCGTCGCCTGCGATCTCCTCGGCCAGGGACTCGATGCGCTGCCGAACCTGGAGCGCGGAGTGGATCACGCGCAGCGGGGGGACAGCCATCGGGGGATGGTAGCACCCGGCGCGTGCGGGGGAGTAGGATGCGCGCATGTCCGCGACCCCCCAGCCCGCAGCCACCGTCATCCTCGTTCGAGACGCCGGGTCCGGGCCCGAGGTCCTGCTGATCGAGCGTCATCCGCGCAGCGACTTCCTGCCCGACTTCTATGTCTTTCCCGGCGGACGGGTCGAGGAGGGCGACGCCGCGCTCACCGAGCGGGTGCACGGTGTCAGCCGCGAGCAGGCCGCCGCGCGGATTCCCAGCGTCGCCCCGGAGGCGGCGCTCTCGTTCTTCGTCGCGGCCATTCGCGAGACCTTCGAGGAGGCCGGGATCCTGCTCGCGCGCAGGCGAGGAGCCAACGACCTGATCGACGCGGAGGCCACGCGAGATCTCGCCCGCCACCGGCTGGCCCTGCAGGCGGGAGATCTGGACTTCGGGCGATTCGTCGAGGCGGAGGATCTCGAGCTCGCGGCCGATGCGCTCTCGGTGCACGCCCACTGGATCACGCCCGAGGCGGTGCCACGGCGTTTCGACACCCTCTTCTTCTGCGCGGTCGCGCCGCCGGGTCAGCTCGCCGTTCACGATGGCGTCGAGACGACGAGCCACGTCTGGATCCGCCCCCAGGAGGCGCTCGAGCAGGCCGAGAAGGGAGAGCGCCAGATCATCTTTCCCACCGCGAGCAACCTCCGCACCCTGTGCGGATGGACCCGTGCGCGCGAGGCGATGGCAGCGTCACGACGCCGGCCCGTGGTGGCAGTCCTGCCAAGCGTCGAGACGCGAGAGGGCCGGCGTATGCTCGTGATCCGGCCAGACGCAGGCTACGAGATCACCTGCGAGGCGCTTCCGGAGTCGGGCGCATGAGATCGGCATACCGCCGCTGAGAGAGTCGCCAGGTGGGTCCAGTCATCGTCATCGGGGGATACGGTCGGCTCGGCTCGCGCTGTGTCGGCGAGCTGCTCGAGACGACGTCCGCGCCCATCGTCATCGCGGGGCGGAGCGGCCAGCGCGCGGCGCGCGTCGCCATGGCACGAGGGGCACGCACGCGCGGGGAGTACCTGAACGCAGGCGACCTGCGCACCCTCCACCCGCTGGTTCCCGAGGCCTCGGTCGTCGTCGTCTGCAGCGGCCCTCACTGCCTGGGCCTGCTGGACCTGGCGCTCCAGGCACGCGTTCCGATCGTCACGTCGTGCGCGCTGCCGCTCGACGC
>JBHHYV010000107.1:0-11984 GCA_046757685.1 Myxococcota bacterium
AGCTTCCCAAGCTCGGGGTCGCGGGTTCGAGCCCCGTTTCCCGCTCCAGGCGTCGATCTTCCTTTCCAGCGGTATCGTTTCGGGGTTCGGCAGGCGCTCCCGCCCGGTGCCCGAGCTGCGCGAGCCGGCCGTGTGCGCCACGGCTGCCGCGAGCTGGAGTGCGCCCTGGCGATGCGATGCCTGGGGACGGCGGTGCAATGGCCGGCCAGCGCGGAGCCGTGCATGATCGGGTCCCCCTCTCGCGGCGTCGCGCGCCGCGGGGGGCTCGCCTGGAGGTGCCATGGGAAGCTCGACCAGATGGACGTCGGGGGTGGCGTCGGCCGTCCTTGCGCTGCTACTCGGGCCCGGCTCGGCGGCTCGAGCGGGCGACGACGACCTGCGTCTCTGGGATCTCTACGAGACCACGCTGAAGCCGGCCAAGTACATCGACCTGACCCACGCCTTCGCCCCGACCACGCCCGTCTGGCCGGGGTTCGCCGCCGCCCGATTCCGGCCCGCCGTCGCGGGCAGCGACGCGGACGGCGTCATCAAGGGCGAGGTGTTCACCTATGCCAAGCACGGCTTCGTGGCCACGGCCTACGACCTGCCCACCGACCAGTACGGGACCCAGCTCGATCCGCCGGCGCACGGCAATGCGTGGGGCGCGACGATCAGCGACCTCCCGCCGACCTATGCGCTGCGACCGCTGGTCGTGGTCGACATCCATCGCAAGGTGGAAGCCGACCCCGGATATCCCTGCTCGGTCGACGACCTGAAGGCGTGGGAGGCTCGGCACGGCCGGATTCCCGAGGGCTCCGTGGTGATGATCCGCTCCGAGGGGTACAAGCGCTGGAGCGACCCCGCGCGGTTCGTGGTCGCGCCCTTCCCAGGAGTCGGGCTCGACGCGCTGCGCTTCCTGCACGACGAGCGCAAGATCCTCTTCCACGGCCACGAGCCGCTGGACACCGACACGACGCCGACCCTCGAGGGCGAGTCGTGGCTGATGCACCACCACTTCGCCCAGGCCGAGGGCGTCGCCAACCTGGACCGGGTTCCGGAGGCGGGCGCACTGATCGCGATTGGCTTTGCCAAGCCCGAGGGCGGCACCGGGGGCTACGCCCGGTTCGTGGCCATCGCCCCTCCCGACTGGTCGCAGGGTGTATCCGTTCTCGACGCACCCGGAGCCCCGCTGCCCAAGCAGCGCCACCCACTCCAGCGCGACGCCCGCGGCGTGATGCGCCCGACGCAGCCGTAGAGCACGCGTCGAGCAGGACGCGGTGGACGCAGCCAGGCCTCGCGTCTCGCGAGGCTCATGGGGATTCTTTCGAGCCCGCGAGCGGCAGCACGTAGAGATCGTGGGTCTCCGCGAGGCCGGCGATCGCGATCCCGCGACGGCGCTCGAAGCCGGCGGGTGGCCGATCGAGCTCGGACCCGGTGGCGGAGCCCGTGACGATGGCGGCGTCGAGCGTGCGCGTGAGCGCCTGCATTCGGGCGGCCAGGTTGGTCGTGCTGCCGATCGCGCTCCAGATCAACCGGTCGACGGATCGGATGTTCCCCACGAAGGCTGGGCCGGTGGCCACGCCGACGCCGAGGGAGAGGTGCCGGCGCTCGCCGGCCACCTCGATCCCGCCGACGGTCGAGACGAGCTCGAGCGCCGTCTCGAGTGCGGCCTGCACCTCGACCACGCGCGGGAGCTCGCCGGGGTGCCCGGGAAACGCGACGTAGACGCTCGGCTCCGCGAGCCTCCCGTGGATGGCGCTGAGCGTGGAGAGCGCGAACCAGGCCGCAAAGAGAGGAGCGAGGGTGAGCAGAACGACCCTGTCGAACGTCCGCATTCGACGCATCGGGAACCCATCCCATCCGCCGGCCGGGCCCCGATCGAGTCGAGCCCCCAGACCCGCGACGCCGGGATCCCGCCCGGCCGCGCCTCGACGGTCGGGCGGAATCTTGCCACCTCTCCCCCCCTCCCGCGGGGCAAGATTGTGAGATCGGCTCCCGCCACGGATCCCGCGACGACTCGGACCCGGGCGAGCTGACCGCGCCAAGGGGCGCTCAGCGTCGCCCTGGAACCCTCTCGAGGCTCTCCCGCAGAGTCCTCGCCCCCTGGAGGGTCGGCTTCAGCGCAAGCGCCCGCTCGCACGCGGTCCTGGCTTCTCGTCGCTGACCCAGCTCGGCCAGGACCTGCGCGATCGCATAGTGCGCCTCTCCCTCGATCTCGTGCGCGCCCAGGGCACGCCTGAAGGCGCCGAGCGCCAGCGCGGGTTTCCCGACGGCACGTCGGGCGATCCCGAGGTTGTAGTACGCGCGGAAGTTCTCACCGTTCCAGCGCACAGCGTTCGTGAAGTCCCGGATCGCTCGGGCGGGCCGAGAGCGGGTGAGGTGTGCGATCCCCCGGTGGTTGTAGATCATCGAGCGAATGGCCGGGTTCGAGAGTCGCAGGCGCAGCACGTCGCCATACAGACGGATCGCATGCTCCAGGTCCCCATCGCTGTGAGCCCGCAGGGCTGCCATGATCCGGCTCTCCAGATCCCGCATCTTGGGATCGGGAAGCGTTCGATCGCGCCTGGCGAGCAGCGTCACCTCTCGCGGCGTGGCCGCGACCGGCTCGATTGCGGCGTCGACCCCCGACCCATGGGCACTTTCCCGGCGTTGGACTCCGCGCTCGTGCAGGTCGGTCAGGTCGTCTCGGGTCTCCTGGAAGACGACATCTGCGAGCGTGAGGGTCGCGCTCACCGCGGCGAGCTTTCGACGAACGGCCGACTTTGGCAGGGAACGGTCGGCCTTGTAGACCAGCTCGTGCTCGATCTGGGCCCAGGCATGCTGCAGGATCGTGCACACCTGCACCTCGCAGAGGCGTCGGGTGTACCGGGGAATCGTCGGGAGCGACCCTCGTGGCAACCGGACCAGAAGATGGACGGACTCGTAGCCGAACTCCGCGAGCGGCCGATCCGCACCCTTGTGCTCGATCTCCGCGACCCGGAAGTGCCGGACCAGGAGCTCCCGGACGCGTTCGGTCTCGTCCAGGAAGGGGCAGACGACTCGGAGCCCCAGCAGGTCTCGCACGAGGATCTTCGTGCGGGGCTGTGACTGGCGCAGGCGTGCGAGCTTCGCCAGGTAGCTGTCGAACTCCTTGACCCGATGGGTGATGATCGGAGCCAGCCCCTCCTTGGCAAGCAGCGTCCGCACCCTTCCGGACAAGCCGCGCAACGCCGCCGTGTACGCCCTGCGATTGCGGTGGTAGGCCGCCCGCGCCTTGGCGACCTCGGGAGTCGTTCGGGTCATGGTGGTGAAAGCTGGGTCCCGGATCTCGTGGAAGAGCGGAGGTTCGCGACCCAGCGGGCTGCAGGGTAGATCGCCGACAGAGGCGACGGAGGGCAAGGCCACGCGGAAAGGTAGCACGCGCGAGGCGGGCTGGATCGCACTCGCGAAGAGCGGAGCCATCCGCCTGCGACGGGGAAGGGCCGCGTCCCCCTTTGCTGAGTGGACAGTTTCGGGGTAGGGAATCCCCTCCGCAGAGAGGGGAAGATGACCAGGAAGTACAGCAGGGATCGAAGGGGGTCGGCGCCGCCGTGATCCACAACTCCTCCTACAACAACGGGGGCGACAGAGTGCAGGTCCTCGCCGGAAGCATGGTGTCGGGGAACGCGCTGCGGTCCAACGCGGGATTTGGGCTGAACCCGAATGGGACCTCGGGATACGCAGGGAATGTCATGACCGGTAACCTGTCCGGTACGGTGAACGGGGCCGTGAGCCTGAACGAGATCGGCACCAACTTCTGCGAGTCCAACGCGACCTGCCCGTAGGCCGGCCGGTCCCGCTACGCCCGCTCGTAGGTTCCCAGGAGTCGGTTCATCCCGAGCAGATCCGGCTCGATCGTCTCGAGCAGCTGGCGCAGGCGGAGCCCCGGCTCGAGATCCGGCTCGCGTCCGAGCGCGAGCACCCAGAAGAAGTAGCGATGTGTGCCGTGCCCATTCGGGGGCATCGGACCGCCGTAGCCGGGCTTGCCGAAGTCGGAGGGTCCCGTCGCGAAGTCCCTCACGCCCTCGGGAAGATCCGTCACCGTTCCCGGAATGTTGTAGAGCACCCAGTGGACGAAGCCGTAGCTCCCCGACGAGACGACCGGCGCATCGGGGTCGTGGCAGATCACCGCGAACGAGCGCGTCCCCTCGGGAACGGCGCTCCACGCGAGGGGCGGCGAGGTGTCCTCTCCCTCTCCCGTGTGCCGGGTGGGAATCCGTGCCCCGGTCTCGAAGGCCGGGCTCGTGACCCGTAGATCCGACAGCGCGAACTTCATGGGCTCTCCTCCTCTTCAAGGCTCGTCCCGAGGGAGCCTGCGCCAGATCCGGCGGGCACACAAGCGCCCAGCCCTCGGCCGGGGGGGAGTGCGTCGGCGGGGACGCCCGCAGGGCGCCCCCCGACTGCGCTACCCTGCGCCGCGGAGGTTCCGCGACATCGCCCATCTGGGGATTCGAAAGCTCCGCACCGACGGCTACCTGTTCATGGTCTCGGTGGCGATCCTGATCGGCCTCGCGGGGGCCGCCGGCGCGATCGTCTTTCGCATCCTGATCCGCGTCTTCGGGGGCGCCTTCTTTCGGGGCTCGGCCGGGATCGCCGAGTTCCTCGACGCCGGCTTCTTCGCCGACCCGCGCGACCCGCTCGACATCGCGCGCACGCTGGGCCCGCTCGTGCTCCTGGCCATTCCCGCCGTCGGCGGCCTGATCGCGGGGGTGCTCGTGACCTTCTTCGCACCCGAGGCCCGCGGACACGGCGTGCCCGAGGTGATGGAGGCCGTCGCCGTGCGCGGGGGTCGGATCCGCCGGCGGGTGGTCGCGGTCAAGACGCTCGCCTCGGCGATCTCGATCGGCTCGGGGGGCTCGGTCGGGCGCGAGGGTCCGATCGTCCAGATCGGCTCCTCGATCGCCTCGTGGCTCGGCCAGGTCCTCAGGGTTACGCCCCGCCAGATGCGCACGCTGGTCGGCTGCGGCGCGGGCGCGGGGATCGCCGCCACCTTCAACGCCCCCATCGCGGGAGCGCTGTTCGCGGTCGAGATCGTGATCGGCGACTTCGCGGTCTCGCAGTTCAGCCCGATCGTGATCTCGTCCGTCGTGGCGACCGTGGCGTCGCGTTACTTCCTGGGCAACCATCCTGCGTTCCAGGTCCCGGACTACGAGCTGGTGAGCCCCTTCGAGCTGGGGCCCTACATGATCGCCGGGGCCATCGCGGGCCTGATCGGAGTGGCCTTCATTCGCGCGCTGGCGCTCGCCGAGGACTCCTTCGAGGCGATCCGCATCCCCGAGGCGACCAAGGCGGGGGTCGGTGGCGCCTGCGTCGGTATGATCGGAATCGCGGCGCCGCAGGTGCTGGGCGTAGGCTACGAGAGCATCGGCGCGATGCTGACGGGCGGGCTCCCGGTCTTCACCCTGGCGCTGATCGTCGTCGCCAAGCTGGCGGCGACCTCGCTCACGATCGGATCGGGGGGGTCGGGCGGGATCTTCGCGCCCTCGCTCTTCATGGGCGCGGCGCTCGGCGGTCTGCTGGGCACGCCCCTCGGGGACCTCTTCCCGGGCATGGTGGGAAGCCCCGGCGCCTACGCCCTGGTCACGATGGGCGCGATGGTGGCCGCGACGACCCACGCGCCGATCACCTCGATCATCATGATCTTCGAGCTGACGCAGTCGATCGAGATCATCCCACCGCTCATGGCGGCCTGCGTCATCAGCACCCTGGTCTCCACCTTCCTGTTTCGCGAGTCCATCTATACGCACAAGCTGAGCCGACGCGGGATCGACCTGTCGCGCGATGAGGATCCCAACGTGCTCAAGTCGCTCCTCGTGCGCGACATCCTGGATCGCGATCCAGAGGTCGTCGATGCCTCGGCACGCTTCGACGAGGTCATCGAGCTGATCGTGAGCAGCGACCACAGCGAGCTCTTCGTGGTCAACGAGCGCAAGGAGCTGGTGGGCACCATCTACCTGCGACAGGTCCGCAGGCTGCTCCGCGAGCAGGAGGAGCTGCGCTCGATCGCGGTGGCGAGCGACATGGTCGAGGAGCGCGTCGTCCTGTCGGAGGACGAGGATCTCGACGCCGCGATGCAGCTCTTCAGCCGCGGAGTCTCGGACGAGATCGCGGTGGTCCGGCGCGGGCGGCCGCTCGAGCTGGCCGGCTCGATCCACGAGCGTGACGTGCTGGCCGCCTACAACCGGGAGATCCTGCGTCGCGATCTGACGGGAGGGGTGTCGAGCTGGATCCAGCGCTCGTCGGAGGAGCGGCAGGTCGACCTGGGCGGCGGCTTCGTGCTCGAGGAGTCGCTGGCCCCCGCGAGCTTCGTGGGTCGGACCCTCGGTGAGCTCCAGCTGCGCCAGCGGGGGGGTGTCCAGGTCGTGCTGATTCGCGGCCCGGGGCGCAACGGCAGCGTGCGCGTCCCGACCGCGGACGATCGGATCTGCGAGGGCGATCAGCTGGTCCTGGCCGGACCTCGGGACGCAGTCGAACGGATGCGCCGAAGCTGACTCTCGCTCCCCGAGCCGGGGCGAGGAGCCAGCTCGAAGAGCCAGAGGTCGCCGTCCTCGATGGCCTGAGCAGTGGCCGCGGCGCCGTACTTGCGATGGAGCTCCCTGGCCAGCACCTCGAAGAGCGCGGGATCCCGCACCCGCACGAGCTGGCGCTCGTAGCGCTTGCCCGCGATGCGCGCGATCGCGCGGCCGTCGCGCTCCGCCTCGATCGGCCAGTGCTTCCAGAGCCGACCGAGCGTGGTGCCCATGTAGCCGCACGGCACGTAGATCTTGCCCCCGCTCTCCAGGATCCAGGTGGTGCGAGACCGGGGCGGCGAGAGCAGCTGAAACTCGATGGTCGGGAGATCGCGCGCAAAGCTCCAGACTGGCTCCGGCCCCTGGACCAGGGGGCCCGCGACCAGCGGGCCTCCGGCGAGGATCGCGATCGGACCATCCGAGAAGCGGGCCGCGACCGACGCCGCGACCCCCAGGGCGACGCATGCCGCGACGCCGATTCCGATCCATACGATTGCACGCATCGTGACCTCCTTCGCACGCTAGGGCCGATTTCCCGGGTCGAGTCTAGTGGGGATCCTCCCGCGAGGGGTGTCCGATCGGCCCGGCGCCGGCGCGCGACCCGGATCGCTGCGGAAGACCCATACCCGGTCATCGGCATACTCCGGCGGCCCGAACTCGATCGAGAGCGCTCGCGCGAGGATCGCGAGGCTCCAGGGATCGACGGGAACCTCCATCAGGACACCGATCTGGCGGGTGCGCAAGAGCTCCCTGCGCACCTGGAGAAAGGGAGCCCAGATGATCCCGCTGGAGTGCAGCAGGGGCCGGCGCGGAGCCGACATCCAGCGATTCAGTACGATCCGGTCGATTCCGTTCTCGGTCACGGAGACGCGCAGCGGTACCGCGTCGCCGTGCAGCAGGGCGACGTAAGCCCGAACCCAGCGGTCGGAAGCCTCATCGTGCGCTCGCGTGACCGCGAGGCTGGTGACGTAGCCCTGGGGGATCTTCTTGTGGTGGTCGATCTGGCACAGGTCGTAGTGCGCGTTCGAGAAGTGACCCCCCGCGTAGATGGGCAGCTCCACCAGCGACGCAACGCTGGGATCTCGAGCCAGGGTTCGCATGTAGGGCGAGCAGCTCGCCTCGAAGCGCGGGAGGGGCGCTCCCGCCAGCTCGACCATCGTGCCCAGGATCCACACGGCTCCCACTCCGTGGGCGACGCGCGCGGAAGGCAGCCTCGCCCGAACTTCGACCCAGGCGAGTGCCGTGAGCGTGGCGAAGGCCAGCTGCACGATGACGAACAGACGATCGGGCCTTCGAAAGAGCGAGAGCCCCGGAAGGTCGAAGAGCCACGCGATGGGGGAGGGGAAGAGGTCCGCGCCGGGTCGGAGGCGGATTGGAGTCCCGAGCGAGACCAGCCAGAACGTGGCGCAGACGACCAGCCAGAAGGGCGCACGGCGAAGGCCCCGGGCTCCCACGACGACCAGTCCCAGCGGTAGGTAGCCCAGCCAGGTGGGCCAGGAGACGAGGAGGGGGCTCGCGCCATTGATCCAGCTCGCGCCGAGCAGGTTGTAGCCGGGAACCCAGCGGCTGCTCGCGAGCCGGGCCAGCTGGCCCGGCTCGCCGGCCGGATGGAGGAGCGGCCAGGCGAGGGGGGCCACAGCAACCGCCGCCAGCAGACCGGCCCCGCAGACGCGCGCGAATCCTTGCAGCCAGGGGACCTCGGGATGAAGGAGGCGCCCGAACGCGAGCAGCAGCATGCCGAAGCCGAAGAGCGCGATCAGGTAGTACCAGTCCGTCGCGGCCACCAGCAAGGTCGCGGCGGCGGTCAAGAGCAGGTTGCAAGCTCCGCCCTCCCGGTGGGTCCGTACGAGGAAGAGCACCGCCAGCGGAATCCACTCGGTGGACGCGACGTTCATCTGGGCCAGGTAGTAGTAGTGGTAGGGGCAGAAGGCATAGACGAGGCCGCCGAGCGCGGCGGCCGTACGGCTCCGGGTCACCTCGCGGCAGAGCAGGTAGCTCGTGCAGGCCGAGAGCCAGAAGTGTGCGAGGAGCAGCAGGTTGAAGGCCCCCCGAACCCCTACGATCGGGCTCGCGACGGCGCCGACGAGGGAGTTCCACGGCGAGAGGGTGTGCCGAGCCAGCGACAGGCCCTGCGGAAAGAACAGGTAGTCGGTCCACCAGGGGCTCACACCAAGCTCGAAGAGCGCGGTATGCATCCACCAGATGTTCCAGAGGTTGGACAGGTAGTCGGGCTGCAGGCTGAACGAGGCTCCGCCGGAGATCGCGAGCGGCCAGGTTGCGACGACCGTCGCGGCTCCGAACGCGGCAACGATCGCGATCCGCAGACTCCATCGGCCGCGCGCCGTCGGGCCGCGAAGCGGAGGCTTCACGGGCGCCCGCGCCGCGCCTCGCGGCGGATCCGCAGCAGCTCGCGCAGCATCTGCCTGCCGTCGCGCACGAGCTGGACCGTCGACTTCTGCTCCCGGTAGGTGTAGAGCACCGGAAGCTCGACGATGGCGCGCTGCTCTCCTTCGAGCCTGGAGACGAGCTCGACGTCGAAGCTGAAGCGATCGGCACGAACCTTCGCGAACACCTCGCGCGCGATCTCCCCGCGCAGGCACTTGAAGCCGCACTGGCTGTCGTGGACCCCGATGCCGACCACCCGCCGAGCCACGCGGTTGAAGATCCAGCCCAGGGCGTGGCGGAGCCCGATGTACCCGAAGTGGCGGGGGTGGAGCGTGAACCGGGTTCTCGGATCGCGCCGGTTGCCGAGCGCGGCATCCGCCCCGTTCTCGAGCGCCTGGATGAAGCTCGACACGCTTCGGACCGCGTAGCTGGAGTCCGCATCGAGCGCGAGCAGGAACTCGCCGCGCGACGCCTCGGCCCCGCTGCGCAGGGCCGCTCCCTTGCCGCGGTTGTGCGGATGGGTCAGCACCCGGATGCAGGGGTGGCGGCTCGAGTAGTCGCGCAGGATCTCCGGCGTCCGGTCGCGGCTGCCATCGTCGACGGCGATGACCTCGCAGGGCCGTGGCTCCGAGGCGATGAAGCGCAGCACCTCGTCGAGCGTCTCGCCGAGGCGCTCCTCTCCATCCTTGACGGGCAGGACGATCGTCAGGTAGGGAGCGCCGGATCCGGAGCTCGAGCACTCATGCATGCCGGTCCGGGACTCCTGCTCGCGACACCGCGCCCACTCGATGCTACACGATCCCCCGGAGAAGGGGATTCGTGACTCGGGCTCACCTGCTGTCTCTGGCGCTCGGACTCGTACTCTCGGCGGCTGGGGCGGAGGCCGCGCTCCGGCTCTTCGCGCCCCAGGACACCCTCGCCCAGCTTCACGCGAACAACCCCGCCATGTTCGTCGCGAGCGACTGGCTGCCCTATGCCCTTCGCCCGGGCTACCGCGGGCGGCTTCGTCGTCGGGAGTTCGACGTCGCCGTCACCATCGACTCCGCGGGCTACCGAGGGCCCGAGCTGGGTCCAGCGGGGCGTCGGTTCCGCATCCTGGCGATCGGCGACTCGTTCACCTTCGGCTTCGGGGTGGAGGACTCCGAGAGCTACCCCTCGCGCCTGGCGCAGATCCTTGCGGGCCGGAACGTCGAGGTCATCAACGCGGGCTTCGCGGCGGGCTACTACCCGGACACGTACTACCTCTATCTCCGCCGGCGGGGGCTCGAGCTCGCACCCGACCTGATCGTGGTCGGCTTCTTCGTCGGGAACGACATCGACCATCGGCGTCTCGGAGAGAACCGCTGGCTCGCCGTGGACGATGCGGGGCTCCCGCTGGCCATCACGAATCTCGACAAGAAGGTCGAGGCCGGGTATCTCTTGCCTCGCGGGCTCCCGCTTCGCTATGAGATTCCGCTGCTCCGTGACTCACACGTATTCCAGCTCGTCGCCTCCCACGTCGCTGCACTCCGTCGCGTGGCGCCCTCGCGCCCGCGGCGGGCCGAGGAAGCCACGGGTCCGATCCCGTGGAACTACCGTCCGACCTACGCCGCGCGTACCGAGAGAGCGGTGCGAAACGTGCAGCGGCTCTTTCTCGGCATGCGGGCGCTGGCGGGCCGCACTCCCCTGGTCGTGCTCATGATCCCCGAGCGCATCCAGGTCGGACCTCCGCCGCCGGGCTGGGACGTCGACAAGCCGCAACGGATCTTCCGGCGCTTCTTTCGAGAGAAGAGGATCGCGTTCCTGGACCTGCTGCCGCAGATTCGGGCCGAGGCCGCGCCGGTCTCCCTCTACTTTCCGATCGACCGGCACTTCAACCGACGCGGCCAGGACTTTGCCGCGCGCCGGCTCGCGGCGTTCCTGGTGCACCGCGATCTCGTCCCGCCCGCGCCCCGCGCCATCCCCCGATGACGCGGCTCCTGGTCTTCCAGCACGTCCCCTTCGAGATCCTGGGGACCCTGAATCCGCTCTTCAAGAGCCACGGCTTTCGCATCCGCTACATGAACTTCGGGCGGCACCCCGACGCACAGCCCACGCTCGCTGGCTACGAAGGTCTGGTCGTGCTGGGCGGACCGATGAGCGCCTACGATAGCCTGAGCCACCCTCACCTCGACACCGAGGTGCGCGCGATCGAGAGCGCGCTGGGTCGGGGCCTCCCGGTGCTCGGCATCTGTCTCGGCGCCCAGCTGCTGGCGCGCGCCCTGGGCGCCCGGGTACGGCCCCACGCTCACAGGGAGATCGGGTGGGTCGAGGTCACTCCCACCCCGGCCGGTCGTCGCGATCGACTGCTGCGGCATCTGGGCGAGGCGGCGCCCGTCTTCCAGTGGCACGGCGATACCTTCGATCTGCCGAGCGGAGCGGAGCACCTGGCCTCCTCGCGAGAGTGCGCACAGCAGGCGTTCCGGTACGGGGAGAGCGCCTACGGGCTGCAGTTCCACCTCGAGGTCGACCGCTCGTTGATCGAGCGCTGGCTCAGGATGCCGATCTACCAGCGAGAGATCGCCGAGTATGGCCGAGGACTCGATCCCGAGGAGATCCGGCGTGAGACCCGCGAGAAGATCCCGGCGCTCGAGCGCCTGGCGGATCGCTGCTTCTCCGAGTTCATCGCGCTCTTCGGCCCCCACACGCGCCGCTCTCCCGCCCCCCACCGCTGAGCCATGGGCGGCCCTCGACGGGCCGTAGCTACTCGTCCTCGTACTCGAAGCCGGGAATCACCTGGAAGCGCGGCTCGGGGCTGTAGCTCTTCACCACCCAGAAGGGGAACGTGACGACGTCGGTCACCCCTGCCAGTGCCCGGTACGTGCCCTGGAGCATACCGCCGAAGAAGCCGAGCATGCGCCCGGTGACGGGATAGGCCGGCATGTCTTCGAGCTTCTCGGGCGGGTGGATCACGGGCATCACGAAGTCGGCAGGGAAGGTGATCAGGCTGTTCAGGCCCGCGAGCAGGTTGGTCGTGCCCCCGGCCCGGGCGATTCCCGGGCTTGCGAGCAGCGCGGCCAGTGCGAGCGATACGATCGTTCGTTGCATTCCCATTCTCCTCTCCGGCTCCTCTCC
>JBHHYV010000108.1:0-11815 GCA_046757685.1 Myxococcota bacterium
CGTGGCGCTGCACGAACGGACTCGATCCGGCCGCGGCCAACACGTGGACGTGTCGGCCCAGCAGGCGGTCGCACTGGCTACGCCGTTCGACATCATCGCGGAGAAGGTGGGCGAGGAGGGAGCCACTCGCTGCGCGGGCGGCGCCAGGATGGGTCCGCTCGTGCTGCGGCTCGCCTACCCCGCGAGCGATGGCCAGGTATCGATCACCCATCTCTTTGGCTCGACGATCGGTCCGGCGACCGCACGCATGATGCAATGCGTATGCGCCGACGGCTTCTGCGACGCGGAGATGCGGGACAAGGACTGGATCGGTTTTGGGGAGCTCCTGGCGACGGGCCAGGAGAGCTTCGAGACCTACGCTCGGGCCCGCCAGTGCATCGCCGACTGGACGGCGTCCAAGACCAAGGCGCAGCTCCTCGAGCTGGCAATGGAGCGGGGCCTGCTGATCGCGCCGGTCTCCACCCCGCGGGACGTCGCCGAGAGCCCCCAGCTCGCCGCCCGGCGGTACTTCCGGCCTCTCGAGCGACCCGACGCAGCACAGGGTGCCCGGGAGCTGGGTCCCTTCGCACGCTTCAGCGCGTGCCCCCGGACCGTCGCCACCCCTGCTCCGGCGCTGGGTGCCCATACGCGCGAGGTGCTCGACAATCTCGAGGAGCGCGCCCTGCCTCCCACTCCCCCCGGCGGGCCGGCCCCGACCGAGCCGCCGCTGGCGGGGCTCAAGATCCTCGACTTCATGTGGGCGATCGCGGGCCCCATGTCGACGCGCATGCTCGCCGACTACGGCGCCTCCGTGATCCGCATCGAGTCGACCACCCGACTCGACGTCTGCCGCACCTTGCGGCCCTACGTGGGCGGGGTGGTCGACACCGAGACCGCCACCTCCTTCCACACCTGCAACGCGGGCAAGCGCATGCTCACGCTCGACCTGACCCGCCCGGAGGCTCGCGACGTGGTGCTCGACCTGGTGCGCTGGGCCGACGTGGTCTGCGAGTCGTTCACGCCCGGCACCATGAAGAAGCTCGGCTTCGACTACCCGACGCTGCGCGAGGTGAAGCCCGACCTGATCATGCTGAGCACCTGCCTGATGGGGCAGACGGGACCGCTGGCGACGTTTGCCGGCTACGGCAACCTGGCCGCCGCGGTCGTGGGCTTCTTCGACCAGGCGGGCTGGCCGGATCGCGATCCCGCCGGACCCTACGGCGCGTACACCGACTACATCGTTCCCAAGTTCAACGCTGCGGCGATCCTGGCGGCGCTCGAGCACCGCCGGCGGACCGGAGAGGGCCAGCACATCGACCTCTCGCAGGCCGAGGCGGCCCTGCACTTCCTGGCCCCCGCCCTGCTCGACTGGACGGTGAACGGCCGCCGGGCCATGCGCGCGGGCAACCGCGACGACCGCTTCGCTCCCCACGGCTGCTACCCGGTCGCGGGTCGGGACGCCTGGATCGCGATCGCCATCGAGAGCGACGCGGGCTGGCAGGCGCTCACCGGCGAGATGGCACGGCCCGACCTCGCGTCCGACGCGCGCTTCGCCAGCGCGGCGGCGCGCGTGATCCACGCCGAGACCCTGGACGAGATCCTCGCCGACTGGACCTCCTCACAGGAGGGCGACACCCTCCAGGGACGCCTGCAGGAGCGCGGGATCGCCGCGCACGTCGTGCAGGGCTCCGCCGGCTGCTGTGCCGACCCGCAGCTCGAGGCCCGCGGCCACTTCGTCGAGATTCGAGAGGGCGGCGCGCGCACCGTCGTCGAGGCCACACGCTCGCGCCTCAGCCGCACTCCTGCCCGGATCGCGCCCGTGATCCCCACGCTAGGCCGCGACAACCAGGCCGTCCTCGCGGAGGTGTTGGGCTATGACGACGAGCGGATCGCCGAGCTCGTGATCGCAGGTCTGCTGGACTGAGCCACCAAGGGCGCCCGGGCGACGATCAGCGCTTGCCGACCGGAGGGTCGGCCACGACCAGGAAGACGAAGTAGCGGGCCCAGGTCGAGTCGAGCGACTGCCGGTGCGACACCCCGACCGCGACCGAGAGCGTATCGAGGTCGAGCAGCTCTTCCTGGAAGGGAACAGTGTCGAGGTCGGACACCTCGAACCAGTACGCGCCCACCGGGCGATGGAGCGCGAGCGACCCCTCCCGCATCAGCTGTCTCATGGCGCGCCTCGGTCGCTGGCCCGCCCCCACCTGGTTCGCCACCTCGCGCGCCTTCTGCTCCAGCTTCTCGAGCAGCTGGGGCGGGGAGCGATGGCGCTCGGCGCGCAGCCTCGCCAGCCGCTCCAGGACGCGGCGCCGCTCGGCCCCGGCCGCGCTCGCGTCGAAGAGCTCGTAGCCGAGCGCCACTACGTCGAGGCGCTCCGCCTCCCCCGACACGAGCGCGCCGAACGCCAGCGTGTCCACGTCCGGATGGAGCAGCACGCTCCGGCCGGCCGGCCACTGCAGGGCAGAGGTGAGCCACTCCCCGACGTCGAGCGCCGGTGCGACGGCGAGGTACACGAAGTCTCCGCGCCGAACCAGGCCCGCCACTCGCCGGCCTGCGATCAGGTCGAGCACGATCCGGTCGGTCGCGTCCGAGTCGCCCCGGCCGCTCGCGGACACGAACTCGGGCGCCTTGGCGCTCGCCGCCTGGGTCTGCGCCGTATCGAGGGTGACCGGTTCCAGACCCGCACGCTCCCGGACCTCATTGACCGCGGCGAGCAGCCGCGAGGTCACAGCCTGGGTGCTCGCAACCGGAATCGAGGGCGCGTAGCGATGGGGCCGGAACGTCGAATCGTCTTCGCGCCGCGCCTGGAAGCTCAGCACCGGGGTCGTCAGGAGCCTTCCCGGAGGAAGCACACTCACGCTGATCTGGCTGACGGCGTCCCCCTCGAGAGTGGGACAGAGGATCGAGAAGCGAGGCAGCGAGACGTGGGGGTCGACCTCGCAGTCCGCGAAACCATAGAGACCCTGGTTGACCTGCGCGCCGATCCGCTCGGCGGGCACACGCACGCGTCCACGCAGTCGCACGGACCCGTCGCCGCGCGGCCGGACCGGCAGCGGCTCGAGATCGACGCGCCGCGGTCCCTCGACGACGATCGCGACCGCCTTGCCGTGCGCGCGCCCAAAGGAGAGTCCGACGCTGACGGGCCCCGAGATCTGGCTCCGGATCTCCTCGATCGTGGCCACGAGATCGGGCTGCCACTCGTCGAGGAGACGCGCATCCGAGATCGAGTCGGGAGCCTCGGCCGCCAGGGAGTGAGGCTTCAGCGGAACCGCGATGGCGCCGCAGTGGGTCGAGATGTGGGTCTGGAGGGTCTGCGAGGGAAGCGCGTCGTGGGCCAGGAAGAAGCGAGCGATCTCGGCTGCCGTGCAGTGCGCCGCCCGCGTGGGCTGCAGCTGCGGACTCGACGCCGCCGCCCGCTCCAGCACCTGCTCCCACGCGTTCGCGGCGTGATAGGGCTCGAGCCTGATGACGCTGGGGAAGGGCCCCGCGAGCTCCCAAGACGCGACGTCGAGCGTGCTGGAGTGCGGGATCACCGGCGGGCCCGGAGCTGCGCAAGAGACGACCCAAGCCGCCGCCAGCAGCAGAGTCTCGCGAACGCGCATGGCTGATTTTCTCCGGAGCGAGCCCCGGGATGCAAACCCTTCCTCCCTCCGCTTCGCTCAAGCCGGTGGCCGGGCGGGTCGAACCGGGGAGAGAATCCGCGGAGGCCCTCCATGTCCCACCTCACCTTCGATCCCACGGCGGCCGGGCGCACCCCCTCGAGCGGCAGCTGGGTGCAGCAGTCTCAGCGCCTGGGCAAGGTGACCCGAGTCGCACCCGGCCACATCCGCGTCGTCAGCTCGACCCGGCTCTTCGGATTCGTGTTCGGGGTGGCGGGAGTGGGCCTCGGTGCCGGCGCCGTCGCGGCCCTGCTCCACCACCAGCCGCTCGTACCCGTGGCGCTCCTCGGCGTGATGTCGCTGCTCTTTCTCTCGGTGGGCCTGCTTCCCGCCTGGGACCGGATCGCGCTCGAGATCCGGCCCGACTCCATCGAGTTCGAGCGACGGGCCCGCAGGTCGCGCGAGCGCGGCATGCTTCCACGCCAGGCGTTGCTGCGGGTTCGCAGCGACCGGGTCGTGCAGCAGGCGAACAACCGCAGCTCCGTGCGCTACCCCGTGTCGCTGGTCTTCGACGCGGCGCTCGTGCCCGAGGGGATTCCCGCCACGCTCGCCATCCGCGAGTTCTCCGACGAGACGAAGGCGCGCGCAGAGGCCGAGACGCTGGCGCGTGACCTGAGCCTTCCCCTGGAAGATGCTGTCGGGCGGGATCCGGTCGTGCGTGCGCCCGAGGCGCTCGACGCACGGATCCAGCGCGAGGCGGATCCGGGTCCGCCTCCCCCCGGCCTGGGGGTCCGGTGTGCGGGCCACCCTGCAGAGCTTTGGATCGCGTCGGGAACACCGTCGGGCCGGATGCTGCTGGTTGGAATGGCGATCGTGTCGACGGGCATGTCGCTGGGGGGGCTCGCCTTCATGGCCGGGCTCGTGGGATCCGGGAGCATCCCGATCCTGGGCCTCGCACTCTTCGGCGGCGTCGACCTCGCGTTCGTGGCGGCGCTGCTTGGCACCGCGTGGCTCCAGCAGTCGCAGCTCTCCGTGCGGAGAGGCGAGCTCACGCTGAGGCGCCGGCTGGGACCGCTCACCGTGTTGCGCGCCAGCATTCCCCTCGAGCAGATCGAGGGCGTGAGAGTCGAGCCGGCGAGACCGCTCGGAACCAGCCTGGCCGTACTGAGCGATGCCGGGATCCTGCGCGTTCCGCAGCTTCGACCCGAGGCGGCGGACTGGCTGCGCCGCTGGGTGGCCTCGAGAACCGGGTAGCGGCCCGGCCTACGCGCCCTCCGGTCCCCTCCCCGCTTCGCCCACGGACCCGCCGCCCGAGGGAAGACCCGCTTCGCGGTCGCGGCACGCCGCGTACGCCTGGCGGATCGCGGAGCGATCGATGCACGCGTCGGGCTCCGTCCAGGTCTCGGCCCCCAGCGACCAGGCGGCACGCACCTGCTCGGGCGCAGCGCCCAGCACCGCCGCCGCCGCCTGGACGCACGCCCCCGCGGCGACTGCCTCCTCGAGCGCCAGCGTGCGAACGGGGCGACCGGACAGGTCGGCGAGCACCCGCCGGTAGGCCGCCGAGCGGGCGCCACCCCCGGCCAGGGTGAGCGCGCCCCTCGCATCGGTGACGCGCGTCAGTGCGTCGAGCCCGTCGAGCAGGCCGCAGACCACCCCCTCGATGCACGCGCGGGCCAGCTGCTCGCGCGAGACGTCGGAGCGCAGCCCCCTCAGAACACCGCGGGCGTCCGGGCGATCCGGCGTGCGCTCCCCGTCCAGGTAGGGGAGCAGCGTCAGTCCGCCGGCACCCGGCTCTCCGGCCAGCCCGAGCGCGTCGAGCTCCTCGGCGCTCACACCGAGGAGTCGGCCGAAGGCATCGGTCACCTTGGCGGCGTTGAGCGTGCAGACCAGCGGCAGGTAGCGGCCCGTCGCATCGGCGAACCCGCAGACGCTGCCCGATGCGTCCGTAACGGGCACCTCGGAGACCGAGTAGATCGTGCCCGAGGTGCCGATCGAGACGACCACGTCGCCGGGTCCCACCCCGAGACCCAGTGCCGCCGCCATGTTGTCTCCGGTGCCCGCCGCGACGATCGGGCCGTCGCTGCCCCAGCGCCCCGCGGCCTCGGCCGGACCCAGCACGGCCGGCAGCGCATGGGTCCAGTCGCGCTCCGCGTCCACCAGCGCGAGCAGGTCGAGGCGATACTGCCCCTTGGACGCGGACCAGTAGCCCGTGCCGCTGGCGTCGCCCCGGTCGCTGACGAAGGCCCCGCACAGGCGGCGGGTGAGCCAGTCGTGCGGGAGGCACACACGGGCCAGGCGCTGCCAGCTCTCGGGCTCACTGCGATGCAGCCACGAGAGCTTGGTGATGGGGAACGAGGCGACCGGCACGTTCCCGCACGCCTCGGCCCAGGCGGCCGCACCCCCGTCGAGCTGATCGATCAGCCACGCGGCATCCGGCGCCGAGGTCGTGTCGCACCAGAGCTTGGCGGGGCGGATCACCCGACCCGCGTCGTCCAGGGGAACCAGGCCGTGCTGCTGGGCGGCGACGGCGATGGCCTCGACGCGCGGCGAGCCCGCCTGCGACCAGGCGCGCTCGAACGCCCGCCACCAGCTCTCGGGATCCTGCTCGGCGCATGGCGGCGTGACCGCAGGGTGGGGCGCGCGACCCGAGGCGACCAGGGCCCCCGTGTCCGCATCGCGGACCTCGACCTTGGTGGACTGGGTCGACGAGTCGACGCCAGCGACGAGTGCCATCGTGCGCCTCCGTCCCTTCGAGAGTGCCTAGCGAACACCCAGCAGGAGCTCGGTCACCAGCTGGTCGAGGCGCTCGTGACCGTAGCCGCGCTGCGCCAGCGCACCGACGTCGTGGCGCGCCGCCTGGAGCTTGGCGAGCGCCTCCGATCCCAGGCCGTCGGGCGAGGTGGGCTCCGCCAGCTGCGCGACCCGCGCGGCCCGCAGCGCCTCCTGGATCTCGGGATCCTCGCGGAAGCGGTGCGCCTTCTGGGCCAGGATCAGGTAGCTGCGCATGCAGCCCCGTGCGAAGTCCCACACGCCCTCGCGATCCTCGGTGCGGTAGGCGTGGGCATCGAAGTGGCGCATGCCCGTCCACCCGGAGTCCTCGAGCAGCTTCACCAGGTGGAAGGCGTCGCGGACCCCCTCCGAGGCGAAGCGGAAGTCCTGGTCGTACTTCCCGATCCGCTGGGCGTTGAGATCGATGTGAAAGAGCTTCCCGTGCCACAGGCACTGGGCGACGGCGTGCGTGAAGCTCAGACCCGACATCGTCTCGTGGGCGAACTCGGGGTTGAGGCCGACCATGTCGGGCCACTCGAGCTCCCCGATGAAGGCCAGGGCATGGCCGACGGTCGGCAGGAAGAGGTCGCCGCGCGGCTCGTTGGGCTTGGGCTCCAGGGCGAGCCGCAGCGGGTAGCCGCGCTCGCGCACGTAGGCGCAGCACAGGTTCACCGCCTCTGCGTAGCGGTCCAGCGCCAGCCGCACGTCCTTGGCGGACTCGCACTCCATGCCTTCGCGGCCGCCCCACATCACGTAGACCTCGGCACCCAGCTCGGCGCCGAGATCGATCGCGCGAAAGACCTTCTGCACGGCGAAGCGGCGCACCTGGGGATCGTTCGCCGTGAAGGCGCCCTCGCGAAAGACCGGGTGGCCGAAGAGGTTGGTGGTCGCCATCGGCGCCCGGAGCCCCGTCGCGTCGAGGGCCTCCCGGAAGCGCTTCACGATCGCATCACGCTCGCTCGCCGTCGCACCGAAGGGCACCAGGTCCTCGTCGTGGAAGCTCACGCCGTAGGCGCCGAGGGCGGCGAGCCGATGGACGGCCTCGACGGGATCGAGCGGCGCCCGCACCTCGGAGCCGAAGGGATCGCGTCCGGGGTTGCCGACCGTCCAGAGTCCGAAGGTGAAGTGATGCTCCGGCTGGGGCTGGAAGGGATCGTTCGAGGCGCTGGTCATCTCGTTCCCCTTTCCCGGGCGCGACGCCTCGAGGTCCGCCGCGCGGGGTCGAGAGCATTCTACCGCCGACGGGGCTCGGCCGACGCCCGGCGACCTGGGCGCCGGATGCCGATGACGCTGGCTTCACGGCTCCGACCCCCGCGACGCTTGCCGCGAACGCCGAGGTCGCCCGAAGCCTGGCCCTCGACGACTCCCGCGACTTCGAGGACGCCCGGCGCGGGCTGCTCGCCGGCGGTGGGCCGGTGCGGATTCCCGGCCCCAGCCAGAGGATGACCTGGGATACGACCGCCTACGACTTCGAGACCGGCGACCCCCCGGCAGCGTGAACCCGAGCCTGTGGCGGCAGGCCCGCCTGAACGACATCCACGGGCTCTTTCGCGTCACCGACGGCGTGTACCCGGCGCGCGGCTACGACCTGTCGAACATGAGCCTGATCGAGGGCGAGACGGGCTGGATCGTCGTGGACCCCCTGACCTCCGCGGAGACCGCGAAGGCGGCGTTCACACTGGTCCGCGAGCAGCTGGGCGCGCGTATGACCAGCTCGGTTACCAGGCCGAGTCCGGACCCTGGCGCGACGAGTACCTGACGGCCGCCTACGAGCTGCGCCACGACACGAGCCACGAGACCTTCGGCCTGGGACGGGCCAGCGGCCTGCTGGCCCACACCCCGGTCGAGCGCTTCCTCGACGCCATGGCGGTCCGCATCGACGGACCGAAGGCTGCCGGCAGGCAGCTCCGCCTGAACCTGATCCTCACAGACCAGAATCGATCCTATGTGCTCGATCTCGAGAACGCGGTCCTGCACTACCGACGGGGCGACCCCGATCCGAACGCCAACGTCAGCATTCGCGTCACCCGCCCGCTCCTGGTCCGTCTCTTCACCCGCCAGGTGGGCCTGCGCGAGCTCCTCACGACGAACGCCCTCGACATCGACGGCAGCCGCCTCGACCTGATCTCGTTCCTGACGCTGCTCGAGACCCCCGATCCGAGCTTTCCGATCGTGACTCCTTGAGACAGCGCCCCGTGCCACGCTCGGCCAGCGGGAGTACGATCCAGGCAACGCTGCGAACGTGGATGCGTATGCGCTCGGACTCCCCAAGCCCCAGAGGAGAACCCACACGTGCAGCGCTCTCATGCCCCACGGCAACGGTCGGCCTGCGCGGAATCGGGGCTCAGACGACGACGCGCGGGTTCGGGCGAGCGCCGGCGTGCAGGGAGCGGGGATGCCCGGCGGGGTCGAAGTCGAGGAAGGTCACCGGCATCGGCTCCGCGCCCGGCAGCCGCGCCAGGAAGCTGCGGGCGTTCACCGGAGCGAGTGGGACGCTCTGGGGCGGGATTGCTTTCAGCCCCCCTGCCCCGTCTCCGGGTCGCTCCACGGTCACTCGGCCGAACGACCCGAGTCGCGAGGCAGCCACCCGCGAGCCCTCGGGAAGCGGCGCCCGGCCTGCAGAGGCGCTTGCTGCGCTCGCTCCCTTGCAGTGCTCGGCGGGACCGAGGCGCGACGACGACGCTTCTGATGCTCGAACTCGGCATCCGTCAGGGGGATCGATGTGACCGCACGCGGGTATCGCGAGCTCGACCGAATCGTCGGCCCTGTGCAGCGCTTCGGGACCGACCCGGAGAAAGGACTCGGGAGCGCAGGTCGTGTAGTGCGTAGCGGAATCCATCGATCTCGAAGCCGCCGCACTCGAAGTCCAGCAGCCTGCGGGACGTCGCCGGATCTCAGGCTACGGAGACCTCAGCTCGCGGGCGGCTCGTCGGCGTCCGTGGTGCCGAAGCGGTCGGCTCGCTCGATCAACGCGATCATGCGGCGCAGCGTCTGGAGCTGACCCTCGACATCGCCGGGTCGACCGACGGTGGCACCGATGTTGAGGCGCCGGATCACCTGGCGTGGCGGACGCGCGGCGCTGCTGAGAGGCGGCATCACCGAGACGAGCGCGGTGGCGATCCCCTCGGCCTCGAGCCCCCTCGCGATCAGACACACGGTCTGATGGCATACGGGTCACGAGGGGACGAGCAGGGCCGCCTCGACGCTGTCGCTGGCCAGGCGGGCGGCGATCTCGGGAATGGTCTCGCGGATCAGTGGCGCGACGTTCGGCTGCAGCCCCATCAGCACCAGTGAGTCCTTCGCGATGGAGCCAATCTCCCCGGCCTGGGCGAGCTCGCGCAGCCGGTCCAGCGGCAGGTTCACGTTGGGGTCCTGCTCGGCAAAGCGATGGTCATAGCCGGGATGATCGATCCGCAGCTTGGAGCGATCGACGTCGAGCGGAATGGCGCGAAGACCCGCGGCCTGATCATCGAAGCGCGGCAGGGGGACGAAGGGCTCCTGCTCGCCCTCGATCGAGTACCCCCCCGTCGTGATCAGACCAAAGCGGGTCTCGGAGGCGGGCTTTCCGAGCCGAACGAAGGGATCCCCCTCGGTCCTGAACCACGGATAGCCGGCAAAGGCCTGCTTGGCCTTGCCTTCTCGAATCAGCGGGAGCGCGGACCGGGTCCACGCAGCAAACTTCGGTCCCCACGCCTCGAGCCCTCTGGCATCGATCATGCCGCTCCCTCCGTCCCGGCATGATACGCCCGCGCGCGCCTCCGGGCGAACCCGATAGAGCATCGGATGTTCGGTGCGCGACCCGAGCCGGGCTTCGAGCACGCCGAGGTCTCGCTGTTCGTCGGCAAGAATCCCTGGCACTCGCACGGCTTCGAGCGCGCCCGCGTGCTGCTGCGGGCGACCGCCAAGGACCCCTAGCGAACAATGGTCGTGATCGACCCGCTCCGCACCGAGACCGCCGACCTGGCCGACTACTTCTTGCAGGTTCGCCCCGGCACCGATGCCTTCGTGCTCTCGGCGATGCTCGGGGTTTGGGTGCAGCAGGAGCTCGTCGATCGCGAGTTCCTCGCCGCGCACGCCGGCGACGGGCGACGCGCTCTTCGAGGCGATCCTCACGCGTCCGGAGGGCGTCGTGATCACCCGGGATCCCTACGAGGTGACCTTCGAGCGGATCGCCACCCCGGACGGACGCATCCAGCTCGTGATCCCCGAGCGGATCGACGAGCTGTCGGCCCCGGTCGACGAGGCCCCGCCGTCGAGCGACGCCGACTGGCCCTTCATCCTGGCCGCGGGCGAGCGTCGCAGCCCGCCGACCGATCGACTGACGACGCGCGGATCGCTCTCGAGACGGCGAGCGACCTCGGGGGGGCCTCACAGGATCGGGCCGACGCTGGAGCTCTCAGGCTCGACGGCTCGCGCGCCGCTCGGTGCGAGCCCCCCCTACCCGAGCCCGGGGCCGACCTCCGGATCGATCATGACGTTGACGCACGCCGGCCGCCCGCAGTCGATGGCGCGCTGGAGGGCGGGACCGATGTCTTCGGGCTTCTCGACGAGCTCCCCGTAGCCGCCCATGCCCTCGACGATCTTGTCGTAGCGGGTCGGAGCCAGGTCGCAGGCCGGGTGGGCGCTACCGCGGCGCTTGACGACGTCGCGCTTGATCATGCCCCAGCCCCGATCGTTGCCGACGATGGCGACGATCGGAATGTCGTGGCGCACCGCGGTCTCCATCTCCATGCACGTGAGGCCGAAGCTCCCGTCTCCCGTGGTCACGAGGACCTTCTTGTCGGGATGAGCGAGCTTTGCGGCGATGCCGTAGGGGACGGCGACGCCCAGACAGCCGAAGATCGAGGAGATGATGGAGAGGAACTGACCGGGACCCGGCGCGGGAAGGAAGACGTTGCCCCACGCGCACACGTCGCCGCCGCCCACGGAGAGAATGGTGTCGCCATCGACGAGCTTGGAGATCTCGCCGAAGAGCCGGAGCGGGTGAATGGGGCAGTGGTCCGAGTGGAGGGCCGGCTCGACGGCCTGCCGCAGGAGCTCGGCACTCTTCTGAAGCTGCTCGAGCCAGTCCCGGTGCGAGGCCGCCCGGACCCCCTCGGCGAGCTGACGCAGGACGACGCCGCAGTCGCCGACGATTCCGACCTCGGCTTGCCGGCCGTTCGAGAGAGCGGAGGGCTCGATGTCTACGCGCACGATCGGCGTCGTGGGCGGTACTGCCCGAGCCTCGAACGTGAACTCGAAGCGCGTACCGAGCAGCACGACCAGGTCGGCCTGGGCGAGTGCACCCTGCATGGCTGGATGGAGGGCGAGCGCGGGCCCGATGACCAGGGGATGATCGTCCGGGACGCAGCCTCTCCCCGCGGCGCGGGTAAAGAGGGGCAGGTTCGCCCGCTCGACGAAGGCCCGGAGATCGTTCTGCGCCTGACCCCACCAGACACCGCCCCCCGCAACGACGACGGGTCGCTCCG
>JBHHYV010000109.1:0-11683 GCA_046757685.1 Myxococcota bacterium
GTAGGTGACGATCACCGAGCTCACCGGAGCGCCGTTGATCTTGCGGTTGTTGTACACCCACTCGCTGTACTGCGCGTCGCCCTCGTTCACGAAGCGGCGCACGCCGTTCGCGTCGGGAGCCGACCAGGTGAAGACGTTCGTGGCCCGGGAGCGGATGATCGGCCCGGTGTCGGTGCCCTGAAGGCCCGGAGTCCGCTGCGGAATCGGCGTGAGCGGTGGGTTCTCGATTCCGAAGGACGAGCCCTTGAGGTCGAGGCCCGCCTCGCGACCGCAGCTGGTCCGGCCGGGCGACGCGATGGTGATCTCGGTGCACAGCGAGGTGCCGGGAGCGCCGAGACGCGGCTCGTCGAAGACGCCGGTGATGACGCCGCCCTGGGACCCCAGGAAGGCGGTGTTCACATCGCCGTCCGAGCAGATGCCCTGGCTGCTGCCGCAGACGCTCGCCTCGGTGGCCGCGGTGCAGGCGCAGGCGGGGTTGTTGCTCGTCAGGTCGCAGGCGCCGGACGGGCAGTCCGCGTCTGCCAGGCAGCCGCGGTTCGGGTCGCCCGTGCAGGCCCCCGCGCCGAGCGGCCAGAGGCAAGCGGTGTTCGATCCGCGCGAGCAGCGTCCCGCCGGGACGCGCTCGAGCTTGCAGGCAGCACCGGCGGTACACAGGTTGCCATCGATGTCCCGGCAGCCGACGCCCAGCTCGCAGGCGCCGAACCCCGTGATATCGAGGACGTTGTTGACTCCGTTGTCCCCGACGCCTTCGTACGGCGCGGACTGTGCAAACGCGTTGGGCGCCCACAGCAGGCCTGCCAGTACGAGGACGAGAAGTCTCGTTGCGACCATCTCCCCTCCCCTTCGAGAGCTCCGCACTGCGCCCAGAGGACCCCTCATGACGCCGATCCGCGGATGATTACACATTCACTGAACAATTCCGGAAATACTTTCAGACTTGCGGGGCTTCGGCCCCGCCGAGATTGAACCCGGGAATGAGCCCCGGGCGAAGCTCATGCTTCCCCTCGGTGTGTGAGTGTCCGCTGCGGTGAAAAGGTGGCGCCCGGGCGCACCTCCACCCTGGCGCACTCGCGGCCCGGCTGCGCCCCGCGCCGAAGGCGCTCTCGGGCCCGGAGCCCGAGGGCCGAGGGCCCGGGGGCGGGCTCGGCTCTAGAGAATGATGGGGCGAGCCTGCGCTGCCGCGCGGCGTCAGCCGAGCTCCGAGAAGGCCTCCAGCAGCCGCTCGCGCGAGGACTGGCGCAGCTTCTCGATCGCCCGCGCCTCGAGCTGGCGGACCCGCTCGCGCGAGAGCCCCAGCTTGGCCCCGATCTCCTCGAGGGTGTGGTCCTGCTCGCCCTTCATTCCGAAGCGCCAGCGCAGGATGTTGCGCTCGCGCTCGTTCAGCTGGGCGATCGAGCCCTCGGTCGCCTGCTCGAGGCGGAAGCGGTCGAGCCCATCGAGCGGCGAGACGGTGCCTGGATCCTTGACGAAGTCCTTCAGCACCTTCGAGTCGGTGCCCTTGACCTGGGTCTCCAGCGACACGGGCTCGCGGGTCATCTTCTGCAGCCGCTCGGTCTGGTCGACGCTGATCTTCAGGTCCGCGGCCAGCTCGCTGGTGGTGGGCTCGCGGCCGAGCTTCTTGGAGAGGGAGTTCAGCGTGCGGTAGTACTTGAGCAGCGTGTCGTGCATGTGACTCGGGATCCGGATGGTCCGCGACTGGTTCTGGATCGCGCGGATCAGCGCCTGGCGGATCCACCACAGCGCGTAGGTCGAGAACTTGTGCCCTCGTCGGTAGTCGAACTTCTCGACCGCCCGGATCAGGCCCAGGTTGCCCTCCTGGATCAGGTCCTGGAAGGCGATCCCCATGTTGCGGTAGTCCTTGGCGATCGCGATCACCAGCTTCAGGTTGTGCTGCACGAACTTGTTCTTGTGGAACATGAGGCGGTCGTAGGCCAGGTCCACCTGGTCCATCACGACGGAGTAGGCCGGCCAGCGCAGGCCCACCGAGGTCTCCACCTCGCGCAGCTGGCGCCGCAGCTGGCGCACCTGGCGGTCGCGGGCCAGCTTGCCCGCCTCGGTGCGCGGAGTCCGCCGGGGCGACCGGAGGCTCTCGATCTGGCGGGCCCAGCTCTCCATCACGTCGCGGTGCGAGCGCAGCTGGCGCCGGATCTTCTCGAAGATCTGCATCGAGAGGTCCGCGTCGCGCAGCGCCTTCTGGATGCGGGTCGAGCACTTCTCGCGCAGCTCGCGCGCCGGCTTGCCGGGTCCCGCCTCGTCGTACTTGGCGAGCATGCGCTCGACGCGCGCCAGCGCACGGTCCAGCCGCACCCCGCGCTCCTGGCCGTCGGGAGTCCCGGAGCCGTACGACTCGGACATCTTGGCCGTGACCCGATTCTCGGACTGCAGCCCGCGCCAGTGGCGCACGGCCTCGCGCCAGGTGAAGGGAACCGAGCGGATGCCCGAGCGCATCTCGTAGGTCGCGGACTCCATCTCCTTGGCGAGCATCACCTCCTGCTCCTTGGTGAGCGTCGGGATGCTCGCGATGTCGTTGAAGTACGACAGCAGCGTGTTGCGATTGCGCGCTGCCTCGTCGTCGGGATCGACGTTGGAGCGTCGCGGATCGACCCGGCTCCGCCCCGTCCAGCCGCCCCGGCCCACGGCCTTCGAATCGGTCTCCTCGCCCAGCTCGAGCGACTCTTCCGCGCTGGCCTCCGGGTTCGCGACCGCCACGCCGCTCTCGTCCCAGACCAGACCTGCCTTTCCGCTCACCTTCATGCTCCTTCGGCTGCGCCCTCGGGGAAGCCCCAGGGACACCCGGACCCAGCATCCGCGACTTGACGCGATGTGTCAATCCAGAGAGGGCGAGAACACCCCCTCCTCGAAATCCTCCGCGGTCGGCGCGATGGGAGCCGACTACGGATCCCGCAGTCCTCTTTGGGAAACCCGCCCTCTGGAAAAGCCACGCCTACCGGCAGGACAGGGAAATATCGAGCCTTGGGGGGTGCACCCGGAGCTACACTCCGGGCGCTCTCACGACCGGCCGGGACCCTACCCGAGCCAATCGACCCCGTCAAGCACCGGGTCAGCAGAATCTCCCCTTGCCGCCAGGCCGGGAAGCCCCTTCGACAGGGCGAACAAAGGAGAGCGGCCTCGGGCCGCTCTCCGTCCGGCAAGGCGGGCTTCGCCCGCCGTTAGGCCGGAAAGACCCGCCGAAGAGACCTGCCGGAAGGACCTGTCTCAGCCGAAGCGGGGCATCCGCACCAGCTGCAGGAACTCGGAGCGGGTCTTGGAGTCCGCCTCGAAGGCGCCCAGCATGGAGCTGGTCACGGTGAAGGAGTTCTGCTTCTGGACGCCGCGCATCATCATGCACAGGTGCTGGGCCTCCATGACGATGGCCACTCCGCGCGGCTCGAGAACGTTCTGCAGCATGGCGGCGATCTCGTTGGTCAGGCGCTCCTGCACCTGCAGCCGTCTCGAGAACACCTCGACCAGCCGGGCGAGCTTCGAGAGGCCGACGATCCGCCCGTTGGGGATGTAGGCAACGTGGGCCCGTCCGAAGAACGGCAGCATGTGGTGCTCGCACAGGCTGTAGAAGTCGATGTCCTTGACGAGGAGCATCTCGTCGTAGGACTCCTCGAAGACCGCCTGCTCCAGAATCAGGCGGGCATCCTGCTGGTACCCCTCGGTGAGGGTGGCCAGCGATCGCGCCACGCGCCCCGGCGTGCGGCGGAGCCCCTCGCGCGAGGGGTCCTCGCCAATCTCCTTCAGCAGCTCCTCGACCAGGCTCTCGACACGCTGCATTCGAGGCAGTCTAGCCCGACCGGGGGTCAGTAGCTGCGCAGCAGGCCGATCACGACCCCCTGCACCTCGACGCTCTCGGCCGGGAACTCCATCGGAGCCAGCGCCTGGTTGGCCGGCACGAGGCGGATCTTGCCGCCGTCGCGGTGGAATCGCTTGAGCGTCGCCTCCTCGCGGTCGATCAGGGCCACGACCGTCTCGCCCTCTCGCGGGGTACTGCGGGCCTCGAGCAGGACCACGTCGCCGTCCAGGATGTGGTCCTCGATCATCGAGTCGCCCCGCACCCGCAGCGCAAAGCAGTCGCCGCGTGCAGCCAGATCCGCGGGAACGGCGATCGTGTCGGGTACCTCGACGGCCTCGATGGGAGCGCCCGCGGCGACCGTTCCCAGCAGGGGAATCTCGCGCACGTCGCGAGCCGAGCTCTGCACCAGCTCCAGGCTGCGGCTGCGGTTCCACGCCTTTCGCAGCAGGCCCTTGTGGACCAGGTTGTGGACGTGCTTGTGCACGGTGGCGACCGAGGACAGGCCGAAGTGCTCGCCGATCTCCTCCAGGCTCGGGGCGTAGCCCTCGCGATCGAGGAACTGGCGAATAAACTCGTAGATCTCCCGCTGCCGCTTCGTCAGGTGCACGCCCACCTCTCCTTCGCGCTACGGGGGGAACGTCGATACAGTGGCGAGCGCTGCCCCCTCCGCGCTCCCGATCTCGACCCTAGTCGAAGAAATGACGAAAATCAACGCCGCCACGCTGCCCCGTAGCCTCCCGAGAACCGAGTCCTGGGCCCGCCTGGGGGGCGGTGCGATTGCGGTGCTGGCGGCGCTGGCGTTCTCGCAGCCGGCGGTGGCGGGATCGGACCTGTGGTGGCACCTGGCGTCGGGCCGGCACATCTTCGAGGTGGGGTGGGTGCCGAGCAGCGACGGGTTCTCGTACACCGAGGCCGGGACCCTCTGGATGAACCACGAGTGGCTGTGGGACGTGGTCTACTGGACGGCCTATCGCTTCGACCCGCAGGCCTGCGCGTGGCTCAACCTGGGCGTGGTGGCTGCGATCTTCGCCACCCTCTACTCGGTGGCCCTGCGCGAGAGCGGCTCCGTGCTCGCGGCGGGGCTCGCGGTCGTCGCCGCGGCGGCCGCGTCCCACTGGTTCATCGACCTGCGCCCCCACCTGTTCACGCTGCTCCTCGTGGCGGCCTTCCTGCGGACCCGACACTGGCGCCACGCCCCCTGGCTGTGGCCCCCGGCGGTCGTGGTGTGGACCAACCTGCACGCCGGCTTCACCTTCGGGATCGGGATGATCGGCCTCTGGGTCGGCCTCGAGACCCTGCGCAAGAGCCTCGAGGCCCGGCGCCTCGTGCTGGAGCCCGGCCCCTGGATCAGCGTCGGACTCTGCCTGGGGGCGGTCCTGGTCAACCCCTGGGGCTACCGCATCCTGGCCTACCCGCTCGACTACCTCGACGCGAGCTCTCCCTTCCGCTCGATCATCGAGTGGATGCCTCCCCCCTGGAGCCTGGATCCCAGCCGCTACGACGGTCGCTTCTGGTGGCTGGTGGCGCTCTGGCTCGCCTCCGCCGTGCCGGCCTTCCGGCGGCGGGCCCTCTATCCGCTGGCGCTCTCGGTGGTGGCCCTCGCCATGGCCTGGACCTCGCGCCGCTTCATCCCGCTGTTCGCCATCACCGGCGCCCCGGTGATGGCGCTGGGGTTGGCCGCCTACCTCGAGGCGCTGCGCGCCCGCTGGCCATCGCTGCGCCATCCCCGAGCGGCGATCGCGACGGTCCTCGTGGCGATCGCGGTGACCGGCCTGCTGTGGCGCGACGTGCGCCTCCGCCCCGACCTGCTCTATCGCTGGACCCAGCAGTCCTTCTATCCCGCTGCCGCGACGGCCTACCTGAACGCGCTCGAGCCTCCGCGGCGGCTCTTCAACCTGTACAACTGGGGCGGCTACCTGATGCTCCACGCCCCCCAGGTCAAGGTCTTCATCGACGGACGCGCCAACACCCTCTACGACGACGAGCTCTACCGGAACTACGGGAAGATCGCGGGCGGCGGGCCCGACACCGAGCGGCTGATTCGCCGCTACCGCTTCGACATGGCCCTGGTCCCGAGATCGTCGCCGCTGGTGACGCGTCTGGGTCGGTTGGCGCACCCCTGGCGAGTGATCTATGCCGATGCGTCGACCATCATCCTGGTCCCCAGCGGCTCGCCCTACCTGACCCATCCCCGGCCATCGATCGAGAAGGTCGTCGGCGATCGCCCCGCGTGGCTCCTCGCCCGCGCTCGCAGCGAGGAGGAGATCGGAGACTTCGCGCGCGCGCGTGAGCTGCTGGAGCGTGCCGTCGCGATCCAGCCACTCTACGTCTCCGGCTACAACGAGCTGATGGGGCTGGCCGCGCTCGAGAAGGACCGGGCCCGGATCTCCGCGGTGCTCGCGCGGGGGCTCGAGGCCATCCCCCGAGAGGCCCCGCGCCTGTACCAGTTCGCGGGCTACTCCTACCAGTTCACGGGCCAGCCCGCGCGCGCGCTCGCGGCGCTGCGCAAGGGGCTGCCCACGGGACCCTTCAACTCGGCCGCCGGGCTGCGTCGCCAGATCGCGAAGCTCGAGGCGAGCCTGGCGCGGAGCGCCGGAGCCCCCCCGGGGGCCGACGGGGAGGGGGGATGAGCCGTCCGCCGAGCTGGATCCGGATCCGCGAGGCCGGCGCGCACGTGGACGAGCGGGTCGGGCTGCGGGGCTGGCTCTACAACCGGCGCTCGAGCGGCAAGCTGCACTTCCTCGAGGTGCGAGACGGCAGCGGCACCCTGCAGTGCGTGGTCTTCAAGGGAGACGTCTCGCCCGTGGTCTTCGAGGCTGCGGGCGCCGCCGGCCAGGAGTCGTCCCTCGAGGTGGTGGGCACGCTGCGTGCGGACCCCCGCTCGAAGGCCGGCTGCGAGCTCGGCGTCGAGACGCTCACGATCCTGCAAGAGACCCACGACTACCCGATCTCGAAGAAGGAGCACGGGGTCGACTTCCTGCTGCATCACCGCCACCTGTGGCTGCGCTCTCGCCGCCCCCACGCCCTGCTGCGAATCCGCTCCGAGGTCGAGGCAGCGGCCCACGAGTTCCTGGCCTCGCAGGGCTACCTGCGTTTCGACACCCCGATCCTCACGCCCGCCGCCTGCGAGGGGGGAACGACCCTCTTCGAGACCGACTACTTCGACGAGCGGGCCTACCTGACGCAGAGCGGCCAGCTCTACGCGGAGGCGGGCTGCATGGCCTTCGGCCGGGTCTACAGCTTTGGCCCCACCTTCAGGGCGGAGAAGTCGAAGACCCGCCGGCACCTGACCGAGTTCTGGATGATCGAGCCCGAGGGCGCGTTCCTGGACCTGGAGGGCGACATCGCCCTGGCCGAAGGCCTGATCTGCGCCGTGGTCGAGCGGGTGCTGGAGCGCGCTCGGCCCGACCTCGAGCTGCTCGGTCGCGACCCCGCCCCGCTCGAGGCGGTCGCGCGGCCCTTCCCCCGGCTCACCTATGCCGAGGCCGTGGAGCAGCTGCGACGCTGCGGGCATCCCGTGGAGGAGGGCACCGACTTCGGCGGAGACGAGGAGACCGTGCTGGCCCGCGACCTCGAGCGACCGCTGGTCGTGCACCACTACCCGGCCGCGATCAAGCCCTTCTACATGAAGCGGGACCCGGCCGATCCCTCCCACGTGCTGAACCTGGACATCCTGGCGCCCGAAGGCTACGGCGAGATCGTCGGGGGCAGCGTGCGCGAGGAGCGGCTCGAGGCACTCGACGCCCAGATCGCGAGTCAGCAGCTGGATCCGGGGCCGCTCGAGTGGTATCGGGACCTGCGCCGGCATGGCAGCGTGCCGCACGCGGGCTTTGGCCTGGGGCTCGAGCGGACGCTTGCCTGGATCTGCGGAGTCCGCCACCTTCGCGAGACCATTCCCTTCCCGCGGCTCATGGGTCGCCTGCACCCTTAGCCAGCGATCGGGGGCGCGTTTCGTGCGCGCGTTTGACACCCGGCGCGGGGCGCTTACACTGCGCCCCAGACCTGGCAGTCTGCGCAAGAGACTGCCAGCGATCTCGTCAACTAGTTGAAACCACTAGAGAATCTCTCCCCGCGCGACGGGGTGAGAGCAAGAGGGAGGCCCATGAAGATTCGACCGCTTCAGGACCGGGTTCTGATCCGGAGGGTCGAGGAGGAAGAGACCACGGCCGGCGGGATCATCATCCCCGACACGGCCAAGGAGAAGCCCCAGGAGGGCAAGGTCGTCGCCACCGGGAAGGGCAAGGTCCGGGACGACGGCAAGATCACTCCCCTCGACGTGAAGGTGGGCGACCGCGTGCTCTTCGGCAAGTATGCCGGGACCGACGTGACGCTCGATGCTGAGGAGTACGTGATTCTTCGCGAGGAAGACATCCTCGCGATCTCGAGCAAGAAGTAACCAGGAGGTCAGGGTCTCATCATGGCTGCCAAGATCATCAGATTCGATCAGGAGGCCTCCGACGCCATCCTGCGGGGTGTCAACAAGATGGCCAACGCCGTCAAGGTGACCCTCGGGCCGCGGGGTCGGAACGTGATCCTCGAGAAGAGCTTCGGCTCGCCGGTCGTCACCAAGGACGGCGTGACGGTGGCGAAGGAGATCGAGCTCGAGGACAAGTTCGAGAACATGGGTGCGCAGATGGTCAAGGAAGTTGCTTCCAAGACGTCGGACGTAGCGGGTGACGGTACCACGACCGCCACGGTGCTCGCCCGCGCAATCCTCAGTGAGGGACTTCGCATGGTCGCCGCGGGCCAGAGCCCGATGGAGCTCAAGCGCGGCATCGAAGCGGCGATCGCCAAGGTGGTCGGGGAGCTCGAGAAGCTCTCCAAGCCCACCCGCGACCGCGCAGAGATCGCGCACGTGGGCTCGATCAGCGCCAACAACGACCCGGAGATCGGGAACATCCTGGCCGACGCGATGGAGAAGGTCGGCAAGGAGGGCGTGATCACCGTCGAGGAGAACCGCGCCATGACCACCGAGCTCGAGGTGGTCGAGGGCATGCAGTTCGACCGCGGCTACCTGTCACCCTACTTCGTGACCGATCCGGAGCGCATGGAGGTGGTGATCGAGGACGCGCTGATCCTGCTGCACGAGAAGAAGATCTCGAACATGAAGGACCTGCTCCCGGTCCTCGAGCAGGTCGCCAAGCTGGGCAAGCCCCTGGTGATCATCGCCGAGGAGGTCGAGGGAGAGGCGCTCGCGACCCTGGTCGTGAACAAGATCCGCGGCACCCTCCACGTCGCCGCCGTCAAGGCCCCCGGCTTCGGCGATCGCCGCAAGGCCATGCTGCAAGACATGGCCATCCTGACCGGCGGGCAGGTCATCGCCGAGGAGCTCGGGATCAAGCTCGAGAACATCACCCTGAACGACCTCGGGAAGGCCAAGCGGATCGTCATCGACAAGGACAACACCACGATCGTCAGCGGCGGGGGCAAGAAGAAGGACATCGACGCCCGCTGCAACGAGATCCGCAAGCAGATCGAGGACACGACGTCGGACTACGACCGCGAGAAGCTGCAGGAGCGGCTGGCCAAGCTGGCCGGCGGCGTCGCCGTGGTCAAGGTCGGAGCCGCCACCGAGACCGAGATGAAGGAGAAGAAGGCGCGCGTCGAGGACGCGCTCCACGCCACGCGGGTGGCGGTCGAAGAGGGCGTGGTGCCCGGCGGCGGCGTCGCACTGCTGCGGGCCCAGAAGGCCCTCGAGGGGCTGGAGCTCCCGACCGACGAGCAGCAGGCCGGAGCCCGGATCGTGCAGCGCGCGATCGAGGACCCGATTCGCCAGATCGCGAACAACGCGGGCGATGAGGGCTCGATCGTGGTCGAGAAGGTCCGCAACGGGAAGGGCGCCCTCGGCTTCAACGCCGGGACCGAGACCTACGAGGACCTGCTCAAGGCGGGTGTCATCGACCCCACCAAGGTCGTCCGAACGGCGCTGCAGAACGCCGGCAGCGTCGCGGGCCTGCTCCTGACCACCGAAGCGATGATCGCCGAGAAGCCCGAGGAGAAGTCCGCGGGCGGAGCGGGCGGAGCGGGCGGCGGGATGCCTCCCATGATGTGAGCCGCGCTCCGGCCCCCCAGGGGGCCGGAGAGGCACCGGATCCGAAGAGCGAGAGAGCCCCGGGGAGCGATCTCCGGGGCTCTTCTTCGAGCCAGGCCGGGCTTCGGGTCCCCGCGGGGCCCGGGCCGGGCGACGTGTGCGGAACTCAGCCCGCCTGCTGGCGTGCCTGGCTGATGTCGGAGTCCATGATGGTCTTGCGCTTGTTGTCCTGCGCCGACTCGCTCGCGGCTCGAGCCAGCCGGGCGACGTAGTCCTCGGCCGCCTGGACCGCAGCCGCGAGGGCCGAGCCGGAGATGCGCATCCCGCCCCCGTGGCTCACGATGATGCGCTTGACCGCCGCTCCCGGAAGTTCCGCCATGCTGTCCCCCCTCGCCCCGGCGGTAGAACCTCTCCGGGGCCATCTGGGGCGCGATGCTACGCGATCATGCGCCTGAGTCAATGACGCTCGAGCCGCCTCAGGAAGTCGACCACCTCGTTCGAGACGCGCTCTCGCTCGAGATCGACGGGCAGGACGTGGCGCGAACGCTCGAGCCAGACCACGCTCCGATCGGGTGAGGCGAGCCCCCGGAGAATCCTCCCGGCCTCGCCCGGCCTTACGCTGGGGTCCCTGCGGCTGTAGATGAGCCGGACGGGAGCCCGCACCTGCCCCAGCTGCGCCGCGACCTGGCGCTGCAGCTCCATGAGCTCGCGCACCGCGTCGAGCGGCATCCGGTCGTAGCCGGGGTGCCTCGAGCGGGCGATGGGATCCTCGATCGCCGGGGTCTTGGGCACGAAGCGCACCAGGCGCCGCAGCCAGGGGACGCTCGCGCGCACGGCCAGGCCCAGGCGCAGGGGCGCCGCCAGCACGACCAGGCCCGCCACGGAGCGGCTCGCCCCCAGGTGTAGGGCCAGCACGCCACCCATCGAGAGCCCGAGCACGTAGACGCGGTCGTGCTGCTCCGAGAGCGCGTCGCAGGCCGCCTCCACGACCTCCACCCAGGCGCGGTAGGAGGTGCGCGACAGCGCCAGCGGGGTCTCCCCGTGACCCGGGAGCAGGGGCCCGACACAGTGGTGGCCGTCGGCGGCGAGAGCCAGGGCGGGCGGGCGCACCTCGTACGGCGTCCCCGTCAGACCGTGCAGGCACAGCACGCCGACCCGGGCGCTCGTGGGGCCGAGGTCGAAGGCACCGTCATCGATCCTCACGGGGCCCACAGCATAGGCCGCTCCCGCCCGATGCGCCGAGCACTGCGGCTCCCGGGGAGTCCCGCCACCCGAGCTACAGCGTGGTCACGTGGAGCAGACCCGTCTCGACCTCGAAGACGACGTTGCGCGCGCGGTCCCCGCCGATATCGGCGCCCGCGAGCTGGAGACCCAGGCGCTCGAGCGTGACCTGGAGAGCTTCGAGGTTGCACGCCGCCAGAGTGCTCCGAACCCCCGCCTCGCCCGGGCGACGCAGGATCTCTGCGGCCCCTGCGGCGCGCACCTCGAGCGCCTCGAGGGGGCTCCCGGAGCTGCGAAGGCGCTGAATCAGCCGCGCCAGGCCGCTGTCGACGAAGCACTCCGCGGGGGCTCCCGAGTCCCGCCGCCGGGGAAGGGGCAGGTGGGCAAGCCCCCCCTCGCGGCGATCTCCGTCCCAGACGCTCACGACCAGGCACGGGCCCACGCCCCGGGCACAGAGCTGGGTGCCGGAGGAGGCGACCCGCTGGCAGCCGATCTCGACGTTCTGGGTCGCGCTCACGGCTCGGGCACCCAGAGAAGGCGCGCAGCCAGAGTGCTCTCGCGATCCTCGAGCGTCGCGTCCATCACCCAGATCGGCACCTCGTAGAGACGCTCGTGAATGGCCTCGACGAGGA
>JBHHYV010000110.1:0-11367 GCA_046757685.1 Myxococcota bacterium
GGAACACTCCGGACGTCTCCTTGCGAGAACGTCCCCTCCGACCGCTGCGCGCGGGCGGAGACCAGGAGCGTTCCACGTGGAACATTGCCGGGGGTCGCTGTCTGCGCGGGTCGCCTGCGCGCCGGGAGGGGCCTGGGATGTTCCACGTGGAACATTCCATGCCTCCGATGGCGCAAGGATGCGGTACACTTCGCAGGTCGCTCGCGGTTGAACGCGCAGGCGGGGTCCCCGGGGGGTGGAATGACTCGCATCATCGCGGTCGCCAACCAGAAAGGTGGGGTCGGAAAGACCACCACGGCGGTCAACCTGGCGGCATCTCTGGCGGCTGCGGAGCGGCGCTGCCTGTTGGTCGATCTGGATCCCCAGGCCAACGCAACCTCGAGCCTCGGCTTTCTGGGCAGCGAGATCGAGCGCGACATATACGACGCGCTCGTGGATCGGGTCGAGCTCAAGGACATCACCCTCGGAACGGGGCTGGAGTGCCTCGACCTGATCCCCTCGTCCACCGACCTCGTCGGTGCCGAGATCGAGCTCGCTCCGGTGGCGGGCCGCGAGCGACGGCTCGCGGCTCGACTCTCGGGAGTGATCGACTCGTACCAGATCGTCCTGATCGATACCCCTCCGTCTCTCGGAATCCTGACCCTCAACGCGCTCGTGGCGGCCAGCTCGGTCCTGGTGCCCCTGCAGTGCGAGTACCTCGCCCTGGAGGGCCTGGCCAAGCTCATGGAGACGCTCGATCTGGTCCGGGCGGAGCTGAATCCCTCGCTGGCCCTCGATGGACTGGTCCTGACGATGTTCGACATCCGCAACAACCTGTCGGCGCAGGTAGCTCACGAAGCCCGCGAGCACTTTGGACAGACGGTGTTCCGCACCCAGATTCCGCGCAACGTGCGGCTCTCCGAGGCTCCCAGCCACGGCAAGCCGGCGTTGCTCTACGACATCAACTCCAAGGGAGCCATGGCCTACCTGCGCCTGGCCGAGGAGCTCCTCGAAAGGATGGGAGATGGCTAGCCGCAAGGCCCTCGGACGCGGTCTGTCTGCGCTGATTGCCCCCTCAGAGGCGGGTGTCGCCCGCCGGCCCCCGGGAGCGCCGCCGGTCGACTCTCCAGATGATCTGGAAGTATCTGGATCCATTGATGATTCAAAGGGTTCTCCCCTGTTCGTCGAGATCTCGCGGATCGTTCCCAATCCCCGTCAGCCCCGGAAGACGTTCCGCGAGGAGCCGATCGAGTCTCTGGCGAACTCGATCCGGGAGCAGGGTGTGCTGCAGCCGCTCGTGGTTCGCCGCAGCGGAGACCACTACGAGCTCATCATCGGAGAGCGTCGCTGGCGCGCGTCCCAGCGCGCCGGGCTCCGCGAGGTCCCCGCGGTGCTGCTCGACGCGAGCGACCGCGCCGCCCTCGAGATGGCGGTGGTCGAGAACGTGCAGCGCGCAGACCTGAACGTGATCGAGCTCGCCCAGGCGGTTCGAGCGCTGCTCGAGGACGAGGGAATGACGCAGGAAAAGGTCGCCCTGAGGCTCGGGCTCGATCGATCGACTGTGTCCAACTACTTGAGAATACTGGATCTCCCGGGAATCATTCGCGAGGACCTGGTGGAGGGGCGGCTGACGCCGGGCCACGCGAAAGCCCTCCTGCAGGCTCCGGAGACGCATCGCGTTACACTGCGTCATCGCATCGTTCGCGGCCACCTGAGCGTGCGTGCGTCGGAGGAGCTCTGTCGCCGCACCGCGTCATCCAAGAGCCGGTCTCGAGGGCCGGGGCGGCAGCGTCGCGACGTGCACGTCGTCGATCTCGAGGACCGCCTGCGCCGAGCGGTGCAGGCTCGGGTGCGGATCGTCGGTCGCAAGGACCGGGGGCGGATCGAGCTCCACTATCGCGGCGCAGAGGAGCTCGAGCGACTGATCGAGCTGCTCGGTGGAGCGGGCGCGTGAGTGAGACTCCGCCGTGCGTGATCGGAAGCGGCGCGAGCTTCGAGGGCAAGGTCTCGTTCTCCGGGGATGCGCGCATCGAGGGCCACGCGCGTGGAGAGATCGTCGGCGCGGGCACGCTCTGGATCGGAGAGGCGGGACGCGTCGAGGCGACGCTCCGCGTCGCCCGCCTGGTGGTGCACGGTCAGCTTCGCGGCCGGATCGAGGCGAAGGATGCCGTGGAGCTGGGCCCGACGGCACGGGTCACCGGCGAGCTTCGCACCGCGAAGCTCCGCATCGCCGAGGGAGCGCACGTGACGGCGCGCATCGAGATGGGCGAGGGGTAGTCCGCGGCGTCGGAAGGCCTGCCCATGAGCGCGCCTGCGCCCTTGAAGTCGGTTCCGGCTTTGCCATACTCCCCCCCCGCGTCGGGCTGGCTGCGCCGTCAACCCGTCGACGGATCGGGCCTGCCGGCGCCGCGACTCCCCTCGGGGTGGGCGTTCGGCAGGATGCACTCTCGCACGTGCGCCGGGTCGGGCCCCGTGCCTAGCCGCCGGGTCTGCCAGAGCGGACGAGAGGTCGAGGAGCAGACGGGTTGCGGATCGTTGGGCCAGTCACTCTCGCCGCGAGCGGCCTCGCCCTGGCGCTCGTGCCCCTGCCCGTACAGGCGGCCGAGGGCCTCTCGCTCTTTCCGGAGCCCCGACTGCTCGCGGTCAACATCGGGATCTTCCTGGCGCTGATCTACCCGATCGACCGCCTGCTGCTACGCCCGCTGGTCCGGGTGCTGGAGCAACGAGAGCTGCGCACTCGCGGGGTGCTCGCGCGGGCCGAGGCCGTGGCCCAGCAGGCCGCTGAGCTGCGGAGGGAGTTCGAGGCCCGGCTGCAGGAGGCCCGGCACCGCGCCGCCGAGCGCCGGCTCGTCATTCTGGCCGAGGGCGAGCGCGAGGACGCGGCCACTCTCGAGGGTGCGCGCAGCCAGGCGGCGAGCGTGCTGGAGTCGGTTCGCAGGGGCATCGAGGCCGAGCTCGAGGCGGCTCGGCAGGGTCTGCAGGCCGATGCGGCCGAGCTGGGCCGAGAGGCGGCCGGCCGCATTCTGGGCCGGCCCCTGTGAGGGATCGCGTGGCGAAGGCGACGGGCCTTGGCCTGGTGCTGGCAGCTCTCTTCTCTGCGGCTCCGGCCCTGGCGGAGGAGGCGCATGCAGCGCACGGGCCCAGCGCGTTCCTGCTGGCGTTGCAGGCCCTGAACGCGCTCCTGCTCGTGGGGCTGCTGCTGCGCTTCGTGCGCCGGCCCCTCCAGGAGTTCATGGTCCAGCGGCGCCACCGCATCGAGGCCGAGATCCGGGCGGCCCGGCAGCGAATCGATGAGGCCGAGGCCGACCTGGCGCAATGGCGGAGCCAGCTCGAGACGTTCGAGAGCGAGTCCGAGCGACTGGTCGCCGAGGCGGAGGCCCTGGGTCGGCGTGAGCGCGAGCAGGCCTCGCGAAGGGCCGAGCAGAATGCGCGCCGCATCGCCGAGGACGCACGGAGGGTTGCCGATCAGGAGATCGAGCGCTCCCGCCTGGCTCTGCGTCTCGAGGCCGCATCGCTCGCCGCCGAGATCGCGCGCGACCTCGTGCAGCGCTACCTGGCCCCCGACGACGACCGCCGACTCGTGGCGGAGTCGATCGAGCGGATGAGCGGACCGGCTGGATGAGGGGTGGCGCGCTCGCGCGGCGCTATGCACGGGCGCTCTTCGGCATGGATGCGACACCCGGGGGTGCGCGGGCCCTGCTGGAGGAGGTCGACGATCTCTGCCACGAGATCGAGGGCAGCCCGGAGCTGACGCGAGCCCTCTTCACCCCGCTCTTCCCTCGCCGAGAGCGGCGCGGAGTGATCCTTGAGCTCGCGGAGCGGCTGGGCCAGTCCGTCACCGTCCGCAGCTTTGCGTCGCTCCTGGTCGACGAGAATCGCGCCCAACACCTGCCCGGGATCCGCGACGAGCTCCGCCGACTCGTCGAGGCCGCCGAGGGTCGCATCGAGGCGCACGTGACCTCCGCACGGCCGCTCGAGCAAGACGAGGTGGAGCGCGTCCGGCTTGCGCTCTCCGAGCGCGTGGGAGCCACGGTGACCCTGTCGCTCGAGGTGGATCCGAGCCTGATCGGGGGACTCGTTGCGCGGATCGGGGATCTGCGGCTCGATGGAAGCGTTCGTACGCAGCTGGCCTCCCTGGCGGAGCGCCTGCGAGGGAGATCGGCATGAAGATCAAGGCCGCCGAGATCAGCGACATTCTCCGGCGACAGATCCGGGACTACGACCGCGAGATCGACGTGGCCGAGACCGGAACGGTCCTCTCGGTCGGGGACGGCATCGCTCGCGTCTACGGTCTCGACCGGGCCATGTCGGGCGAGCTCGTGGAGTTCCCCGGCGGAATCCAGGGACTGGTGCTGAACCTCGAGGAGGACAACGTCGGAGTCGCCGTCATGGGCTCCGACATGCACATCCGCGAGGGCGACATCGTGCGCCGGCGCGGCGAGATCATCCAGGTTCCCGTGGGCGAGGCCATGCTCGGCCGGATCGTCGACGCGCTGGGCCGTCCCATCGACGGCAAGGGGCCGATCGAGGCCAGCGAGACCCGTCGCGTCGAGGTGAAGGCCCCCGGCATCATCCGGCGCCAGCCGGTCTGCGAGCCCCTGCAGACCGGGATCAAGGCGATCGACTCGATGACGCCGATCGGGCGCGGGCAGCGCGAGCTGATCATCGGCGACCGCCAGACGGGCAAGACCGCGATCGCGCTCGACACGATCATCAACCAGCGAGAGACCGACGTGCACTGCATCTACGTGGCCATCGGCCAGAAGCAGTCCACCGTCGCGCAGGTGGTCGAGAAGCTGCGGGAGTCGGGGGCCATGGAGTACACCACGGTCGTCTGCGCCTCGGCGGCCGAGCCGGCGCCGCTGCAGTACATCGCTCCCTACTCCGGGTGTGCGATGGGGGAGTGGTTCCGGGACAACGGCAAGCACGCGCTGATCATCTACGACGATCTCTCCAAGCAGGCCACCGCCTATCGCCAGCTGGCGCTGCTGCTGCGGCGACCTCCGGGGCGCCAGGCGTTTCCGGGCGACGTCTTCTACCTGCACTCCCGGCTGCTGGAGCGCGCCGCCAAGATGAGCGATGCCGATGGTGGGGGCAGCCTGACGGCCCTACCCATCATCGAGACCCAGGCCGGCGATGTCTCCGACTACATTCCGACCAACGTCATCTCGATCACCGATGGGCAGATCTTCCTCGAAACGGACCTGTTCAACTCGGGACAGCGACCGGCGATCAATGCGGGCATCTCGGTCTCGCGCGTCGGCGGTGCCGCCCAGGTCAAGGCGATGAAGGCGGTCGCGGGCGGGCTCCGCGTGGAGCTTGCGCAGTACCGCGAGGTCGAGGCCTTCGCCCAGTTCGGCAGCGACCTCGACCGCACCACCCAGGAGCAGCTCGCCAACGGCGAGCGCCTGACCCGGGTGCTGCGCCAGCCCCAGTACGCGCCGCTCCCGGTCGAGCAGCAGGTCGTCCAGATCTTCGCGGCCACTCCCCGAGAGAGCCAGCGGTCCTGGGTGCGCGAGGTCGATCCCGACGACGTCCCCCGGTTTTCCGACGAGATGATCCAGTTCATCGAGGCGAAGCACCCCGATATCCTCGATGCGATCCGCTCCACCGGAACGCTCTCCGACGAGGTCGCGTCGAGTCTCGCGGCGGCACTCGACGCGTTCTCGGAGACCTTCGAGCCTTCGCGGCGCGCGGGGTAGCGAGGCGTGGCCACGCTGCAGGACATCCGGCGCCGGATCTCCGGGGTCGAGAAGACGCAGAAGATCACGCGCGCCATGAAGACGGTATCGGCGGCCAAGCTCGGCCGCGCCTCGCGGGCGATCGCGGCCGCGCGACCCTACGCGACCAAGATCCGCGAGGTCCTCGGTGCGGTGTCGCAGGGCGTCGATCCCGACGCGCACCCGCTGCTGCAGGTGCGAACACCCGTGCGCAAGCTCGACGTCGTCGTGTTCTCGAGCGACCGTGGGCTCTGCGGCGCATTCAACCACAACATCATCAAGCGAGCCGAGGCCCTGATCGTGCGTCGCCAGGCGGACCTGGAGTCGGTGAGCTTGGTGTGTGTCGGTCGCAAGGCGACGGAGTACTTTCGCCGCCACTCCTATGGGGAGGTGGTCCATCACTGGGCGGGGCTCGGCGCGGTGACCCAGGGCGCGGCCGAGGAGATCGCCCAGCTGCTCATGAGCCGCTACGAAGCGGAGGCGAGTGACCAGGTGGTGCTCGTCTTCTCAGAGTTCCAGTCCGCGCTCACGCAGCATCCGACCGACCTCGCGCTCCTGCCCCTCTCGCGGGAAGAGGGCGCCCAGGAGACGGCCGACGGCATCTCCTACGAGATCGAGCCCAACGCCGAGTCGCTGCTGCGGTTGCTCGTTCCGCGCGCCGTCGAGTTCGCGATCTTCCGGGCACTGCTCGAGAACCAGGCGGGAGAGCACGGTGCGCGCATGACCGCCATGGACAACGCCACCAACAACACCGAAGAGCTGATCGAGTCCCTGACGCGCACGTTCAACAAGGCCCGCCAGTCGGCCATCACCGGCGAGCTGGTCGAGATCGTGAGCGGCGCCGAGGCGCTCTAGGGGTCCCGAGACTTCCTTCCACGCACGCGAGGAGACGCAATGGCAAGCGCCGGCAAGGTACTGCAGGTCATGGGGGCCGTCGTCGATGTGGAGTTCCCGCCCGGGGAGCTGCCCGAGATCTACGCGGCCCTGACGCTGCACAACCCCGAGATCTCGGACGAGCCCGACAACCTGGTGATCGAGGTCGCCCAGCACCTGGGAGAGAACACGGTGCGCTGCATCGCGATGGACTCGACCGAGGGCCTGACGCGAAGCGAGCCCGTCACCAACACCGGCGCGCCCATCCGGGTGCCCGTGGGCGCCTCGACGCTGGGCCGGATCATGAACGTCGTTGGCCAGCCGGTCGACGAGGCGGGTCCGATCGAGGCGGAGCACATCCGACCGATCCACCGCGAGCCGCCGACGCTCGAGGAGCAGTCCACGTCGATTCGGCAGTTCGAGACGGGCCTGAAGGTGATCGACCTGCTCTGCCCCTTTCCCCTGGGCGGCAAGATCGGCCTCTTTGGCGGCGCCGGGGTCGGCAAGACCGTGCTCATGCAGGAGCTGATCCGGAACATCGCGACGGAGCACTCCGGCTACTCGGTGTTCGCGGGTGTGGGAGAGCGCACGCGCGAGGGGAACGACCTATGGCTCGAGATGGAGGAGTCGGGCGTCCTGAAGCAGACGTCGCTCGTCTACGGACAGATGAACGAGCCACCCGGCGCCCGGGCGCGCGTGGGTCTGACCGCGCTCACGGTGGCGGAGTTCTTCCGTGACGACGAGCAGCGGGACGTGCTGCTCTTCATCGACAACATCTTTCGCTTCACCCAGGCGGGGTCCGAGGTGTCGGCGCTGCTCGGTCGCATTCCGAGCGCTGTGGGCTACCAGCCCACGCTCGGCACCGACATGGGCGAGCTGCAGGAGCGCATCACCTCGACCCAGAAGGGATCGATCACCTCGGTCCAGGCGATCTACGTGCCGGCCGACGACCTGACCGATCCGGCGCCGGCCACCACCTTCGCCCACCTCGACGCGACGATCACCCTGTCGCGCCAGATCGCCTCGCTGGGAATCTACCCCGCGGTCGATCCGCTCGACTCGACCAGCCGCATCCTCGACCCGCAGGTCGTGGGAGACGAGCACTACCAGGTGGCGCGCGGCGTCCAGCAGGTGCTGCAGACCTACAAGGACCTGCAGGACATCATCGCGATCCTGGGCATGGACGAGCTGACCGAGGAGCAGAAGATCACGGTGGCGCGGGCCCGCAAGATCCAGAAGTTCCTGTCGCAGCCCAACTTCGTTGCCGAGCAGTTCACCGGTCGGCCCGGCAAGTACGTGAAGATCGCGGACACGATTCGCAGCTTCCAGGAGATCCTCGAGGGCCAGCACGACGATCTGCCCGAGCAGGCCTTCCTGCTGGTCGGTGCGGTCGAGGAGGCTCGAGAGCAGGGCGAGCAGATGCTGCGCGAGGTCGCCTAGTAGTGCCCCTGCAGCTCGCGATCGTCACTCCCGAGCGCCCCGTCGCCGATCTGGAGGTCGACTCGGTCGTCCTCCCGGGCGCGGAGGGAGAGTTCGGCGTCCTGCCGGGGCACGAGGCCCTGCTGGCCCCCGTCCAGAGTGGAGTCGTGCGCTACCGAGCGGGGAGCGCTGGGGGAGCCGAGGAGCGACTCGCCGTCTCGGGGGGCTTTGCCGAGGTGAGTCAGGACCGCGTCACCCTGCTGGCCCGCACCGCCGAGCCCGCGAGCGAGATCGATCGGGGTCGGGCCGAGCGGGCCCTGGGCCGGGCGGAGCAGGGCCTGCGCGACGCCGGAGCCCAGGCGCCGCCCGACGATCTGGCCCTCCTGCGGGCGGCGGTGGCCCGTGCGACCGCCCGCCTGGGAGCCCTCCAGTAGGCGCGCGGGGCTCTGCCCCAGCCGGGTTTCCGAAGCCACTGCCTGCCGCACCCGGGCCAGGCCGCGCGCGGCGCGTCGCGGCGCCCCTGGAGCCCAGCGGGGCGCCCTGTCCCGTGGTGGCGCAGTCCACCTCGGCGACCGGGCCCGGCGCGATTCGCGAGGCGCCGTCTACGCGTACCCCCTATGCTTGCCCCTCCAGGTGGAGTACCTGCCGATGCGGGCAACGACGCTCTCCGGTGACCCGGGTCACGGGGCGCAATGGGGGCATTGCCGATCGTACGGAGCGATGCCCAAGCTCTCCTCCACCCCCCGCGTGGTCCGCCGGTCTCTCCACCTGGCGCTCTGGCTGCTCGCCTGCGCGCTCCTGGCTCCTTCCGGGGCGCAGGCGCAGCAGCACTCCCACGTCTTCCGCTGGCAGGTGCCCCCCGACCACGACGTGGCCGGCTACCGGCTCTACCTGCGGGTCACGGGCGCCTCGTATCCTTCCTTCGGGTCGGGCATCGACCTGGGGAGCCAGGCGCCGGACTCCACGGGCGTCGCCTTTCGATCGGTCGGCGGGTTCTCGGACGCGCTCGAGTACAGGGCCCGGCTCACGGCCTACGACACCTCCGGCAACGAGTCGGCGCTCTCGAACGAGGTGACGATTCCCGCTGCCGCCTGCAACGCGTCCGCCTGCGACGATGGCAATCCCTGCACGGTCGACCGCTGCTCCAGCACGGGATGCATCCATACCCCCGCCGCCGACGGCCTCGTCTGTGACGACGGCTTTGCCAACACGATCGGCGACGCCTGCTTCTCGGGAGTCTGCGTCGGAACCGTTCCGCAGTGCACCAGCGACGCCGACTGCGCCGACGGCGACGTCTGCGACGGTACCGAGCAGTGCATCGGCGGAAGCTGCGTCGCCGGCAGCGCGCTCCGCTGCTCCGCCGCAGCCCAGGGCGCGTGCATGGTCGGCACCTGCGATCCGCAGCTCGGCTGCACCGCGACCCCGGCCGCGGATGGTACCCAGTGCGACGACGGCATGGCGTCGACGCTGAACGATACGTGTACGGCGGGGGTCTGTGCCGGGACTCCGCTCTCCGTATCCGTCACGGCGAACCGGTCGTTCCCGGTGTCGGTGGGGACGGCCATCACGTTCAACGTCACGGCGTCGGGGGGCGGCGGAGCGCTGGAGTACCAGTTCTGGGTACGCGAGGCATCGGGTCGGTGGGTGATCATCCGACCCTACGCAACGAGCGCGAGTACGACGTGGACGCCCTCGCAGGCCGGGGCGGACTTCATGACGGTGTGGGTCCGCAGCGTCGGGTCGTCGGCGGAGTTCGACACCATGGGGTCGATTCCCATCCAGGTTCAAGCGGCGTCCGCGCCGGCGCCCGTTACGGTCGGCTCGGTCACGGCGAACCGGTCGTTCCCGGTGTCGGTGGGGACGGCCATCACGTTCAACGTCACGGCGTCGGGGGGCGGCGGAGCGCTGGAGTACCAGTTCTGGGTACGCGAGGCATCGGGTCGGTGGGTGATCATCCGACCCTACGCAACGAGCGCGAGTACGACGTGGACGCCCTCGCAGGCCGGGGCGGACTTCATGACGGTGTGGGTCCGCAGCGTCGGGTCGTCGGCGGAGTTCGAGACCATGGGATCGATCCCCATCCAGATCTCCCCGGACTGATCGATCCTCCCGAAGCGGGCCCCTCGCTTCAGGGAGCGAGGGGAGCGGCCTCGAGCTCGCGGAGCTGTACGACGACCTGCGCGCCGCCACCATAGGGTGCGCGGTAGACGATCGCGGCACCGGCTCGCTCGTCGGCTGGGATGCTCTCCAGGAGCCGCTCCGGCAGGATCGCGTAGCGTACGCTTGCACTCCGTAGCCGAGCGAGCCACTGTGCCTCTTGCGGGTGCCTCTCGAGGCTCACGAATCGCGCCGCCGCAGCGTAGTACGCGAGGCGACTGCGCTTTGCCGCGACCACGGAGCCTGGATCATGTCTTCCGATCCAGAGCGCCGCCTCCCGCCGAGCGAGCTTGACGTCCGGGTCATGCAGGCTGACGTCGTTTGCGAGCTGCACCCCGACCAGGAGCGCCGCATAGAGTCCAAAGATCCGGGTCGCATGCAGCGCGCCCGACGAGGCTCGTTCCGACAGGTACGCCAGGCGCCCGATCCCCTGCGCTGCGAGCGGGAGCGCGAGCACCACGGCGGGCAGCCAGTGCCGTCGGCTCACATAGCCGTACGAGAGCTGCAGGCCGACCAGGACCGGGAGGAGAGCCAGCGCAAACGACAGGAGGTAGGCCTCCATGCGTCTGGGTCGTCTCCAGGAGATCCCGGTCAGGATCAGGACGAGATACAGGGGATGAACGGCCCGGAGCCCATCGTGGAGGACCTCGAACCACGCTCGCGAGAGGCGCCGCAGACGCGAGCGCCAGGTCTCCTCGAGCCCGGGAGACAGGATCCTCCCGGTACCCGTGACGTCCAGCATATGGCCCACCTCCTTCTTCGAGGTGAGCCGCCACGTGCCCGTCTCGACGCGCATGGCCACCAGGTAGGGGCCCGCGACGATCGTGAGCGCCAGGGCGAATCCGGCCGCGACCCTGGCCGCGCTCCGCCAGGATCTCGCTCCCCGCGCACGATCGACGGCCAGCCAGGCCGCGAGGACGAGTCCGACGAGGAGCCCCTCGGGGCGGGTGAGATAGGCCAGGCCGCAGATCGCCCCGGCACCCAGCGACGCCCGCCCGCTCGCCGAGGACAACGCCCGCCACGCGGCCAGCGCCGCCGCCACGACGAGCGCGAAGTGGAGCCCGTCGCTCTGCACCGCCGCTCCCGCCTCGACCAGCCGTGGATGAACCGCGACCAGCAGGCCGGCGGCCACGGCCACGCGTCGCGCGCAGAGGTCGCGGCTGAGGACGTAGGCGGCAGATGCCGCGGCCGCGCCCGATGCGATCGAGACGACGATCCC
>JBHHYV010000111.1:0-11347 GCA_046757685.1 Myxococcota bacterium
GGCCTTCGCCAAAGGGAACCGCTCGCTGCGGTATGGTGGGTCGAGGAAGATCCACTCCATCGAGGTGCACATGGACTACCCGGGCTACGAGCTGCTTCGGATCGGGGTGAAGGACGGCGTGGCCGAGGCGATGATCGATGCGCCCCCGCTCCACGTGATGACGCTGGCGCTCTTCGGAGAGCTCGCGCGCTTCGGCCAGCAGGTCGGAGATGACGCCGACGTCCGCGTCGTCGTGCTCAAGAGCGCCGACCCCGACTTCTTCATCGCGCACTTCGACGTGGAGGCGCTCCTGCAGCTTCCGACCGAGGGCGAGCCCGAGCGCACCCCGCACAATCCCTTCCACGCGATGTGCGAGCGCTACCGGACCATGCCCAAGGTCACGATCGCGCAGATCGAGGGTCGCGTCGGTGGGGGCGGGTGCGAGCTGATCCAGGCCTTCGACCTGCGCTTCGGCGTGCTCGGCAAGACCGTGATCAACCAGATGGAGGTGCCGATCGGGATCCTCCCCGGCGGCGGGGGAACCCAGCGGCTTCCGCGCCTGGTCGGTCGCGGCCGGGCGCTCGAGATCATCTGCGGCGCCGAGGATCTCGACGCCGAGACGGCCGAGCGCTGGGGGCTCTTGAACCGGGCGCTCGAGCCCGGCTCGATCGCGGCCCACGTCGAGCGCCTGGCCCAGCGGATCGCGAGCTTCCCGGCCGAGGCCCTCGATCTGGCCAAGCGGGCCGTCGACGCCGCAGCGCTTCCGCTCGCCGAGGGACTGGTCGAGGAGGCCTACCTCTTCCAGCGGCTGCTACGGACCGAGGCCGCGCAGACGAACATGCAGCGCTTCCTGGAGCTTGGCGGACAGACGCGCGCGGGGGAGCTGGCGGTGGCCGACCTCTCCGCGCGGGTGAGCCGATCCGGCGCGGGCGAAGGCCGAGACTGACAGGCCCGGACAGCGAGGTCCGGGAACCCAGTTCCTCTTCTCGTTCCCTGACCTGGTTCCTGGTCGGAACCGGCTCCTGGTCAGCGTCGGGGGGCGTGCAGATGGTGCTCTTCTCGTGGCTGATCACCATCGTGCTGGGGGAGGCGCCCGATCGCGTCGGAGCGGCCCAGACCGTCTCGATGCTCCCGGGGCTGCTGCTGACCCTGTACGGCGGAGCTGTGGCCGATCGCCACGACGGGCGCCGGCTCCTGGTCCTGGTGCACGCGCTCTCCGTGATTCCGCACCTGGTGCTGGCCGCGGCGATCGTCTCCGGCCGGCTGAGCTATGCGGGGGTCGTGGCCTATGCCATGGGCCTCGGGGCGCTGGGCGCCTTCACGATGCCGACGCGCGACTCGCTGCTCAGCCGCGTGAGCGGTCCCAACCTACAACGTGCGGTGTCTGCGGCGATGGCCGTCCAGAATCTCTTCCAGCTGGGCGGGATCGCCCTGGGAGGGGCGGCGGTCTACCTGGGAGCGCCGCTGCTGCTCGTCGCGAGCGCGGTCCTGATGGCGGCGGGCGGCGTCGCCACGCTGCGCCTCGCGCCGGCTCCCCCCGCCCTGCGCCTCGGGGCGGATCGAGGAACCGCGCACGAGATCCTCGAGGGGCTGCGCGAGGTGCTGCGGTCGCCGCGCCTCGCACCGCCCACCGTCCTGGCCCTGGGGATCGGGCTGTTCTTCGTCGGCAGCTTCTCGGTCGCGCTGCCTCTGCTGGTGCGTGATGTGTACGGGGGGAGCTCGCCAGAGATCGCCGCGCTGCAGGCCTCTCTGATGACGGGGATGCTGCTCGCGATCGTGGGGCTGCTCGTCGTCGGCGGAGTGCGACGACCTGGCCGGGCCCTGCTCGTCGGCCTGGGCCTCGGGTCCGTGGTCCTGGCCGCAGTCTCTCTCGGACCCCCCTTGTACGGCCTGTACGCGTTGATCTTTCTCTGGGGGATGTGCGGAGGAGTCGGAATGACCGCGAGCCGCTCGCTGGTGCAGGAGGCCGCACGGCCCAGTCATCGCGCGCGCGTCCTGTCGGTCTACCAGCTGGGCTTTGCGGCGACCGCGCCGCTCGGTGCCCTCGCCATGGGTCTGCTGATCGAGCGCGTGGGTGCGCTCCACTCGCTGGTGTACCCGTCGGCCGGCATGCTCGCCGCCGTGCTGGCAACCGCGCTGCGAAGCGACCTATGGTCCCTGGAGCTCTCTGCGACCGACCGACCCGACGCCGGCGCTGCTAGAAGGGCTCGATGAAGCGAATGTTGCTCTTGCGCAGCCCCTCCGACACCACCTCGAGGCCGCCCGTCTTGACCATCCACTCGAGCCGGTGGTCCCGGTACTCCCGCTTGAACAGGCCCTGCTCGAGAGCGGCGCGGACCTGCTCGAGGCCGCTCCCGGAGTCCTCGAAGGCGGCTGCGGCCGCCGCCCGCGCGCACTCGGCCACGCTGGCACGGGCGTTGGCCCGCGCCAGCCAGGCACCGAGCGATCCGCCGGGAGTGTGGCCGAAGCCGGCGGCTCCGTTGAGGAAGGGAACGACGCCCAGGTCGCCCCAGCCGAAGCGGTCGCCGTTGAACCAGTCGCGATCGGCGAGCTGGTCGCGGAGCCAGCCGAACCAGCCTTCGAGCTGCTTGCCCGCGGTCTGCTCCATCTGCGCGGCCAGCGAGCCCGTAGCCCGGCCAAAGTAGCGGATCTCCGCGAGGCCCCAGGTGATCGCCTCGAAGTGCGTGTCCATCACGTCCTCGAGCATGCGCACGCGGGCGCGGTCGGCCGGAGCCGGTGGCAGGAGCGGCGGATCGGGCCAGCGGTCCTCGATGTACTCGAGGATCACGCTGGAGTCGAAGACGCGGGTGCCGTCCGCGTCGACGAGCGCGGGCACCTCGCCGCGTGGGCTCGCGCTCGCGAACTCGCCCGTGGCCGTGCCGCTGCCGATCGCATCGGGCAGGCGCGCCTCGAAGTCGACGCCCTTCTCGCGGAGCGCGATCTTGACCTTCTGCGCGTAGGGCGACAGCGGATGATCGAAGACGGTGACGGGCATGGAGCTCCTCTGCGGATGCGGGAGTCCCGCTCCGCTACAGTGGGGTGACCTCGAAGCCGGCGCTCGGAAAGTGGGTCAACACGCGACCCACGGCGGGATCCTCGCGCTCCAGCACGACCTCGTCCCACGAGCAGGCGACCAACGTGCCCTCGACGGGCACGATTCCGTAGTCGATCGGCGTCACGCGCGCGCGCGCGCCGAGCGAGAGGCCCTGGGGAAGGGACGTCTCGAGCTTGGGAAGCACCGGGTCCGACGCCTTCGCGTCCGCCAGGGCGTCCTCGCCCGACACCTCGCGGGAGTCGCCGTGCCCGAAGGCGGCCATGCGGCCCATCCAGGCGCCGATCGCCGCAAAGGGCGCGAGCAGCGGGGCGTTGTGCGCGTTGCCCTTCAGAAACCACAGGCAGTGATAGAGCGAGAAGTCCGCGATCGACGGCGCCACACCGAACAGGAAGGGCGCGCCGAGCGAAGCCTCGAGCTCGTGGAGGGACTGGGCCAGCGAGGCGCGCGCGGCGGTCGGTGAGAGCGCCACGAGCGACCCCCCTTCGGCGAGCTTCGCCCGATCCGCAGCGAAGGCCGTCACCTCTTCGGGGGAGAGCTGGCTCATCATCGGGCCGATGGCCTCGGGGCTGAAGTTGAGCGCGACCGTCACGCGGAAGAGCTGCGTGTCGGCCCACTCCGCGACGCGATGCGCCACGAACCCCGGGGCGAAGAGGGTCTCGTCCCCCGCGTGGCGCACGAGCCCGCGCGCGATCACGGCGGTATCGCAGTAGACGTTCGCCCCGATCTGCAGGCAGGGGGTCTTGCGGTAGCCCCCGGAGAGCGGCATGAGCAGCGGGCGCGGCATGATGCTCGGGATGACGACCGACCGCCACGACAGGCCGAGGTAGCCGAGCATGACCCGGATCTTCTCCGAGAAGAGCGAGGCCGGGTAGTGATGAAGGTAGAGGTTCATCGCATCTCCGTGCTGGGCGACGCCTGGCCGCGGGCCGTCTCGAGCCGAGCCGCATGCTACCGCAAGGGGCGGGAGGTCGTCGCCAAAGGGATCTGCCCCATCGCCGCCGGAAGGCGTAGCATGGACCCCGGTACCCGTGCCGGGACGAGGAGGGAGGGCCCCGATGCGAGGCGGACTTCGAGTCGTCGACACCGACTGCCACCAGATGGAGCCGCCCTCGATGTGGCAGGAGCACATCGAGCCTGCGTTCCGTGACGCCGCGCCGACCCTTCGGGCGGAGGGCGCAATCCGGATCATGACTGTCGAGGGCGAGTCGCTCGTGTCGGAGCAGAAGTACCCGTTCTCGACGCCCGACTTCCTGGCGGCGCTCTCCCGGGGCATGAAGCGCTTCGAGCGGGCGCGCCAGCAGGGCTACAGCGCCGCTGCGCGCCTCGAGGACATGGACGAGCAGGGCGTCGACGTGCAGATCCTCTACCCCACCGTCGGGGGACAGCTGCTCGGTCGCGAGTTTCGCGATCCCGAGCTCCTGGCCGCGTGCTGCCGCGCCTACAACGACTGGAGTCAGGAGTACTGCCAGGCCGACCCCGAGCGCCTGCGCTGGGCGGCGATGCTGCCCCTGCAGGCGCCCGAGCTGGCGGTGGCCGAGGCGCGCCGCGCGGCCGAGCAGGGGTGCGTGTCGTACTACATCCGTCCCAATCCGGTATGCGGCCGCAACCTGCACCACCCCGACTACGAGCCGCTCTGGGCCGAGCTCGAGCGACTCGATCGACCGGCGTGCCTGCACGACTCGGGATCGCCCCACCTGCCCTCGTATGGCGACCGCATGGAGACCCATACCTCGGGGCACATCCTGGCCCATCCCTTCGAGGCGATGTCCGCCATGGTGTGCCTGATCTGGTTCGGAGTCGTCGAGCGTCACCCCGGGCTGCGGATCGTGCACGTCGAGGCCGACGCGGGCTGGCTGCCCTACTGGCTGCAGCGCATGGAGCAGCACTACGCCTTCTCGGGCAACGCCGAGCATCCGCAGCTGCTCCAGTCGCCCACGGCCTACTTTCTACGCAGCTTCTTCGTCGCTGCGCGCGGCGACGAGGACACGCTGCCGGCCTTGGTCGAGCGGGTCGGTGACGAGAATGTGCTCTTCAACACCGACTATCCGCATCCCGACGGCACCTGGCCCTGGGGAATGGAGGCGCTGGAGCGCCAGCCGATCTCGCGGGAGAGCCGGCGGCGGATCTTCTTCGACAACGCCGCGCGCGCCTTCGACCTGGAGCTTCCCGAGGGCGAGGACCCGCCGCGCCGCGGCTCGGAGTCGCGCGCGTGAGGCGCAGCGCTGCCCCGGCCCACGCTCCGCTCGCGGGCACGAAGGTGCTGGACCTGTCGCGCGTGCTGGCCGGTCCCATGGTCGGGCGGCTGCTCTCGGATCTCGGAGCCGAGGTCGTCAAGCTCGAGCCTCCGTCCGAGGACATCGCCCGCTACGTCGCGCCCAAGCGCGACCGCGGAATGTCGGGTCTGTACACGATGGCCAACGTGGGCAAGCGCAACCTCTGCGTCGATCTGCGCTGCGAGGCGGGTCTCGAGATCGCACTGGGCCTGGTGCGCTGGGCCGATGCCCTGATCGAGAACTTCCGGCCCGGAGTCATGGACTCGCTGGGGCTCGGCTGGGAGCGCCTGCATGCCGAGAACCCGCGGCTGGTGATGCTGTCGATCAATGGCTTCGGCGCCAAGAGCCAGGCGCGCGACCGCCCCGCCTACGCGCCCACCATCCACGCCGTTACGGGCATCCTGCAGTACCACTCCGAGTGGACGGGTCACCCCCTGACCCAGCTCGCCGACAACCAGGCCGACATGATCTCGTCGCTGCACGGGACGATCGGCCTGCTGGCGGCTCTGCAGCGGGCGCGCGCGACGGGCGAGGGCCAGCACGTCGAGGTCCCCCTCTTCGAGGCACTGCTCGCGACCTACAGCGAGACGCCCTTCGTCCTGCTCGACGAGCCCGAGCACCGAGACGAGTGCCCCCTCTTCGATGCCGGCGCGATCGGGCACGTGGCCATCGCGGGCTCGCTGCAGAACGCCTGGCACAAGCTCAGCCCCAAGATCGAGGACCCGGCGCCGGGGCCGCTCCCGATCCCCGAGAAGCGCCGGCTCCGGCACGCGGCCATCGAGCGCTGGATGGCCACCCACGCCAGCCTCGAGGCGCTCCTCGCCAGCCTCGAGGCACTCGGGCTCGCCGCCGGCCGGGTCGAGGCCCTGCGCGAGGTGCTGCAGGGACCGCTCGCGCGCGAGCGCGACCTGGTGCAAGAGGTCGATGACCGCCGCGGCGGCCGGCGACCGGTCGTGCGCGCGCCCTACCGGATGAACGGCCAGACCTGCGACATCCGGGGCCCCGCGCCCCGGCGCGGCGAGCACAACGGGGGGGTGCTGCGCGAGATCCTCGGCTACGACGACGCGACGATCGCTGCTCTGCATGAAGATGGGGTTCTCGAGAAGGAGTAGGCTGTAGGGGTCCACCGGGAGTCGATCCGGACTCCGTGTAGGAGGAGAGAGCCGCTTGAACCTCGAGAACGTCGACTACTCGCACGGGGACTCACCGCGCCGGAGCTTCCTGGCGCGCCTGCGCGGTGCCATGCTCGTGGACGCCTCGGTCTACGAGGAGGTCGAGCACGACCCGAGCGCGATGATGCAGGCCGCGGCCGTCGTCGCGCTGGCGGCCGTCGCGGGGGCGCTGGCCCAGCCCTTCGGGGCGGCCCTGGGACGCAGCCTGGTCGAGGCCTTCCTGAGCTGGGGAATCGGGACCGCGATCGTCTGGGGGCTGGGCGTCAAGCTGCTCGGACATACCTCCGACTACCCCGAGCTGCTGCGGACGCTCGGCTTCGGCCAGGCGCCGCGAATCTTCCTGGTCGCGGCCGCTCTGCCGCTCGGGCCGCTGCGCGGCCTGATCGCGCTCGCGGCCATCGGGCTGTCGGTGCTGGCCTGGGTGATCGCGACGCGTCAGGCGCTGGATGTGACGACGGGACGCGCCGTGGCGATCTGCGTGCTGGCGTTCGTTGTCTCGGTGGTGATCTCGCTCCTGCTTCCCGGGCTCTGAGGCTCCGCGGTGCCCGCGGCCCCTGCGGCACACGCGAGCGCCGAGGTAGAATGACACCGGGGGGATCTCGACGAGGAGTGCGCCATGCACCCGGTTCACACCCTTCGCTACCCGGGTGGCGTCGATGCCGATGGCCACATCCTCGAGCCGCCGGACCTCTGGGAGCGCTACCTCGAGCCGCGCCATCGCGACCGCGCGCTCCGCATCCGGACGGATGACGCTGGCCTCGAGTACCTGGAGATCGGTGGCAAGGCCTCGGTGATGTCGCGCAACGGCTTCCCCGGCACGCTCGGCAAGATGGGAGAGCGCAGCGTCGAGGCCGTGCGCCCCAGCCCCGACAAGACCTACCTGCGCGAGGCGGCCTTCGGCTCGATGGACGCCAAGCAGCGGCTCGAGCTGCTCGACGCCGAGAACCTGGAGGTGGCGCTTCTCTATCCGACGCTCGGCATCCTGTGGGAGGCCGAGCTCGACGACGTGGAGCTCAGCCAGGCGTACTGCCGCGCCTACAACCGCTGGATCGCCGACTTCTGCCGCGACTCGGCAGGTCGCCTGGTTCCGATCGCGCACCTCTCGCTCGGTGATCCGGCCGCGGCGGCCCGCGAGCTCGAGCGCGCGGTCCGCGACGGCTGCCGCGGGGCCTTCGTGGTGCCCTTCACACTCGATCGCGTCGCGCACGGTCACCCGCAGCACGATCCGGTCTTTGCGGCGGCCCAGGACCTGGGCGTGCCGCTCGGGCTTCATCCCAGCTTCGAGCCGATCGCGATGGCCCAGCGACGCTTCAAGCAGAGCCGCCAGCTGCGCCTGATGAACAGTGTGACCGCGGGCGACGGGGTGCGCATGGCGTTTGCGACCCTCTTCGACCACGGCGTGTTCGATCGCTTTCCGCGTCTCAAGGTCGTGGTGCTCGAGTCGGGGGCCGGCTGGATCGGCTACTGGCTCGACCGCCTGGACGCGGTCTACGAGGCCACCTTCATCGGCGAGCGCGTTCCGCTGCGCGAGAAGCCGAGCGTCTACTTCCGGCGCCAGTGCTTCATCTCCGCCGATCCCGACGAGACCACGATTCCCGGGGTGCTGAGCCTGCTCGGGGGGGACCGCTTCTTCTGGGCGTCGGACTACCCGCACCCCGACCACACGGCGGACTACCTGGCCGCCCTCGAGCGCAACGTCGCGCGGCTGGAGCCCGAGGACCGCGAGCGCATCCTGGGGCGCAACGTCCGCGAGGCCTACGGGCTCTGAGCCCGCGGCCTCAGAATCCGAGCTCGAGCTTCGCCGCCTCGGACATCAGCCCCGGATGCCAGGGAGGATCCCAGACCAGGTCCACCTTGGCGTCCTTCACGCCCTCGACCGTCTCGATGCGCTCCTGCACCTGCACCGGCAGGATGTCGGCGACTGGACAGGCCGGCGCGGTGACGGTCATCGTGACGTGGACCGATCCTTCGTCCGAGATGTCGATCTTGTAGATCAGCCCCAGCTCGTAGACGTCGACCGGGATCTCGGGGTCGTAGCAGGTCTTGATCGCCTGGACGATGCGCTCGCGAAGATCTTCCATGGGGGCTACTCCGTGGTGGCAGGTTCGGGTTTACGCTCGAGCGCGGCCTGCAGCGTGTGCCACGCCAGGGTCGCGCACTTGACGCGCATGGGGAACTCGCGCACGCCTCCCATCACCGCGAGCTTGCCGAGCTCGCTCGTATCGGGACTGGCGTCGGAGGCGACCACGCCGTGAAAGCGCTCGAAGAGGTCGCGCGCCTCGGCGACGGAGCGGCCGCGCAGCGCCTCGGTCATGAGCGAGGCCGATGCGGTCGAGATGGCGCAGCCCGAGCCCTGGAAGTGTACGTCGCGGATCTGGTCTCCATCGACGATCAGGCGGATCTCGATCTTGTCGCCGCAGAGCGGGTTGTACCCCTGGGCGCAGTGGGTCGCGCCCTCGAGGGGTCCGAAGTTCCGCGGGCGGCGCGTGTGGTCCAGGATCACCTCCTGGTACAGGTCTCGCAGGTCCGACATCAGCCAAAGATCTCCCGCACCTGCTCCAGGCCCGCCATGAGCCGATCGACCTCGGGTCGCGTGTTGTAGATGCCGAACGACGCGCGCGTCGTGCCCAGGATGCCGAAGCGCTTCATCACCGGCTCGGCACAGTGATGGCCCGCCCGCACCGCCACCCCTTGCTGGTCGAGAATCGTGCTCACGTCGTGCGGGTGCACGCCCTCGACCACGAAGCTCAGCACCGCGGTCTTCTGCTCGGCGCGGCCGATGATGCGGATCCCGTGGAGCTCGCCGAGCGCCTTGCTCGCGTACTCGAGCAGCGAGTCCTCGTGGGTCCGCGCGCCCTCCCGGTCGAGCCCACCCAGGTACTCGATCGCGCGCCCGAGCCCGACCGCACCGGCGATGTTCGGCGTGCCGGCCTCGAAGCGATAGGGGACGTCGGCGTAGGTGGTGTGCTCGAAGCTGACCGACGCGATCATCTCGCCCCCGCCCTGGTAGGGCTCCATCGACTCGAGCCGCTCGGCAGTTCCGAAGAGCGCGCCGATCCCGGTCGGTCCGTAGAGCTTGTGGCCCGAGAGGGTGTAGAAGTTGCAGCCGAGCGCGCGGACGTCGATCGCGAGATGGGGCGCGGCCTGGGCGCCGTCGAGCAGCACCGGCGCGCCGTGCGCGTGGGCCATCGGAATCAGGGTCTCGACGGGATTGATCGTGCCGAGCGCGTTCGAGACGTGGGCGAGCGCGACCATCCGCGTGCGAGGCCCGAGCAGCCGCTCGAAGGCCTCGACGTCGATCTCGCCGCGGTCGTTGATCGGCGCCACCCGGAGCACGGCTCCGGTCTGCTGGCAGCAGAGCTGCCAGGGCACGATGTTGGAGTGGTGCTCCATGTGGCTGATCAGGATCTCGTCGCCCGGCTTCAGGCGCGGTCGGGCAAAGGACTGCGCGACGAGGTTGATGGCCTCGGTCGTCCCCCGGACGAACACGATCTGGCGCGGGTCCGCCGCACCCAGAAAGTCCGCGACCCGGCTGCGTGCCTGCTCGTAGGCGGCCGTGGCCTTCTCGGCGAGCGCGTAGACGGCGCGGTGGACGTTGGCGTTGCGCGTCCGGTAGAAGTCGGCGACCGCGTCGATCACGACGCGGGGCTTCTGGGCCGTCGCGGCGTTGTCCAGGTAGGCGAGCGGCTGGCCTCGCAGCGATCGCTCCAGGATCGGGAAGTCCCGGCGAACCCGCTCGACGTCGAAGCCGTTGCGCGGCATCACTGCAGCCACTCCCGCACGCGGTGGGCCAGCGCCTCGCGATCGCCTTCTCCGGGCAGGGGGAGCGAGTCGAGCGCCTCGCGCGCGAAGGCCTCGGTCAGGACCTCGCGCGCCTGGGACTCCGGGAGCCCGCGAGAGCGCAGGTAGAAGAGCGCGTCGGGGTCGAGCTGCCCGACCGCATTGCCGTGGGAGCACTTCACGTCGTCCGCGTAGATCTCGAGCTGCGGCTCGGCGTGCACGCGCGCGTCGTCCGAGAGCATGAGTGTGCGGTGCGACTGGCTGGCGTCGATCTGCTGCGAGCCGGGTCGCACGTGCACGCGACCGCGAAACACGCCCTGCGACCGCTCGTCCAGGATGCCGCGCAGCTGCTGCAGGCTGCGCGTGCGCGGAGCGGCATGATCGATCCACACGTGGTGGTCGATCGTGCGCGAGCCGCGTCCGAGGTAGAGCCCCGAGAGCTCTGCGGCCGCGCCTTCTCCGGCGAGCTGGATCTCGATCTGGTAGCGCGAGAGCGCCGCGCCCAAGCTGAGCGATCCCACCGAGAGGGTCGCGTTCGCCTCCAGACGAGCCAGGAGCGACGCGATCTCGCCGCGCGCCTGCGACTCGTCCTGCAGCCGCAGGTGACCGAGGCGCGAGCCCGCGCCAAGCTCGACCTCGGTCAGCGGCACCGAGAGCGAGGCGCCCTCCGCCAAGGTCAGGGAGTGCTCCACCAGGGTGGCGCGGCTTCCCTGGCCGAGCCGGATGCAGATGCGCGGAACCGCGAGCACCTCGCGGCCGCTCGCCACGCAGAGCATGTGGAGCGGCTCGTCGAGCCGGACTCCGGGATCGAGCTCCACCAGGAGCCCGTCCGCAAAGAGCGCCGTGTTGAGGGCGTGGAAGGGATCGGTCTTCGGGCGGGCCAGCGAGCCCACGAGCGTGTCGGCCCGTGCGTCGTCCGAGTCGAGCGCCTCGGCCAGGCTCGAGACCCGGACTCCCGCCGGGAGCTCCAGGCGCGAGGCGCTCCGAGGGTCGAGGGATCCGTCGACCAGCACCAGCGTGCCCGCCGCTGCCGTCTCGAGCCACGACCCCGGCAGTGCGGGGACCTGGGCGAGCGGCTCGGCGAGATC
>JBHHYV010000112.1:0-11245 GCA_046757685.1 Myxococcota bacterium
TGTCCCCCTTCGAGATCCGGTCCACGTACTCCGCCGTCACGTTGATCGGCGCCACAAAGGCGTCGATCAGGTCGTTGACCCCTCCGACCAGCTCCCTCCAGCCACCATCAAAGGCGTCTGCGTCGCCGCGAGCATCGAGCTTCCCGTTGCGGACCTCTTCGATCAGCTGGTTGATGGCGAGGCAGGCCTGCTCCGCCTTCTCGCGCTCGAGCCGTTGCTGCTCTTCCAGCTGATCGCGGCGCGAGTCCATGAGGGCGCCCATGCAGAGCGCGATGTCCACTCGAATCAAGCTCTGGAGCGCCTGCGAGAAGCGTCCCAGCTCGGCTGAGCTGGCCCCCGCGTCCCGGACCGCGTCGGTCAGGGCCCGCTGAATGACCCCGTACATGGCCACGTACCAGCTCGAGTCTAGATCGATCTCATCGTGCCGCTTCCCGACCCGGTGCCGGTACTCGAGGTACTCGTCATCGACCCGGCCAGCGAACATCGTCAGGATGTAGCGCGTCAGCAGCGGCCGCTGCTTGGCCACGGTCGTATGCTTCTCGACGATCGCGCTCGTCGTGGGGTTGGCCAGGATGTGATCGTAGAACTCGTCGACCAGCCCGTCGCAGGCGTTCCTGCAGACCTTTTCCCAGGCGGAGATGACCCCGAGGTCCTCCTCCGTCAGACCCAGGAAGCCCAAGCGGGCCCGAACCTCCGGGGCACTCACCCGGATCATACCCGGCTCGTACGAGCGCTCCGCTCCGCCCTTCGCGCGCTTCGTCCCCTTGCCATCCGTCACTGTCGTCCCCTCCCCCTGCTCTCGATTCGTGGTTTCGCTGGCTGTCATGTCTGGCTCCCTCTCAGGCCGCGACGAGGCCGTCGGTGGGAGCATGCGTCTCGCCCCCGAGTACCTTCCCGATGTCGAGCAGGAAGAGCACGCGCTCCTCCGACTTTCCCACACCGAGGATGAAATCGATCTTCCCCGCCTCGCCCCCGAATCGAGGGGGAGGCTCGATCTGCGATCCTGGAACGTCGAGCACCTCGACGACCTCGTCGACCAGGATGCCCATCACGGTCTCCTCTCCATCCTGAGTGAACTGGACCACGATGATCACCGTCTGATCCGTCACCTCCGCCGGCTCCATTCCGAACTTCAGCCGCAGATCGACCACGGGGATCACCTTTCCACGCAGGTTGATCACTCCGCGGATGTGCCGGTCCGTACGCGGAATCCGGGTCATCTCCATCAGCCCGATGATCTCGCGGACGCGCAGGATCTCGAGTCCGTAGGCCTCCTGGGCCAGCTTGAAGGTCATGTACTTCCCGGCGAGGTCGTTGGCTCGGTCCGCCCGGGGCCCCCCCACCGCCTCGCTGATCGCCATCTCCGGCTGCTCGCTCATGCCTGTGCCTCGCTCCCCGTCATTCGACCCAATTCGTCCACGTTCAGGATCAGGCCCACCTGGCCATCCGACAGAATCGCCCCGCCCGCCACGAAGCCGACCCCCTCGAGGCCGGTCCCCAGGCTCTTGATCACCACCTGCTGCTGAGTCACCACGTCGTCCACCAGCAGCCCCAGCTTCTGGCCGAGACTCTCGACGACAACGACCAGCGCCGAGATGGGATCGCGCTCCGCACCCTGGATCCCGAAGAGGTCGTCCATTCGCAGGAGCGGGATCGTCTCCCCGCGCTGGTGAATCAGCTCGAAGCTGTCCGCACAGCTCGCAAGCATCTCGGACGAAGGCTGGAACGACTCCACGATCGAAAGCGTCGGTACGATGTATCGCTCCTTGCCACAGGCCACGAGCATCCCGTCGATGATCGCCAGCGTCAGAGGTAGCACGATCCGGAAGGTCGAACCCTTCCCCGTTTCCGACTCGATCGAAACGCGGCCCCGCATCGACTCGATGTTGCGGCGCACCACATCCATGCCCACGCCGCGCCCAGAGATCTCGGTCACCTCCTTGGCAGTGGAGAAGCCTGGGGCGAAGATGAGAGCGAAGATCTCCGAATCCGAGAGGTTCACGTCCTTCTCGACAAGCCCCTGCTCGATCGCCTTGGACAAGATCGCTCCCCGGTCGAGCCCGCGACCATCGTCCTCGAGCTCGATCACGATGCCCCCGCCCTCGTGGTACGCGGAGAGCTCCACCCGACCCACCACGGACTTTCCCGCCTTCCGGCGGTCCGCCGCCGGCTCGACCCCGTGATCGACGGCGTTTCGAATCATGTGCACGAGCGGGTCCGCCAGGTGCTCCACCATCGAACGGTCCATCTCTGTACCCTCTCCGGAGAGCTTGAACTCCACCTGCTTGCCGCTTCGGTGGCAGAGGTCGCGCACCATCCGCGCCATCTTCTGGAAGAGCCCCCGCACCGGCACCGTCCGCATTCCCATCGCCATGTCCTGCAGGTCGCGGGTGATCTTGCTCAACTGCCCCAGGGAGTTGCGCAGCCGCAGCGACTCGGACGAGGCGACCTCGGGCACGTTGGTCACCATGGACTCGACGACCACGAGCTCACCGATGGTCTCGACCAGCCGGTCGACCCGCTCCAGGTCGACCTTGACCGTCTCGCGGATGCGCGCCTGAGAGCGGGAGCGTTCCTGGGCCCGCAGTGCCTGGGCGATCTGCCGCGGCTTCGCGACGTGGCGAGCCGCGAGCTCCTCTCCAAGGCGGCGTCCGGTCTCGCTCTGTGCCCGAGCTGCGTCCGCGACCTCGACGGGATCGACATCGGCAGTCTCCTCGAGAATCTCGCCGATCCGCGCCCCGGGCGAGACCTGGGGTGTGACGGCCTCCGGCTGGGCGCCGCCTTCGCTGGCCGCGCGCACCCGCCCGAGCAGGACGTCCAGGTCCGCGGTCGCCGGAAAGGGATTCCCTCCTTCGACTGCGCATCGCACGCCCTCGAGCATGCTGCGCATCTTCTCGGTGGCATCGAAGACCACGTCCACGACTCCGCCCGAGAGCTGCAGCTTGCCCTGGCGTCCGCGGTCCAGCAGGGTCTCGGTCGTGTGCGCGAGCTCGGTGATGTCGGCGAGCTCCAGGAAACCCGCGATGCCCTTCAGGGTGTGGAAGACCCGGAACACCGCGTTCAGCGTGTCTCCATCGAGGCCCCCGGGCTCGGCCTCCATGAGCAGGCGATCCACCTCGTCGAGCCCGTCGCCGCCCTCCTGAAGAAAGTCGCTCAGCAGCGACACCGTCTCGTCGTCTCGCTCCGCTGGAACGCGAGTCTCGGGTGCACCGGCGACCCCCTCCCTCGGCAGGGATTCGGTCGCGGGGTCCACGTCTCCCACCCACTCCGGGACGGCGGGCTCCCCCGCCGGCTCGACGGGTCCGCCCAGCTCCGGAGAAGGGTCGGGCTGAACCCCGGCCCCATAGCTCTCGAGCGCCCGACCCATCCAGTCCCGGGCAACCAGAAGTCGATCGATCCCCGCGGGCGTCCCGGATAGCCCCTCGAGCTCGTCTTCCAGCTGGTGGCAGAACCCCTCCAGCACATCCAGACCCAGCGTTCCCGCCTCGCCCTTCAGGGTATGCAGGCGGCGCCGCAGCGAAGCCAGGGCGTCTTCGCCCCTTGCCTCGAGGGCCAGGATGTCCGCCTCCAGCTCCTCCTGCTCCAGCCGCTGAGCCGACAGGAAGTCGCGGAAGATCTCCTCATCCACCCACTCCGGGGGCTCGAAGCGACCCGCCGCCGCAGCTTCGCGGCGCGCGTCGGCGTCGGGCTCGCCGACCGATAGTGCGCGCGCCTGGAGCCCGCGGATGCCCTCGACCACCCGCTCGAGCTCTGCGTCGGGCGCGGCGGTCCCTCCACCCAGCAGCCGATCCAGGGCCCCGCAGGCGTCGCAGAGCTCGCGCTCCCAGCCAGGGCCCTCGCCCTCGGTGTCGCTCCGCTTCAGGGCGTCGAGGCCCGCCCGCAGCTGCTCGAGGGAGTCGGCGTCCTCCACCTGTGCGGCGAGCGCCTCGGAGGCCAGCTCCTCCAGCAGCGCATCGCGATGCTCGCTCATGCGTCGAGCTTCGGTGGAGCCGAGCCCGGCACCGCCATCAGGATTGTCTCTGCCATACGAAGCGTGTATCGGATCCGGATCTGACCACGGAGACGACCTGGAGGGACCAATCTGGTGACTCGTCTGGCGCACGACTCCCGTGGACATACCGGCGCTCTCTTCGAGAAGCCACTGCCCCGCACCTCGCCATCTAGGACCTCTCTACTCTCCGTGAGCCCGCTTCGAGAGCGCTCTCGACGACCCGGACCAGCTCCTCGCGGTGAATGGGCTTGGTCAGATAGCCGTCCATCCCCGCTTCGAAGCAACGCTCCCGGTCCTGCTGCGTCGCGTTCGCGGTCAGGCCGACGATGGGCGTTTGCCTCGGGGTAGACTTCTCCCGCTCGCGAATGATGCGGGTCGCCTCGAGACCATCCATCTCGGGCATCTGCCAGTCCATCAGCACCAGGTCGTACGCCTTGCGTCCAACGGCCTCGATCGCCTCGACACCGTTTGCCGCGACATCTACCCGGAGCCCCATTTTCTCGAGAAGCTTCACTACCAGCTTCTGGTTGGCCACGTTGTCCTCCGCGACCAGAATGTGGCGCCTCCGGCTCCCCTCGAGCTCGCGAAGGGAGTGCTGTGACACGAGCGGCGGCTGGCTGCGCTGGCGCTGGGTCATGATCAGGGGGCGATCCATCAGCCGGGCAACACAATCGAAGAGCTTCGAGCGATGAACTGGCTTGGTCAGGTAGGCGTCGAAGCCCACCTCGCGCGCGCGGGCCGCCTCGCCCGCGACTCCACGCGAGGTCAGGAGCAGCAGTCGAGTCTTCGACAGGCAAGCTTCCGCGCGGACCGCCCGTGCGAGGTCGAACCCGTCGAGCTCCGGCATGCAGTCGTCCGCAATCGCCAGATCGAAGGGCTCTCCGCTCGCCGCGGCCGCGCGCAGCGCCTCCAGAGCGAGCGGGACGCTCTCGCATAGCGATACCTGGGTCCCCCAGGCTGAGCAGTAGTGCCCGAGCACACGCCGACTGGTGTCGCTGTCGTCCACGCAGAGGAGACGCAAGCCGCGCAGATCGGCTCGTGGGTTCGAGAAGGACTGGCTCTCTGCCGGCCCCCGCTCGATGCGGGGGGAGACCCAGAAGGTGGAGCCCCGCCCGGGCTGGCTCTCGACTCCGACCTGGCCACCCATCAGCTCCGTCAGCTGTCTCACGATCGCCAGGCCCAGCCCCGTACCCCCGAAGCGTCGCGTGGTGGAGCCATCGGCCTGGCTGAAGGCATCAAAGAGCTGGTCGACCTGCTCCGGCGCAATTCCGATTCCGGTATCGCTGACCGCGAAGCGGATCACCGAGTGGCTGGAGTCCTCCGACTCCAGGCTGACCTCGAGGAAGACCTCGCCCTCCTCGGTGAACTTGAGGGCGTTTCCGAGCAGGTTGATCAGGATCTGGCGAAGTCGGGTCGGGTCTCCACGCAGGGCGACCGGCACGTCGTACGAGATCAGCGAGATGAGCTCGAGTCCCTTGCTGCGCGCCAGCGGACTCAACAGGTCCACGACCCCGTCGATGGTCGAGCGCAGATCGAAGTCGATGACCTCCAGGTCCAGCTTCCCCGCCTGGATCTTCGAGAAGTCGAGGATCTCGCTGATGATCCTGACCAGCCCCTCGCCGGAGCTCTTGACGATCTGGGCGAACTCGCGTTGCTCGGGGTCCAGGTCGGTGTCGAGAAGGAGATCAGTCATTCCGATCACACCGTTCATGGGTGTGCGGATCTCGTGGCTCATCGTCGCCAGGAAGTCACTCTTCGCGCGGTCCGCCGCCTCGGCCTCCCGGATCGACGCCTCCAGCCGGCTGGACTGGACCCCCAGCGTCTCCGCCATCGAGTTGAAGGCGCCCTCGAGATCGCCGAGCTCGCCGCAGTGCCGAACGGGAACTCGAACGCTGAAGTCTCCAGCGCCCAGCCGCCGCGCCGCCCGCGCCAGTCCATGGATGGGGCGCAGCCAGAGCGTGGCCAGCAGGAGAGCCGCGATCCATGCAACGAGTCCAACCTGTGTGGCGGTCCGGGTCGTCAGATCTCTCAGGTGATCAGCCGAGTGGTGCACCTCGCCGCGGGTTCTCAGCTTGGCGATCAGCCAGACTGCCCGCGAGTCGCCGGGATTCACCGCTGCTCGTCTCCAATGAAGAGCCCGGTCCCCTTGCTCGAGACGGGTTCTCCCTTCCGAGATCGCCGGGAGCAGGCCGGGCCAGTCCCGAAAGAGGTTGGCCCCCGTATTGAGCTCGTCTCCCAGGCGCAGATCGGCGTCCGGATTGCGGAGGTACTCCCCGGATTCGGTCGCCAGGATCAGAGCGCCCGGGCCCGCACGCTCGAGTCGGGAGATGAGCCGGTGAGGTGATTCGTTGATCACGAGCACGGCCCGAACGCGCCCACCGAGCCAGACCGGAGTGGATACCCGCAGGACTGGATCGACCGGCTGTGCGACCACGCCGTGCTCCTGGTTCAGCTGGATCGGGGAGACGTAGAGCTCGCCGGAAGAGAGTGAGATCGCTTCCTTGAAGTAGGGGCGATCCCCCTTGTTCTGCAGGTCTGGCGAGCTCACGACTCGCGGCGTTCCGGATTGCGAATTGACGCGAACCCACTCGTGGCCCCGCTCATCGAGGAGGCGAATCTGGCGAATCTCGGGATTCAGCAGGGCGAAGGTCCTGAAGATTCCTTCGAGCGCTTCTCGCCAGCGGGTCGACCCGGACCCCTCCCTGCGATCCTCGCGTGCCACGGCACTCGCACGAAGCAAGCCAAGCACGGCGGGAGTCACCGACAGTGCCCGCGCCATCTCTCCGAGCCTCGAGATATGAGCGGTCAGATCCCCGGCGATCCAGTCGAGCCACCGCCCATCCGCCGCCTCCACCTCCCGATCGACCTCGAGTGCGACCGCTGGCCCGAGCGAATGGGCAAGCCAGAGCTGGGGGGCGACGGCCAGCAGGACCAGGAGCAGACTGAGCTGAAGCCGAAGCCCTGGCCACATGCGGGATTCGGACGGCTCGGATCGCCGCGGTGCGGCTCGCTCGGGAGCGGATGTCGCTCTGGATCCCCCGTCCGAGAAGCCACTCATAGAGGCTCTGACTCGGCTCTTCACCTCCGGACGGAGATGCCCCGCGGAGATCGATTTCCTGACCCGCGCGGCTCAGTCAGCGGAGCCGGGCAGCGCGGCCGGGAGTCGGAGCCGGAAGATGCTCCCCTGCCCCAGCTGGCTCTCGGCGGTCAGGCTCCCGCCGAGCAGCTCCGCCAGGCGTCGCGACAGGGCGATTCCCGCAGCACTGCCCGCGCCATGCCGACCCGCAGAGTCGGGGGGATGTCCGAGGGGCTCGAGAACGCTGACCAATTGATCTGCGGTCATCCCGACGCCCGCATCCTGGACCGAGAGCTCGAGCCAGCCGGCTGGAAGAGCGTCGACGTGGCGCGCCTCGAGGCGAACCCCTCCGATCCGGGTGCAGCGGATCGCATTCTCGACCATGTTGAGGAGGATCTGAGAGAGCCGGCTCGCGTCGCTCTGGATGCAGACCGGAAGATGGTCGTCGAGCCGTGCCTCGAAACTGATCGAGCGCTCGCTGGCGCGAGCCGACCCGTGCTCGATGGCCCCCTGGACGATCTCGCGCAGCGGACAGGGGGCGCATTCCAGGTTCAGACAGCCCGCGTCGAGGGCGGCGAGATCGAGCAGGTCGTCGATCAGCCGGACGAGCTGGTGCGCATTGTGGCAGATCGCCTGGAGCGCATCGGAGCTCCCTCGCCCACGCACCCCGCTCGCGTACTCCCCGTCCTCGAGCAGAAGCTCACTGAAACCCAGGATCGCGGTGACCGGCGTCCGGATCTCGTGGCTCAGGTTCGCGATGAAGAAATCCCCGACGCTCCGCACCCTTCTCTCCCGGCTTCGCCGATCGACCCCCGGGGCAATCGGCCCTGGGGAAGAGTGCGGCAGCGGCCCGCGAGAAGTCGATGCCCGACCTGGGGCGTTTCGCTAGCCGACTCCAGACGGCGAATCGACCGGGCGAGATCAGAAGCTGGACTGGAAGCGCTGCAGGAGCTCGCTGCGGGAGTGCACACCGAGCTTTCGGAACATCGACTTCATGTGGTTGCGGACCGTGTGGGGGCTGATGAAGAGCGAACCCGCGATCGCGTCGGGGCTGTCCCCGCCCAGGAAGGCGGAGAGCACCTCGCGCTCCCGCTCCGAGAGGCTGCCGACTCTGGCCGTCAGATCCGCACTGAGGGTATTCTGCGGGCGGCCGGCCCAGGCGACCAGCTCGCGCAGGTGCAGCGATGCGTCGCGCACGCGCTCCTCGAGGGTCTCGACGAGCGACGTAAACTCGAGACTGGCGACCAGGATTCCCGTCACGCCGGCGGCGAGAGATCGCGCGAAGGTCAGCTCGCCATCCTTCAATCCATCGAGGGAGGGATGGCCCAGGACCATGACTCCGAGCGTACTCTCCTGGAACCGGAGCGGCAGGATGTACGCGGATCGGACCTCCGGCTCCTGCGCTGCGAAGGGCCAGCGAGCATCGTTGAAGCAGTCGGAGATTCCGAAAGGCTCATCGGTCACCAGCGGGTGCGCCTTGGCGCCGGACCCGCCATGCTCGCGGCAGCGATCGGCCTGTGCGCAGCTGGAGCAGCTGAGATCGATCCCGTTCGTGGCCACGAAGTTGGCGCAGCAGGTCGCCTCGTCGATCTGACACAGCCACACCTTGAACGGAGGGGGCACCTGATCCACGAGATCGCAAATGCTCTCTGCCGCATGTTTCGACCTGAAGCTCATTCGCCTTCTTCACCTCGACCGGGGGGAGAGACGGACTCGCTCAGGTAAGATCGGCGGGTTGCGCGAGAATCACAATGGCTCGCAAGGGCCATGAGACGAGCAGCCTGTAGAGCTCCAACCTGGATCGGACGCCCAACCTGCGAAAGATCGATTTGAAGTGATTCCGCAGAGTGTGCTTGCTGATCCCCAGCTGCTCGGCGATCACCGAGCTCTCCGCACTCTCGACGAACGCAACCAGCACCTCGTGCTCGCGGACGCTCACCCGACCGGGGCCAATCGCCCTGCAGACCGGGCAGTGTCGGGCGTGCTCATGGCGGGTCCCGGCCTCGGACGAATCGAGCGCCCGCTCGGATCGCGAGTACTCCCGATAGAGCCGGGTTCGGCGCATCAGTCGCTCGCCAGCGAGCCCGAGATCACAGTCGGCCTCTCGCAGATCGTGCACGAATACGATCAGCCCGACCGCGCTCCTCCCCTGATGAATCGGTCCCCCCGTGACCAGGACGGGAAACGTCTCTCCCTTCGAGGATCGAATCTGGAGCCTGACGACCTCGATCCCCGCTGCCGTCGCACGCCCGTCTACCGCCCGCCAGTGAATGTCGATCGCCGAGTCCTGAGTCTCGGGCGCGATGAAGGGATAGGGAGGCAGAGTTCCGATGAGAGCCTCGCGTGGAATCCCGATGAGGGTAGAAAAGGACGGGCTCAGATAGCTGAGCCGCCCCTCCAGATCGATGCCGAGGACGGGCTCGAAAGCCCCGTCGAAGCGCTGGGCAAGCAGACCTCCCACGCTCGGGCTCTCGCCTACCCTACCCTCCAGCACCAAGCTGGGCGCCACCGCGTCGAGGGGAGAGCCCCTCCGACCGGCCTCGTCCTGCCGGAATGCCTCGCTCGCGACAAATATTCCCACTACTGGTCCTCAGCCTAGCAGCGAGGCGGCTCCCCCGCGATAGCCCAATCGGGTCAGACCCTCGGGCACTCGCCGATCTCCAGCCCTCTAGGGGCGCGCGCGTCGCAGAGCCATCAGCTCGGTCTGCGAGTGAACGCCGAGCTTGCGGTATATGCTCTTGACATGGTTCCGGACGGTGTTCTCGGCGATCGAGAGGTGCTTGGCAATCTCTTCGCGGCTCATTCCGCGAGTCAAGAGGTCGCTGATTTCCCTCTGGCGTGCGGTGAGCTCGCGCTCCAGCGCTCCGGCAGCTCCCTGGCGATAGAGGGTGCAGACACTCCCAATGAACGTCCCGGATCGGTCGAACATCGGGGTGGCTTCGTGGCGAATCCGCATCTCTTTGCCGTCTCGAGTCAGGAACACCAGCTCGCAGGGATGCGCCTCTCCGCTGCGCTGCGCGGCGAGCTGCCGGGACAGGAGATGTTGGCTGGCGGGAGAGATGAGCTCGAGCGCGGGCTTCCCGATCAGCTCTCGCCGGTCGAATCCGGTCAGCTCCTCCAGAGCGAGATTGCAGGCGACGATGATGTCGCGATCGTCGAGCATCTCCATCGCCTGCCTCATCGCTTCGAAGCGAGAGGCCACGGCCTGGACCTGCGCTGTGAACTGCCCGGATCGACTGGAGCTGGACGTGGCCGGCCTCCCCTCGAGAACTGGCGATCGGCACGCAGATTCGCAGATCCTCGGAACGTCCGAAATGGCCATCCCGGGGGGACCGGAATCAGGCATGCTCGGACCTGCTCGATTCCCCGTAGACCAGATCCGTCACAAGTTCGGCCCGCATGGGTCATCCTCTCCTCGCCAGGAGCGGTCGAACAAGGGAAGGAGAGAATTTCCGTGATCGGGCGACACAGCCGGTCGCTCGCGGAGTTGAGCGAGGTTGGGCCCCCGTCCAACGGTTCGAGAGCCATCGATGGGCAAGCGCACCAGACGTGACGACCGCAGCGAAGCGCTGGGTACCTGCCCCTGGACGAGTGCCGGCTGTCCCTTCAGACGAAGCCCCTGCGATCACCCGAAGTCCCGCTCCTGCGTCCTGGTCGCGATCTTCGAGCACATGGCGGAGAACTCTCCCAAGGCAGCCGGTACGATCCCCATGCCGAAGACGGGCATCGACGGCGGAGCCCTCGCCAGGCGCTTCAAGCTCTCTCGGCGCGAGCTCGAGGTGCTGGGCTGCTTGTTCGAGATGAGCAGTGACGAGGAGATCGCAGGACGGCTCCGGATCAGCGAACACACGGTGAGGGGTCACCGGAAGGCGATCTATCGAAAGCTCGAGGTCACGTCGTTTCGGGGCCTGGTCCAGCGGCTGGGAATCCGAGTCCACTTCGAGGCCGAGCGGAAATCGGGTTGAGGTGAGACAGAGCCAGAGCGAATCAGCTCGCCTCCCGTAGCGCAGCTAGGACGATGTCGGAGATCTGGTCCGCCTCGTCGGGGGTCGTGCACAGGGGCGGGGCGAGGGCGAGGTTCTCCCAGAGGGCGCGGGCGATCAGGCCACGCTCGAAGCACAGGCTGGCGATCCTCGCGGGGTACGACATGGGACGGCCCGCGACGGGGTCCCTCCCGC
>JBHHYV010000113.1:0-11138 GCA_046757685.1 Myxococcota bacterium
GCGCGGCCGCGGCCGCCTCCGCTGCGGCGTGCGGGAACGCCTGGGGCACCGAGACCCGCACGGGCGGTCGATCCTCGTCGCCGCACAGCCACAGGGGGCCACCCGACGCCAGGACCGTCAGGTCGGTCCCTCGCCAGCGGGCCTTCGGACCCGTCTGCCCAAAGGGCGTGATCGACACGTAGACGAGTCCCGGGTTCACGTGCGCCAGGTCCTCGTAGCCGAGCCCGCGCGCCGCCAGGACGCCGGGAGCGTCCGACTCGATCAGCACGTCGGTCCTCTCGGCGAGCGCGCGCGCGGCCTCCCGCCCCTCTCGCGTGTCGAGATCCAGGCAGACGCTTCGGCGCCCGCGGCCATACGCCCACCAGTGGAGGGAGCGCTCGGGGTCGGGCTCTCCGCCCGCGAAGGGCGCACGTCCTCGCAGGCTCGAGCCGCCGGGCGGCTCGATGCCGATCACGTCGGCCCCGAGCTCGGCGAGCATCCAGCCGCAGACGATCCCGCGCTCGTCCGAGAGATCCAGGACCCGGAGGTGGCTGAGCATCGCTTCTCGACTCCCTCTGCTCGCGGTGACGCTCCCCTTCTAACACAGCCCCACGCCGCCGCGAACCGCCTCCCGGTTCGTCCGGGCCGGTCGGCTCAAGTTCCCGGACCCCGTCGCCGACGAAGATGTCCACGGGAGTCGCCTGGCGTGCGCTCCCGTCTCGGTTTCGAGAGCGGCTGCCGCCCGCCTGGGGCGTGGCTCGCGCGGGAGGTTGTCATGGGGGACGGATTCGCGGGCTCCCCGCTCGCCCTGGCGCTGGCGGGGATCGCGGTCCTCGTCGTCGGCTTCCTGGGACGCTCCGCCGTACACAGCGCGATCCGCGTCCTCGCGGGCGCCATCCACGAGGCGCTGGTGCTCGCGGCGGGACTCGTGATGTCGGCCCAGGAACGCCTGGTCCGGCGCAACCGCGAGGTCCTGCTCGAGATGGGGCGCCAGACGAGCGAGCGTCTGATCGAGCGAGAGTTCCACCGCGTCCACACCGTGGTGGCGCGCGACCTCTCGGGCTACCCGGCGCTCAACCGGAAGCTCGCCGACCAGGTCGCTCGCATCGACGAGGACTACCGGCGCTCGAGCGACGTCCCCCCGACGCCCCCCGAGTGGACGCGGGCGATCGAGGCCATCGCGAACGTCCCTTCCAACGGCGATCCGGTCGTGGGGAGGATCCTGCGCGACGTGCACCGGATCCTGGAGCGGGCACAGGCCGACGCGCTGCGTGAGTACCGCGCCGCCAGCTCGGAGAGGCACCGCCTGCTGCACCGGATGCTCCCCTGTTGGCGCAGGCTCGACCAGACCCTGTCCAAGGTCGACGGCACGATTCGTGGGCTCCATGAGCGCTCGCGAGTCATCGACGAGGAGATGGAGAAGTACGACCAGATCCTGTCGGGGACCGATAGCGCGGTGCGCATGCTCTCGGCCTCGTCGCTGACCTACTTCGTGACCTCGGCCCTGGTCCTCGGGATCGCGCTGCTCGGGGGCTTCATCAACTTCCACCTGATCGCCCTGCCCATGTCCGAGATGGTCGGCGCCTCGAGCTACGTGGGGCCCGTCCGCACCTCCGATGTCGCGGCCCTAGTGGTGATCCTGATGGAGGCGTCGATGGGGCTCTTCCTGATGGAGTCCCTGCGCATCACGCGGATGTTTCCGGTCATCGGGACGATGGACGACCTGATGCGCCGGCGCATGGTGTGGGTCTCGTTCTTCCTTCTCTTGATGCTCGCCGGGGTGGAGTCCTCTCTCGCGTACATGCGAGACCTGCTCGCGGCCGACCGCGAGGCGCTGACGCAGTCGCTGGCGGGCGTTGCGGTCGTCCAGGCGCAGCTGCGCTGGATCCCCTCCCTGGGCCAGATGCTGATGGGCTTCATGCTGCCCTTTGCGCTCGCGTTCGCGGCGATTCCGCTCGAGTCGTTCATCCAGTCGTCGAGGGTCGTCCTCGGAGCCTGGGTCGCCCTGTGCATGCGCGGGGTCGCGGCACTGCTCGAGTTCATGGGGAGCCTGCTGCAGAACCTGGGGCCGGTCCTCGTCCACATCTATGACTTCCTGATCATCGTTCCGCTGCGGATCGAGCAGCTGCTGACGCGCCATCGAGAGGCGGCGTTCGCCGCGAGCGAGCCGCACCGCTCGGAGACCGGCGGATGATCGGGCGGAGCGGCCTCGGATCGCTCCTCGTGGGAGGGCTCCTGGCAGCGGGGCTCGGGTGCGCCGACGCCTCGGTCCACCAGCGCGCGGTCTACATGCTCCTGGATACGTCCGGGACGTACTCCGCGGAGCTCGCCAAGGCGGAGGCGATCGCGCGTTATCTGCTGGGGAGCCTGTCGAGCGGAGACTCCCTCGGCCTCGCAAGGATCGACAGCGCCAGCTTCAGCGAGAAGGACATCATCGCCAAGGTGAGCTTCGACGACCGTCCCTCCCGCGCGAACCAGCAGAAGCGCGCCTTCCGGAGCCGTCTCGACGCCTTTGTGCGCCACGTCCGGGGAGCCCGGCACACCGACATCACGGGCGGGATCCTGCAGGCGGCAGAGTGGCTGAACGAGACCGGAGCCGGCCAGAAGTTCATTCTCGTCTTCTCGGACCTCGAGGAGGACCTGCGCGCGGGCTACGTGCGCGACTTCGCGATCGACCTCGAGGGCATCCACGTCGTGGCGATCAACGTCACGAAGCTGCGTGGCGACCAGGTCGACCCGCGCGAGTACCGCAAGCGCCTGGCGGGCTGGGAGAAGCGCGTCACGGCCGGGGGCGGCGACTGGCGCGTGCTCAACAACCTGGAGCGGCTCGATAAGCTCCTCGAGAGCTAGCGAGCGAGCCCGTTCCAGGGAAGGCGCCCTCGATCTCGAACCGGGGACCGCTCAGCGGGCCCTGAGGTAGAAGCACGCGGCGTCCCCGCGCCGCTCCCGGTTGAGCCGCTGGGCGCGCCGGCGGAAGCCCCGCAGCTCGCGCCGGCTGAAGTGATGGCGTGGCGACTCGCTCCGCGCCGCGGAGTGCAGTGGAATGCCCCGCCGGTAGAGCTCGCTCCCCCAGAACTGGAACGCGGTCGAGTCCCGCGTGCTGTGCGCGATGCGGAAGCCCGCCCGCTGGGCGAGGTGCCGGAAGCTCTTCTCGGTGAACAGGTAGAGGTGGCGCGGCGCATCGAGCTGCACCCAGTCGACGCCGTAGCGCTCCCAGGCCAGGCTGTCCTTCATGGGAACGCGCACCAGGACGCAGCCGCCTCGCCGGAGCACGCGGTGGGCCAGGGCGAGGGTGGCTCCAGGATCGGGCAGGTGCTCGAGCGAGTGGTGGAACATGACCAGCGCGTATGCGCCCGTCTCACTGGCGAGGTCGCGCTTGAAGATCCGGACCCCGTCCGCGCTGACCAGGTCCGCGTCGATCTGTGGGTCGATTCCGGTCAGGTTCGTGAATCCGAAGGCCGCCATCTCATGCAGCAGGCCTCCCGTGCCGCTGCCCACGTCCAGAATCCCCGACTCGAGCCGGATTCCCGCGATCCGTGCCCAGTCGGCAAAGGCGGGCACCCTCCAGACTCGCTTCGACGCGCGGTCGAGCAGGTTTCCCCGGCGCAGCCACGCCGCCACACTGCGCCGCTGCATGCGTCGTCGAAAGCTCTGCCTCCGGACGCGGCCTCGGGGCGAGTGGGCGTAGTAACCGGGCGGATAGTGTCGGGCCAGATCCGCAGGGATCTCGGCAATCTGCAGGCAGCCGCACTCCCGGCACTCCCGGTAGTCGAAGCGCTCGCGAGTGTCGAACATCCTCTCGCGTGCCTGGATCGTGAGGTTGCCGCGGTCGTTCCCACAGATCCGGCAGGCGGTGCTCACCCTGCCCAGGATCGCGCATGCCTGGAGGGCGGGCCAAGAGCTTTCGGCCGACCGCCGTCTCGCAGCGCGATCGGATACCCTGGAGCCCGGCTGACCCGCTGAAGAAGGGGTCCAGGAGCGCACCGATGGATCGACGCCAGGCGCCGTTTCGGGCTGCGGCCGTGCAGCTCTCTCCGGTCCTGATGGACCGCGACGGCACGACCGAGAAGGTGGTCCGGGCGATCGAGCGCTGTGGGCGCGAGGGGGTGCGCCTGGCGGTCCTGCCCGAGACCGTGATCCCGAGCTATCCCTACTTTGCGCTGCTCCAGCCGCCCATCGCGATCGGGGAGGCGCTGGCGCGTCTCTACGACCAGGCCGTGGACGTGCCCGGCCCCGTGACCGAGGCGGTCGGCGCCGCGGCCCGGCAGGCCGGAACGGTGGTCGTGCTCGGAGTCAACGAGCGGGACGGCGGCAGCCTGTACAACACGCAGCTGCTCTTCGACGCCGAGGGGCCTTGCGGGTCGGCGGTGACGGACTCGCAGCGCACGCCGACGGGTCGCTCCTGGGACGCCGCCGCAAGATCATGCCCACCTTCCAGGAGCGGATGGTCTGGGGCTGGGGCGACGGGAGCGGCCTTCGCACCTGGGACACCGCCGTCGGTCGCATCGGGGCACTCATCTGCTGGGAGCACTACATGCCCCTGGCACGCTACGCGCTGATCGCTGCGGGCGAGCAGATCCACTGCTCCCAGTTTCCCGGGTCGATGCTCGGCGAGTCGATGACGCGACAGATCGACGCCGCGATCCGCCATCACGCCATGGAGTCGGGGGCCTTCGTCGTCAATTCCACCTGCTGGCTCTCGGAGGTGCAGCGCAAGGAGATCGCCCCCGACCCGGCCATGGGCCGGCTCCTGGGCGGTGGGCTGGGCACTGCGATCGTCGCTCCCGATGGCGCCATCCTGGCGGGGCCGCTCGGAGAGGGCGAGGACCTGGCCATTGCCGAGATCGACCTCTCCGCGATCGTCGGAAGAAAGCTCCTGCTCGACACCGCCGGGCACTACGCCCGCCCCGACCTGCTCGGGCTGCGAGTCGACGATCGCGCACGCCACAACGTGGAGCCGCGCATTCCCGAGCCGGGCGTGCACTTCCAGGTTCCGCAGGCGGGCTCTCGCTCGGGGGAGAGTCGGGGATCCTAGGCCCAGTGATCGAGGGGCCCGGAGCCGTGACCGAGCCCCGGCGCGTTCCGAATGGCGCGCGTCACGAAGTCCTTGGCCTGGCGCACGGCCTCGGCGAGGGGCTCTCCGCGTGCCAGGAGCGCCGTGATCGCGGCGGCATGGGTGCACCCCGTGCCATGCGTCTGCGACGTATCGATGCGCGATGCGGACAGGCGCACGAAGTCGCCTGCGTCGTAGAGCAGATCGACCGCGTCGCCACTCGCAAGGTGCCCCCCCTTCACGAGCGCCGCGGCGCAGCCCAGGTCACAGAGTGCCCGCGCGGCGTCGCGCATCTGGCTCTCGTTCTCGACCGGTCGACCCAGGAGCGCCGAGGCCTCGTCCAGGTTGGGAGTCACGAGCGAGGCCCTCGGGAGGAGGCGTTTCTTGAGCGTTTCGACCGCGTCCTCCGCCAGCAGGCGCCTTCCGTGCTTGGAGATCATCACGGGGTCGACGACGAGATTCGGAATGCCGTGCTCGGCGATCGCCTTCGCAACGGCCTCGACCCCCGCGGCCGAGCCCAGGGCGCCGGTCTTGGCCGCGCGCACCTCCAGGTCCTCGGCGACGGCCGCGATCTGCGCGGCCACCAGCTCCGGCGCCAGCACCTGCACCTCTCGCACGCCCCGGCTGTTCTGGGCCGTCACGAGGGTCACGGCGCTGGCTCCGTAGACGCCGAAGCGCTGGAAGGTCTTGAGGTCGGCCTGGATCCCCGCTCCGCCGCTCGAGTCGGAGCCCGCAACGGACAGCGCCACGGCGGGCGGACCGCTCCGAGCCTCGGGCGCGAGCCCTTCGGAAGCAGGGTCGTGCACGCCGCGAGCCTACACCCGGTCTTCGGCCCTTCCCAGCCGCGGCCGGGTAGGGAAGCCCTCGCACGGGAGGGTGGAGCTACTCCGGCCGCTTTGGATCGAGGTCGTCGGTCGTGATCAGCCGCACGGCGCGCTCGTAGAGAAAGTAGTCCCAGGCCCAGTTGACCAGGACCAGGAGGCGGCTGCGAAACCCGATCAGGTAGATCAGGTGGACGACGAGCCACGCGACCCAGGCCACGAAGCCCCGGAGCTCCAGGCGCCCCACGCGGGCGACCGCCTGGTTGCGGCCGATCGTCGCCATCTGACCCGGGTCGCGAAAGCGGAAGGCCTCGAGCGGCTCCCCGCGAAGCCGATGGACCACGTTGCGCGCGGCGCACGCCCCCTGCTGGATCGCGGGCTGGGCCATCATGGGAATCTGCGCCAGGGAGTGCTCGGCCACGTCGCCGATCGCGAAGACGCCATCCAGGCCCGGCACGCGCAGCTGCTCGTCGACACAGATGCGCCCGAGTCGCCCCCGCCGCAGCTCGAGCCGCCGCGCCAGCGGGCCGGCGCGGGCGCCCGCTGCCCAGAGGACGGTATGGGTGGGAATGCTCGCGCCGCCGGCCAGCTCAACTCTCTGCGAGTCGAAGAGCTCCACCCGCGCCCCGAAGCGAACCTCCACGTGCTTGCGTCGTAGTGTCTCGGCGGTGAACTGCTGGAGTCGCTTCGGAAAGCCGGCGAGGAGCTGCTGCGTGGCTTCGAGCAACAGGACCCGAACGTCCTGGATCTCGAGCTCCGGGAAGTCCCGGGCCAGGACCAGGCGAATCAGCTCCGAGAGCATCCCCGCGAGCTCGACTCCCGTGGGACCGCCTCCGACCACGACGAAGGTCAGCATGGCGCGCCGAACCTGGGCGTCGCCTTCCTGGACCACGAGCTCGAACTGACGCAGCACCTGGTCACGGATCGCCACTGCATCGGCCAGGCTCTTGAGCGCCAGTCCGTGGCGCTCGACCGCCTCGAGCCCGAAGAAGTCCGTCTCGGTTCCGAAGGCCAGGATCAGGGAGTCGTAGGCGATCTTCCCGGCGCTGGTGTGCAGTTCGTGCGCTGCGAAGTCGACGTCGAGAACCTCGGCCAGGCGGAAGCGCGCGTTGCGCTGGCGCCGCAGGATTGCCCGCACCGGGTGCGCGATCTCCTCGGGCTCCAGCCCGGCCGTCGCGACCTGGTAGAGGAGCGGCTGGAAGAGGTGGTAGTTGCGCCGGTCGACGACGGTCACGTCGACCGGGGCTCGCGCGAGGCTGCGCGCCGCTCGCAGCCCGCCGAATCCCGCGCCCACGATCACGACCTGCGCCCGGGGATCCCCCATCGCGAGACAGCATAGGCCAGCTCCGGCAGCGCATGGCTGCGCCCGGTCCGATGGAAGCCCCCACGGATCCGGCCCGCTCGGCTACCCTGGGCCCGAAGGAGACCGCGCATGCAGGGCAACGCGAGCGTCCTCGAGGATCTGAACCAGGTGCTGAAGGCCGAGCTGGTCGCGATCAACCAGTACTTTCTCCACGCCGAGATGCAGGCCAACTGGGGCTACCAGCGGCTCGCCGCGCACACGCGCAAGGAGTCGATCGGCGAGATGAAGCACGCCGAGCAGCTCATCGAGCGGATCCTCTTCCTGGAAGGCGGCCCCCAGATGGCGGGACCGCTCGCCCTGCAGATCGGTCCCACGGTCGAGGCCCAGCTCAGGAACGACCTGGCGCTCGAGCTGGTGGCCGTGCCGAAGCTGAACGAGGCCATCCAGGCGGCCGTCGCCGCCGGCGACAACGGCTCGCGCGAGCTCTTCGAGTCGATCCTCGTCGATGAGGAGAGCCACGTGGACTTCCTGGAGGCCCAGCTCACGCTGATCGAGCAGATGGGCATCGAGAACTACCTCGCCGAGCAGATGCGCGAGGAGGCCTGAGCCCTCCCGACCGAGCTACTCTTCATTGGGTGCCTTTCGCAGGAAGCCCTCGATCAGGGGGCTCAGCCGGGAGCCCATCTCCTCGGCCACGAAGTGCCCCACGTCGGGCTGGCGCGCGACCTCGTGCCTTGGAAAAGCTCCGAGCAGGCGCTCGAGGATCGGCTCGCGGAACGCGACGTCCTTCATGCCCCAGACGAAGAGGGCGGGCTTTTCGGCCAGGGCCGACCGCCGGTCCCAGGTCTCGCGGAGCAGGGGACTGGCCGCGAGGATCTGCCTGGGAAAGATCGCGCAGCCGGTGCGGTCGGCGGGGCTCTCGAAGGGTCCACTGTACTGGGAGCCCACACGCTCCCAGCGGCCTTCCTCTGCGAGCGCGCGCTTCATGAAGAGACGGATGAAGAGATCGAGATGGCGCGTGGCCCACTGGCCCGGAGCGCTGCCGAGCAGGCGGCTGAAGATGCGAGCCGAGCGCAGGCTCTCCATGGACCCCATCCAGGTGTTCAGGAGCAGGAGTCGCTCTACGCGCTCGGGGTGTGCGACGGCCCAGGCCAGGCCGATGGGGCCGCCCCAGTCGTGCACCAGCAGGTTGACGCGCTGCAGGTCCAGCCGCTCGACCAGGCGCGCGAGGTGGTCCGCGTGCTGGTCGATCCGGTAGGTCCAGTCGGGGGGCTTGTCGGAGAGCCCGAACCCGAGATGGTCGACGGCGATGCAGCGAAAGTGGCGCGACAGGTCCCGGATCTGCTTGCGGTACATGAACGACCAGGTCGGCTGCCCGTGCACCATGACGATGGGCTCCCCGCTGCCCTCGTCCACGTAGTGGAGCCTCCCGGCCTCGAGGTCGAGGAAGTGGGACTCGAAGGGATACTCGTCCCGGTCCAGCCACGCTCGGGTGTTCGCGGCTCGCGGTTCCTGCATCTTCTTCCGCTCCTTCGACTCACGCCACGCCGACGCGCGGCAGCACCTGGGTCCAGAACCGCTCGATCGATCGCAGGAGCAGGGGGTGGGGAATCAGCTCGTTGTAGGTCCACGCGAAGAGCCACTGGGCCGGCAGGCGCCCCAAGAGCCGTTCGAGCTGGCGCGCGACCGTGTCGGCGGAGCCGACGAGCGCGAGGGACTCGGCGAAGAGATCGGGTGCCTCTCCCGTGTCGGGATCGGGCAGGCCGCGGCTGAAGCCGAAGGGCTCGAACCAGCTGGCGCCCACGAAGGCGCCGCTGTCGCGCCAGAGCGCCTGCGCCTGCTCGTCGCTGTCGGCGACGACGACGTCGCGCAGGATGCCGATCCCGTCTCCGAGCGCGCGCCCCGAGACCTGCGCGTAGAGCTCGAAGAGCCGCCGCTCGAGCTTCGGGTGGAGCGGCGGCAGGATCGCGGTCACGCCCTCCTCGGCGCACCAGCGAATGGAGCGCTCCGAGGAGGCGAAGGGCTGGAAGAGGGGCGGGTGGGGCTTCTGGAGCGGCTTGGGCACGACACCGACCGCCTGGACCCGGCCGTCGCGAACCCCCGCGCCCCACTGGGCCGTCGCCTCGAGGGTCCAGGGCGTCTCGCCCGCGGGCACGCGCCAGTAGCGGCCGTCGACCTCGAGCAGCGAGTCCGTCCACGCGCGCTTGATGATCCCGTAGCACTCCTCGAAGGCCGCGCGGTTGGCGGCGTCGATCGCGTCGTGCTCGTGAGGGTGGGCGCCGTGGATCCCGTGGGTCTGCTGGGCCATGATGTCGACCCAGCGCCGCTGGTAGCCGCGCGCAAAGCCGGCGTTCGCGCGGCCCCCGGTCATGTGGTCGAGCATCGCGATGTCTTCGGCGACGCGCAGTGGGTTCTGGGCCGGCAGCACGATCCCGAGCTGGCCGACGCGAATGCGCCGGGTCTGCATGCCCACGAAGAGGTCGAGCAGGACGGGGTTGTTCGAGAGCTCGAATCCCTCGATGTGGAAGTGGTGCTCGGTGAAGCTGATCGAGTCGTAGCCCAGCTCGTCCGCGAGCCGCGCCTGCTCGCCCAGGTCGCGCAGCATCCGCGAGTAGAGCTCGGGGCGCGTCCCCGCCATGCCCTTCTCGATCTCGGCGCGGCTGCCGACCGTGGGCAGGTAGAAGAGCGAGACCTTCATGGTCGCTACCAGGGCTCCTTGAAGGGCCGCAGGTCGAGCTCGTGAGTCCAGGCGGAGCGGTGCTGGGTGTGCAGCAGCCAGAACGCGTCCGCGATCGCGTCGGGAGCGAGCGCCCCGTCGGGCCCCTTCGACTCGATGTAGCCCGGCACCTTCGACTCGACGACCTCCCCGTGGATGACCCCGTCGATCACGACGTGGGCGACGTGGATGCCCTGGGGGCCGAGCTCGCGGGCCATTGCCTGGGCGACGGCCCGCAGTCCCGCCTTGGCGGAGGCGAAGGCGGTGAAGGGGGGGCGCCCGCGCAGGGATGCGGTGGCTCCGGTGAAGAAGATCGAGCCGCCGCGCTGTGCGGAGACCATGCGGCGAGCGGCCTCGCGACCGACCATGAACCCGCCCAGGCAGCAGAGCCGCCAGACGTCTTCGAAGAATCCGCTCTCCATCTCGAGCAGGGGGCTCCAGCGGTTGTTGCCGGCGTTGTAGTGCACCAGCTCGAGGGGTCTCGCCGCCTGCGCCTGGTCGAGGGCGCGCACGACGTCGGCCTCGATCGTCGCATCGGCCACGATCGGCGTCGCCTCGCCGCCGGCCTCTACGACCTCCTTCGCGACGCGCTCGACCTTCTCCGCGGTGCGGCCCACCGCGAACACGTGCAGGCCCTCGCGGCCGTAGCGGCGGCAAGCCGCGCCGCCGACTCCTCGCTGCGCCCCCACGCCCAGGACCACTGCCGATCCTCGCTGCGAAGTCATGCCCAGGCTCCCTCCGATCCCCAGCGTGGGAGCGTCATCCTACCAGCGCGCTCCGAGCCGGAAGGATCTCTCGGCCCGGTCCGGCGCCAGACCGAGCCCGCGGCGGAGTGCTAAGCTCTCCCGCGGCGAGATGGGAGGGCCTACACCCATGGGTGCGGCGACTCCGCAGCGGACCCGGATCTACCAGAACCACCACCTGGACTCGACCCGCTGGGACGTCTTCGTCCCGCGCGACGGCGACATCGTCGTCGCGACCCCCTACAAGTCGGGCACGACCTGGACCCAGCTGATCCTGCTCTGGCTCCTGCACGGAGACCGGGACCCCCTTCCCGACCTGTTCTCGCTCTCGCCCTGGGTCGACGCCCGCTTCATGGGGACGACGAAGGAGCAGCTTCGCACGCTGCTCGAGGGTCTCGAGGATCGTCGCTTCGTGAAGACCCACCTGCCGCTCGATGGGCTGCCCTACTACCCGCAGGTCCGCTACATCGTCGTCGCCCGCGATCCCCGGCCCGCCGAGGAGATCGACGAGGTCGGCCATCTC
>JBHHYV010000114.1:0-11109 GCA_046757685.1 Myxococcota bacterium
CTGCCTTCGGGATCCGGGCCGCGACCGGCCTTCCACTGGCGCTCGTCGCGGGGGCGGGAATCGTGGTCGCGGCGCGGCGCGACCGGCTGGCGCTCGCGCTCTGGCTGCCCGCGCTCTCGGTTCTGACCTGCTTCGTCCTGCCGACCCGCTTCGTCGAGGGTCGCTACGTGCTGCCGATCGCCTTCGTCGTCGCCTGCGCGGCCGCCCCGCCGATTGCGCTCGCGCTGGAGTCCGCTCGGAAGGGCGTTCGGGTGGCGGGGGGTGTGCTGGCGGCCCTGCTCGTCTGCCTCTCGCTGGCGCGAGGAGCCGAGCTCACCTCCGCGATGCTGCGCGACACCCGCTATGCCGCGGCGGCCTGGCTCGAGGCGCGAGCGGATGCGGGCGCGCGGATCGGCTTCTTCGGCGCGGACCAGAAGCTACCTCGAGTTCCCGCCAGTCTCGGCTACCAACGGCTCGATGACTTCATCGGCACACGTCCCGGCACGCGCTACTCGTCGGACGAGATCGATGCGATGGCGAGGCGGGTCGGCGACCTCGCGCCGGAGTTCATCGTGGTGATTCCAGATCATACCGCCCTGCCGGAGCTTCCCCGCGGGACGACGCTGCCCGACGCCCTCTACGAGCGACTCTCCGACGGCTCGCTCGGCTACCGGTTGGCGCGGGTCTTCACGGAGCGCCGACTCGTGCCCTTCCTCCAGCGGCCTCCCATCGTCGGCTATCCCCTGGTGAGCCCACCCGTGGAGATCTTCCGGCGCATCGGGGACGGGCCGCCCGTCGCCCGCCCTTCGAACGCTCCCCGGCCCCGAGCGACTATCCTGGGAGCCTCCGCGGGCTGCCCCGCGGAGAGCCGGGGAGGGTGTCGATGGATCTCCACGAGATTCGCAGGATCGAAGAGCTGAAGTACCGTTACCTGCGTTGCCTGGACCAGAAGCGCTGGGACGAGATCCTCGAGTGCTTCACTTCGGATGCGACGGCCGCCTACAGCGGCGGCCGCTACTCCTTTCGGGGGCGTGACGAGATCGTCGCCTTCCTGCGCCGGGCGATGGGTCGCGAGAGCTTCCTGTCGAGCCACCGGGTCCACCATCCCGAGATCGAGCTCACGGCAGCGGATCGGGCGACAGGGACCTGGGCGCTCGACGACTGCGTCGTCGACGTCGAGCACGGGGTGACGATTCGCGGCGCCGCCTTCTACGAGGACGTCTACCACAAGCTCGACGGGCGCTGGAAGATCTCGCACACGGGCTATCGCCGCTCGTGGGAGGAGGTCGAAGCCCGCGATCGCGTGCGGCTCACGGCGAGCTGGTGGGGGACCGGCGGCCGGAGCGAGCTCCCGGTGCCCGACTGACCCCTGGAGTCGCTTCCCTCGTCGAGGCCGATGCCTCGAGGAACGGGGCCAGGAAGGGTCTCAAGAGCTCGGCGGCGAGCGCGTGCCCGCGAGCGTTCCAGTGGGGATTGTGGGGCAGGTAGAGCCGGTCGACGCCGGCCTGGTGCATCGCATCGGACAGGTCCCGGAAGGGAAGCCCGAGCTTCGCGCACTGCTGGCGCAGGAAGCGCCGGCGCTCCCGGTCCTCGAGCGTGTCGTCCCGCCCCGGGAGGAAGGCGACGGCTCCGCGAAAGCCGAGCTCTCGGCTCTGCTCGAGGAAGCGTCGCAGCAGGGCGGCATGGAGCGGAAAGCGGTTTCGACGGGGCCGCCAGTAGATCTCGTAGGCGGCCTGGACCAGGCGCAGCCTTCGCCAGCCCGAGAGCGCGGGATAGGGCACGCTCACGAGCCGACCCCGCACGAGCTCGAACTTCGGGACTGCGTAGCCCATGCCGCTGTACTGAGGGAGCGCGCGACGGAAGTCGTCGGTGTAGATGGCCAGCAGCACCACGCTGGGCCGGACGCGCGGCGCGAGGGCTTCGAGCGCGCGGAGCATCAGGTCGATGCCGAAGCCCGGAAGCCCGAGGTTGTCGACCCGCCAGCCTGGCTCGAGGCGCTCGAGATCTTCGGTCAGGCGCTCCTCGGCCTCGACCCCGGCGCCGAAGACGAAGGAGTCGCCGAGCACCCAGAGTCGCGGCCTGGGGTCCGGCGCCTCGAGCTCACGTGCGCTTCGCAGTCCCTGTCCGTTCGACCGCAGCTCGAGCACGCGCGGGCCGTCCGGCGGGTAGCGGTCGCGGGTATCGGTGGACGGCCACAGCTTGTAGCCGAAGCGCGCGTCGGGCCGGAACAGGTCGGGACGGCGCGGCTGGGGAGGGTAGGGTGGGGGAGGGTAGCGGCCCAGGACACGCAGCCCGGCTTCCGCGGCCGCGCCCGCCACCGCCAGCGAGACCAGCGCGACCGCGACCACCGAGAGCAGTCGCCGGCCGCGGAAGCGTCGACCGCTGCGACGCGTGCGGACGCGCCGGAGCGGTCTCTCGCTCATTCGAGGAAGTCCTCGATCGCCGCAGCGACCTTCTCGGGCTGCTCGTGCGGCACCATGTGGCCGGCCTGCTCGATCCACACGAGACGCGCGTCCGGGAGCAGCTCGAGCCAGCGCTCCGCGTAGACGGGGGGAATCAGCCGATCGCCTCGGCCCCAGACCAGCAGGGTGGGTGCGCAGAGCCGGTAGAGCCGCTTGCGGATCCGGCGGTTCGGAATCGGAAAGAGGATCTTGCCCGCGGTCCCGAGTCGCCGAGCGTTCTGGATCAGGAACGCCTTCAGCGCCTCCCTGTCGCTGAAGTCGATGCCCCCCGTCAGCAGGGCCTCCCCCAGCTTCGGGTCGAAGAAGAGCGCCTCGGCCAGCTCGAAGGGCAGCATCGAGAAGAGGTCGGGGATCGGATGCGCGTCGAGCCAGAGACCCGCGGCGCTGATCAGCACCAGGCGGTCCAGGTCGCGCGGTGCCAGCACCGCCATCTCGGCCGCGATCATCCCGCCCATCGAGTGTCCGACCAGGACCGGCCGGCTCTCGAGCTCCAGCGCGTCGACGAGATCCCAGCCGTGCAGGGCGAAGTCGAGCATGTCTTCGAGCGCGTCCTCGGTCGTCTCGACCCCGTAGCCCGGCCACTCGGGGGCATACACGTGGTAGCGGCTCGCCAGCCGCTCGAGCAGGGGCTCCTGCGGCAGCAGACCGCCGGCCCCGTGCAGCCAGACGAGCGGGCGTCCGCTTCCCGCCTCGAGCACCCGGCCCTTGATCCCGCGCCGCGTCTCGAGCGTGCGCTCTCTCATCGGGAGCCCTCCCCGGGCCGGAAGCTCTCTTCAGGCCGCACCCGCGTCTCGAGCGGGCGGCACCAGAAGCGGTCGTCGTGCTTCCACTCCGGCCACAGGTCCCGCAGCGCGGGCATCACGCGCTCCGCGAACAGCCGCGTCGAGTTTCGCGTCAGCTCGTCGGGCATGTTGCCCATGTGGATCAGGCAGAAGACCGTGCCGAGGCGGAGCGAACGGATCATCTCTTCCATCCGCTCGCGCACCGTCTCGGGACTGCCCGCGATCACGTAGCCGCCGTCGACCAGGTCCTTCCAGGTCAGGTTCTGGAAGACCTGCTGCTGGTCTGCGCGCAGCTGGTCGAGGCGGCCCGCCTTGATCGTCTTGATCGTACGGTAGCCCGGCGGATCGCTGAAGCCGGGATAGACGTGCAGGCAACGGTTGTAGAAGTAGAGGATGTGCTCCGCGTAGAGCTCCTCGGCCTCGCGGTCCGTGTCGGCGACGCAGATGATCTGCGCAAAGCCGGCTCGCCCGGGCGACTCGTCCTTGCCGCTCGCTGCGACCCGCTCCCAGAACCCATCGAGGAGTGCCTTGCCCGCGAGGTAGCCGCCAAAAGAGAGGAACGAGTAGTTGTAGTCGTTCTCCACACAGAAGTCCCAGGTCTCGACCGAGCCGCCGCCGGGGATGTAGATCGGCGGGTTCGGCTTCTGGATCGGCTTGGGCCAGCAGTTGACGTAGCGCAGCTGGTTGTACTTGCCGTCGAAGGCGAAGGGCTCGTCTTCGTGCCAGGCCCTCATGATGAGCTCGTGCGCCTCGGCGTATTTGTCGCGCGTCAGCGCCGGGATCTGGCCGTAGCAGAAGTTCGTGTCCATGGGGGTGCCGACGGGGAAGCCCGCGACCAGTCGACCCCCCGAGATCACGTCGAGCATCGCGAACTCCTCCGCGACGCGAATCGGTGGGTTGTAGAGCGCGATCGAGTTTCCGATCACGCAGATCGCTGCGCGCGAGGTGCGGCGCGCCAGCCCGGCAGCGATGAGGTTGGGGGAGGGCATGAGCCCGTAGCCATTCTGGTGGTGCTCGTTGACCCCGATTCCGTCGAAGCCGAGCTGATCTGCGTACTCGAGCTGGTCCATGTAGCGGTGGTAGAGGGCGTTGCCCTTCACCGGGTCATAGAGGGAGCTCGGAATGTCGACCCAGACCGAGTGGTTCTTCTCGCGGAAGTCGTCCGGCAGCCAGGGCCAGGGCATCAGGTTGAACCAGCAGAACTTCAAAGCGGTCTCCCCTTGCGGCGAACTCGCCGAACGGGACCATCTTACCCGCTCGGGGCGGCGAGGGGGGTCCGCTGCGGAGCGGGCTACTCCGAGTGGCGCCGCCGCTCGCGTCGGACCGTGCGGGCGGCGTAGCGCTCGCCCACCTCGCGCGACTCGGGGTCGAACGCAGTCCCGAGGAGCACGTCGCCGTCTGCGAACGCCGTGAGCCCGGCTCCCATCGCCCGCACGATCGCGTTGGTGTGCTCCTTGGTGATCACGAGGGGTACCGGCGGCTTGGAGCAGAGCTCCCGGGCCAGCGCGTCGACCTCGCTGGACAGCTCGGAGGCGGGAACCACCCGGTTCAGGACCCCGATCGCCCTGGCCTCGTCGGCGCTGAATCGCCGGCAGGTCATCACCAGCTCCTTGGTCATCGCGGGACCGATCTCGCGGACCAGGCGCGGAATGCCGCCCCACGCGAGGGGGATTCCCAGGTCCACCTCCGGGATCGAGAACACGGTATCTGCCGCCGCGACCCGAAGGTCACAAGCCAGCATCAGGACGAGCCCGCCCCCAATCGCGTGGCCGTGAACCTGGGCGATCGTGACCGCGTGCATCTGCTCGATGGCGTCGGCCATGCGCAGGCCGAGCTGGCCGATCTCGCGGCGCTCGAGCCAGCTGGCTCCGCCATGCGGCGAGGCGGCTGCGACCGGCGAGTCCTTGAGGTCTGCTCCGGCGCTGAACGAGCGACCCTCACCCGAGACGACCACGACGCGCACCTCGGTCCGGCCGTCGAGCTCTCGAGCGGCCGCCGCAAGCTCGCGCATGGTGGCGTTGGAGAGGGCGTTGAGCCGCTCGGGACGCGCGAGGGTGATTCGGCCGAGCGCGCCCTCGACCTCGACCCGGATCGTCTCGAACTCCATCGCGCGTCTCCTGTCAGCGTCGGGGCTGGGCGCCCGGTCTGGTCTGTCTCCGGCCGGGCCCCGGGCGGATCAGGACACTGCGAGCGCGCAGTCGCGACACAGCCAGACGCCCGAAGGCCCCGACTCTCGAAGGCCCACGAAGGCACGCTCCCCGCGCGCGAGCTCGCGCCCGCAGCCCGCGCAGGCTCGCGGGGCCTGCACGATCAGGGGCTGCCAGCCCACGACCTCGGGAAAGGCGCTCGGATCCGGTGACTGTCGATCGGGCTCTGGCGAGTCGGCGTCGTCCTCTTGGCCCCGGCGGGAGCCCGCCCAGGAGCGCCGCCGAAGTCGCGAGCTTGCGCAGTCCACCTCCTCGATCACGTCGTCGACCATCTCCCCGAGGTTCTCGGCGACCGACTCGACGGCCGTGAAGACGTCCTCGAGGACGTTGCGAACCAGGTTCGAGACGGGTACGCGCAGATCCTCGGCGACGCGCCGGATGTCCTCCGCCAGGTTCTCCGAGATCCGGGTGTGCAGGACCCTGCCCATCCTGCTGGAGCGATCGAAGCGATCCCCGCGGTCCCGGGGCTCGCGACGTCCGCTGCCTCCTGGGCTCGAACCCCCTGGATCCCTGTCGTCTCCGCGTCCCATGGATCTCATCGTAATACACTGTGATACGAATATCCAGGGACGGCTCGTCTTCCGAGGCTCGCCTGCGCCGGGACGAGCCTGGCTATACTGGGCTCGTGGCCCGGATGGTGGAATCGGTAGACACAGGGGACTCGAGGAAGGGTCTCCCGCGCGGGAACGCGCGGGTAAGAAACCGGGTGAATTCAGGGAAACCTGGGGTGCGAGGCGACCCTCGCGCGACGGCAATCCTGAGCCAAGCCGCGGAGGGCAACGGTTCCGCGGAAGGTGCAGAGACTAGCGGGGTGAGCCCCAACAATACTCCCCGCCTACGAGCGCCCGGCACCCGACGTGCGAGGACGAGGCTTCGCTCGCCTCGCACGGGGTGAAGAGATAGTCCGCGCCGGGGGGAAACCTCCGGGGGAAGCGTAAAATCCTCTGGCGCCTCGCGCGTCGTGCAGGTTCGAGCCCTGCTCCGGGCACCCCTCGATGCGCTGTCGGGCCCTCGGGCCCCGCGTCAGGCGTCAGCGGATCGTGAAGCGGTCCCAAAGCTCGGCGGAGTCGGCCCGCTCGAGGAGCGCGACCAGGGTCTCCTCGTCGAGGATCGTGGTTCGCTCGTAGGCCAGGTCCGGTCGCTCCAGCTCCAGCCGATACACGGCGCGCGGCGTCGAGAGGATTCTGCGGATGCGCGCGGTGCCACCCTCTCCGAGGTCGCTCTGGATCGAGTCGATGATCCGGCGCACCCGGTTCTCCCGCTGGATCCGGGGATCGAGCATCCGCTCGAGCCGGCGGTTTCGGCTCGCGATCTTGAAGCTGCCTGGAACTCGCCGGACCGACATGTCGTGCTCCCGAGCTCGATCCTATCGGAAGGACCGGCTCGAGGCACCCGTCACCCTCCGCCGAGCTGACACTCGTAGCGCTGGAGCGCCTTCGGGGAGCCTCCGAGCAGCTCGATGCCGACCCGGCAGCTGACGCGGGCTCCAAAGTCTCCGCGCTGGTACTCGACGCGGCTCCAGCGAGCGCATCCGATCAGCGAGATCGGCGCCTCCTCGCCCGGAAGGTGGATCTGCAGCAGCAGGCGTGTCCCCACGGCAGGCGGCCGACCCGCGAGCAGACAGACTCCCCTGCGAGACGCGTTGAGGAGCGAGTCCTCTTCGCTCGACTGGAAGACCCGCTCCCCCGTCCGCGGATCGGCAACCGGGTCGATCGTGGTGGTCGAGACCCGCAGCAGGCGGTCCCTGCGCTCCTCGGAGCGGCGGTCGACCTCGGTGGCCTCCTGTCGGGAGCGCCGCTCGGGAGGGGAAGGGTCCTGGACCCGACGCCAGGAGCGCGCGGGGACGGGGTCGACCTCGGGGCTCTCCATCGCCGGGGCACCCGGTCGAACGACGTCCTTCATGCCTCCCTCCCGACCCGCTCATCGGGCGGCCCCTGCGCTTCCTTGAGGAGGGGGGCCGGGGCGGAGACCCATCCGGACGTCGAGGGCGCGCTGCAAGGCTCTCGTCAGCGGTCCCGGACCTGCGAATCGCAGCGCTCCGATCGCACGCACGGGCCGCAGGCCCCGGACGGCGTTGGTGGCGAACGCCTCGAGGCCCAGGCCGGTCTCCCGAACTCGAGGTGAGCGGTGGATCACGCGCACGCCGAGGGTGCGGGCGGCTTGCAACACGATCGCGCGGGCGATCCCGGGGAGCACCGAGGGAGGCTCGGCGGTCTCGAGCGCGCCCTCGCCCACGACGAAGAGATTCGAGCGCGTCGACTCCCAGATTCGCCCCTCGCGGTCGAGGCGCGCCGCCTCGCCGCCCGCGAGGCGCTCCATGCGGGCCTGCACCGCGCGGTCGATTCGCTTGTGGCCAGGGTCTGGCCAGGCCTCGGGGCGCGCCGGGAGCACGATCCCCTCGCGACGCTCGCACTCCATGCCCTCCGGCAGAGGCCGTACCTGGCTGTGGAGCCCGTCGGGCTCGAGGGTCAGCCGCAGGACGCGGTCCCCCGCGGGGAGCGCGAGATCCTCCCCGCGAGGAACCTCCGGCAGGCCGAGCGCGCGAGCCGATCGCCGCATGCGGGCGAGATGCAGCTCGAGCAGCGGCGCGCAGCCCTCGACGACCCGGATCGTCTCGAAGATCCCGCTCAGTCGGCGCTCCCGGCGAGCGACAGCATCTCGCCAAACGCCGCGGCCTTGGTGTCCGTCTCCGCGAGCTCGTCGTCCGCAAGCGAGTCCGCGACGATTCCGCCCCCCACTTGGAGCGACCACCTCGCGCCAACGCGGACGACCGTGCGGATCGCGATCGACAGGTCGAGTCCGCCCGCGGGGTCGATCCATCCGAGCGACCCGGTGTAGATGCCGCGCCGGGTCGCCTCGAGCGACTCGATGATCTCCATGGCCCGCAGCTTCGGAGCCCCCGTGATCGATCCCCCCGGGAAGGTCGCTCGCAGCAGTCCGACCAGGTCGGAGGGGTCGTCCAGCTCACCCTGGACCGAGGAGACCAGGTGATGGACGGTGGGAAAGGAACGCAGGGCGCCGAGCCGCTCGACCTGCACGCTCCCGGTCCGACACACGCGGCCCAGGTCGTTGCGCTCGAGGTCGACGATCATCAGGTGCTCCGCGCGGTCCTTCTCCGAGGCGAGAAGCTGCTTGGCCTGCCAGCGATCCTCGGCGGGGCTCTGGGCTCGAGGCCGGGTGCCCTTGATCGGGCAGGTCTCCACGCGGGTGCCCCGGACCCGAAGCAGGCGCTCGGGCGAGTTCGAGATCACCTCGAGATCCCCGGTATCGAGAAACGCCGCGAAGGGAGCCGGCCAGCGCTCGGTCAGGCTCGAGTACGCGACCGCGGGATCGCCGAGCCCGCGTCCGTCGATCCGCCGCGCAAGGTTGACCTGGTAGACGTCGCCCGCTCGGATGTAGCGATGAATCGCGCGCACGCCCTCGAGAAAGCGCTCGCGGCCCGCCGCCTGTGGAAGCAGGTGCGGAGTGGGGGCGGGGGCGCGCGCCCGCGAGTGCTGCCGGGCCCGCTCTCCCTGGACGTCCCGGATGCGGCCGAGAAGGCGCTCGACCGCGTGCCGGTCGGTTCCCACGACCTCGGCCCGCCCCCGGGTCCGGCAGTACCGGTAGATCGCCCGAAAGCCGGCGAGCCAGACCCTGGGAACCTCCGGGTCGTCCGCAGCGAGGTCGGGGATCCGCTCGAAGTCTCGCCCGAGATCGTACGAGAGTGCCCCGGCGAGCCACCCGGATCGCCCCCCGGCCGGCGAGGTCGACCTCTGCCACGCGAGCGCGGCCTCGAGGGCGGAGAGGCCCCCGCGGAACACGACCTCGGGCTCGCAGGCCAGCATCGACACCCCAGGTCCCTCTTGCCCCGGAGGGGTTCCCCAGCCCTCGGGTCCTCCGGCGTCGAAGCAGCACAGGCCTGCGGGGCTCGCGAGATCCGGCGTGGCGCCGGAGTCCCGGTCGGAATCCCGAGCCGAGCCGAGCGGTCGCTCGACGCGCAGCGCCGCCCGGATCCATGGCGCCAGTCGGTGCGGAGCCACTGCGGGCTGAACCGGTCGGCGAAGCACGGCGCGAAGGTAGCGGAAGCTCTATCCAGTGATGAGAGCCATGGCGCACCATGATCGCATCGACGGGGTCCGCCCCGTGCTCGAGGCGCTGCGAGCGGGCAGGCGCCGGATCCATCGGATCGAGATCAGTCGCCGGAAGGGATCCCCGGGGCTGAAGGCGCTCGCGGAGCTGGCGACCGAGCGCCAGGTCCCCTGGATCGAGGTCTCGGGCGGGGAGTCGACCGCCTCTGCCGAGGCCGATCCCTTCCCTGAGGAGCCCTTCGAGGCGTTGCTCGGGCCTTCGGGGCCGCGTCGGCTCGTGGCGCTCGACCGGGTCACCGACGTGGGCAATCTGGGCTCGATCGCCCGCTCGGCCGTGGCGGCGGGAATGACCGGGCTGCTGCTCGAGCACCACCACGCGCCCCCGATCGGTCCGGGGGCCCTGCGGGCGAGCGCGGGCGCGCTCGAGCACCTGCGCGTGGGACGCACGCCCAACCTCGCCCGCTCGCTCGCGCTGGCTCGGGACGAGGGCCTGCGAGTCCTGGGAGCGGTGCCGGGCGGTCTCGCACTCCGGGACCTGGAGGGGTCGTGGCTCTCGGGAGACCTGATCTGGGTCTTTGGGAGCGAGGACCGGGGTCTCCGAGCGGCGGTCGAGCGTTGCCTCGAGGTCCGGGTGGGAATCCCCATGGCGGGGAGCCTCCAGTCGCTCGGAGTGGCCGCCGCGGCGGCCCACCTGCTGCTGCAGACGGCCGAGCGCCGGGAGGGGCGGGACTAGCGGCGAGGCGCGAAGTGTCGTATGGGTATCGGTCCCTGGGAGGCCTCGAGCGGGCGCGGCAGCAGGCCGACCGGGGTGGCGCCGCGCCGTTCTGCCGGTAGATTCAGAGCCCATGCTGGCGTAGCTCAACTGGTAGAGCGGCTGACTTGTAATCAGCAGGTTGGCGGGTTCGAGTCCCCTCGCCAGCTCCGGAGCGGCCAGGGGGCGTTCGCAGAATCGAGAGAAGAGTTACGGAAGAGGGTCGCTTACACCGCCTCTCCGCGGTCGGCCGGGACTCCCCGACGAGGGATCCCGAGGGGTCGAGTGCGGCGTGGGGTGGTGTGATCTTTCCTCGGCCAGCGCGATCTGTGCAATTGGCAGCGCAGCGTGCGCAGTTCAGTTTGGGAAGTCACGCGAGCCGGGAGGGGTACCGAAGCGGTCAAACGGGGCAGGCTGTAAACCTGTTGGCGCAAGCCTACGGAGGTTCGAGTCCTCCCCCCTCCACCATGGGCCCGCGCTCGCGGGTCGCCACCTTGGGAATGAACGCGGGAATAGCTCAGTTGGCTAGAGCACGAGCCTTCCAAGCTCGGGGTCGCGGGTTCGAGCCCCGTTTCCCGCTCCAACGTGGGATGCGAGGACGGCGGGGAGGGTGCAGACGGGAGAAGGTCGCCCACGTAGCTCAGGTGGTTAGAGCGCATCCTTGGTAAGGATGAGGTCGGCGGTTCGACTCCGCCCGTGGGCTCCAGGTCGGGCGGGATCAGTCGAGGCGGGCGGGGAGGCCGCTCGGGAAGCAACGAAGTCGAAGCTCGCGGGCCGCGGCGCGCGGGTCTGAACGCGGAGAGAGCGGGATCCAATGGCCAAGGAGAAGTTCGAGCGGACGAAGCCTCACGTGAACGTGGG
>JBHHYV010000115.1:0-11075 GCA_046757685.1 Myxococcota bacterium
TTAAAGTGGCACGCGAGCTGGGTTTAGAACGTCGTGAGACAGTTCGGTCCCTATCTGTCGTGGGCGCAGGAGATTTGAGGGGAGCTGTCCCTAGTACGAGAGGACCGGGATGGACGCAGCTCTGGTGGACCGGTTGTCGCGCCAGCGGCACAGCCGGGTAGCTACCTGCGGACGGGATAACCGCTGAAGGCATCTAAGCGGGAAGCCCACCCCAAGATGAGATCTCCCTCGGGCTTCGGCCCGCTCAAGACTCCTCCGAGACCAGGAGGTTGATAGGCCGGGTGTGGAAGCGCAGCAATGCGTGGAGCTGACCGGTACTAATCGGTCGTGAGGCTTGACCATACCGCGTTCTCGCGGCGCCCGGGGCACCAGGTGTCCCCTTCCGGAACCGATCGATCCCGTTTTTCCCACCGTCCATGGAGCAGGGGCCACACCCGATCCCATTCCGAACTCGGAAGTTAAGCCCTGCATCGGCGATGGTACTGCCGGGGCGACTCGGTGGGAGAGTAGCTCGACGGTGGGTCCTCTCGTGCGGCGTCGGCTCGTGCTCCTCCGGGGGCCCGAGTCGGCGCCGCTCTGCGTTGGGCCTGCGGACTCGGGGTCCCTGCATCCCGGGTCGGCCCCCGTGCGACCCCCGTGCGACCCCCGCGTGAGACCGGCTGGCGCCGGGCCCGAGGGGCGCCTCAAGTCCCCGGCCGTGCCCTCCGAACCTCTTTCGGGGGTCCCGAGAGGACCCGCGGGAGGTGTGTAGGTGCGAGCCAGGGCTGGGAATCGGAGATTGGGACTCGTGGCGATCGGCTTGCTCGCCGGTCTGATCGGCTGTGCGGACACCTCCTGGGAGGCCGCTCGCTCGTCCGACTCGCTCGCCTCCTATCACCGCTTCCTGCGGGCCCATCCCAACTCCCCGGAGGCGGCGCGGGCCCAGGAGCGCATGGCCTATCTGCGCGTGAAGGCGCGTCCCACGATCGAGGCCTACGAGGCCTTCGAGAGTGAGCATCCGACGAGTGATCTGCTCGAAGATCTCAGGGGGCGGGTCGAGCCGCTCTACTTCGCGAGGGCGCGCGAGGCCAACAGCGAGCACGCCTATCGCGAGTTCCTCGAGCGCTTTCCCGACGGGGAGCTCTCCGAGCGCGCGAGGGGCGATCTAGCCTACATCAGCCGCCTCGGGGCGGGCGCGGGGATCGAGGCCCTGCGGTCCTTCGTCGCGCGCTACCCCGCCAGTGACTTCGTGGCCGACGCCGACCACTCCCTCTCGCTCTCGAGCCTGCACCGCGAGACGGCGATCCGCTCGCTGGCCGTGCGGGTTCGCGTGGCTGCGGGCGTCACGGATCCGCGGCGCGTGCGGCGCGGCTTCGCCTCGGTCGTCGCGGATGCCTATCGGGAGCTGGGCATTGGAGTAAAGCTCCTCGAGCCCGGCGCGGAGCTCCCCGAGGAGGCGACGGCCTGGATGCAGATCGACTACCAGGAGGCGCCCGCCGAGGGCACCTTCGGGGGCCGCACCATGCTCGTTCAGTGCCGCGTTCGGCTCTTTCACCGCGAGCTCGACGAGCCGATCTGGGACCGCTCGTTCGAGGCGCCGGCCGAGCACCGCGAGGCGAGCGGCACCTCGAAGGACCGGACGATCTTCGGGAACTCGCGCTACGCGTTCTGGAGGAAGTTCTTCGTCCCGGTCTCGACCTGGGCCACGTCGCTCGCACATGTCGACCGCCGCGCGTATCCCGAGCCCGTGGTCGCGATCGACGTGCGTGGTGATCGCGCCGCGGTGCTGCTCACCAGCGGGGGCTTCGAGTACCTGGACGTGTCCAGCGCCGTCGAGCCGCGTGTGATCGGACGCTACCGGCGCCACAACGACCTGACCCTCTGGGCGGGCGCGCGGGTGCTGCCCGAGGACCGGGTGGTGCTCTTCGGCCAGGGGGGGATCGAGATCGTCCGCGTGAGCCCGAATCAGGTCACGCGGCTGGCCGTCCGCGGAGCGTCGGAGATCGGAGCGATTCGCGACGCCAGCCTCTACGGAGATCACACCCTGCTGCTCGCGGGTAGCGAGGGCGTCTGGGCGCTGCGATTGAACGACTCGGCGTGGCGTCCCCATCGCCTGGTCGAGGCCGACTACCTGGGGGTCACGGTCGAGGGCCCGCAGGTCTATCTGCTCGGCTCCGACCGGCTCGACGTCGCCACTCCCGCGCAGCTCGTCCAGCACCTGACCGGAACCTCCGTGGCGCTGGGCGAGCACTTCGAGGCCACGCGGCTCCGAGCGAGTGGGGGCGACCTCTACGTCTTCGGCCCGCGTGCGATCATCCGCTTCGACCTGCGCACACCGGCCTCGCCCGTGCCGGTGCAGAAGGTCGACCTGGCGGATCTCGGGCGCGTATCCGACCTGGCCTCGGATGCGTTTCACCTCTACGTGGTCGGCGACCGGGGGCTCCAGGTCTTCGATCGCTCGGGCACTTCGGTGAGCGATCGGATCCAGATCCAGGCGAACCGCAGCGCCGTACCGCGCGGGCGCTTCCTCTTCCTGGCGGGCGGCCACGAGCTCGAGATCCTGGATCTCTCGCCCTATCGGAGCCGCGGCTCGGGGAGCGGCGGCTCACAGGGCGATCCCGACCGGGCGCAGCCGGCGAGTCCTGCGACGGAATCCACGCCCTGAGCGCGCGGGCCGTCGGTCGCTAGAGCCGCTCCCCAGCCCCGGGCGCAGCGCGGAGGAGCCCTCGCGCCCCTCCGAGGGTCCGAATGGGCTTCCCAGCGAGAACTCGGAGCAGGTACACTGGGTGTGTCTCCCCTCGGGGAGGCGGGGATTGCAAGGAGGCGGGTCCAGAGTCCGCCGGTGGCTGCACGGCACCGATGGGCGCTCGCGCGCGTGGATCTCTGGACCCTCCGCATCGAGCTTCGGGAGGGTGGATCGTGCGGATCGTCGATCGGATCATCATGCGGACTGGGTGGGGCGGAGGACTCGTGCGGCGGCGCGTCGCATGGGCGGTCCCGCTGGCGCTCGTTCTGGGCCTGGGCGGGGTCGAATCGGCCGGAGCCGTCACGCTCGCGGCCACCGATGCGGGGTTCGTGACCTCTGCCGGCGGCTCCGCGAAAGGCGATGGCACCGTCACCCCGGGGGCCACCTTCAACTACTCCGTGGGCCGCGAGCTGCACTTCGAGTTCGGGTTCCTCGGCTCGCCGACGGTGCCCCTGGACCGCAAGAGCTACTTCGTGTTCGACCTGAGCAGCGTCACGTCTCCGATCGCGAGCGCCAGCCTCGAGCTCTTCGCCGGTACCTACGAGAGCGTCGATCCGAGCGAGACCTTCGACCTGGTGGCGCCCGGGGACACGGGTGTGGCACTCGGGGACATCGATACACTGCTGGTGAGCAACGGGATCGGCTCGACGGAGTTCGACGCCTCGGGGGATCCCGCGATCGCAGTCGCGGGGGCGCTCTACGGCAACCTCGCCAGCGGGCCTGCGCTCCCGCTGGGAAGTGTGTCGATCTCCGCGGCCGACGACGGGACCGTGCTGTCGATCCCGCTGGACCCGGCGGGCGTGGGCTACCTGAACGGCTTTCTCGGCGGCCCGGTCGTCCTCGGCGGCTCGGTGCCGACCGCGGTGCCGCCGGGCACGCCCCAGCAGCCCTTCGGACTCACCGGTCCCGACATCCCCGGCGGAGATCCCCTGACGCCCAAGCTGGTGGTGACCGTCGTCCCCGAGCCGGGCAGCCTTTCGCTCCTGGCGCTCGGTCTGGCAGGCCTGTGCCGGGTTCGCCGCCGAGGCCGGCGCGTCTGACCGTCCGAGGGACCCGAGGAAGCTCCCGGGGCGCGGGCGCGTGAGGGTCGAGACGCTTCCCGGCTAGCCTGCCAGCTGCCCCAGGGACTCGAAGAAGTCGGGGAAGGTCTTTCCGACGCAGCCGGGGTTCTCGATCACGATGCCGGGCGCGCGGAGACCCGCCAGCGCAAAGCTCATCGCGATGCGGTGGTCGTCGTAGGTCTCGATGCGCGCCGGCCGGATCTGCTCCGGAGGCTCGATGCGCAGCTCTTCGGGGAGCGCCTCGACCCGCGCGCCGAGCTTGGAGAGCTCGCTCACCAGCGCCGCCATCCGGTCGCTCTCCTTGAAGCGCAGGTGGGCGACGTTGCGAATGCGCGTCGGGCCGTGCGCGAAGCAGGCGACGATCGCCAGGGTGAGCGCCATGTCGGGCATGGAGTTCATGTCCACGTCGATGCCGTGCAGGTAGCGCGGTCCGCGTACCGCGATCCAGCGCCGGTCCCGCTCGGCGACGCAGCCCATGCGCTCGAGCACCTCGACGAAGCGCACGTCTCCCTGGCACGAGGCCGGGCCCAGGCCCTCGACCTTGACGCGACCGCCGGTGATGGCTGCGGCGGCGAAGAAGTAGCTCGCACTCATCGCGTCGGGCTCGATCGCGTACTCGCGCGCGCGGTAGCGTCCGCCCGCCTCGATGCGAAAGCGCTGCGGGTGGGGCATGTCGACGCCCACCCCGAAGGCGCTCATCACCTCGAGGGTCATGTCGACGAAGGGGCGCGAAGCGACTCGACCGGTGGTGATCTCGACGTTGCGCTGGGCGTAGGGCGCCACGAGCAGCAGGGCCGACAGGAACTGACCCGAGCGGCTGGCATCGACCGTCGTGGCGCCGCCGACCAGGTGACCGCCCTGGACCGTCACCGGGGGACAGCCGGCCACCGTGCGGACCGAGACCCCCAGCTGTCCGAGCGCGTCGGCGAGCTCCTGGATCGGCCGCTCGCGCATCCGCGCCGTGCCGTCCAGGACCACCCGCCCCGGGGGCAGCGCCGCGCATGCCGTGAGAAATCGCATGGTCGTGCCGGAGAGCCGGCAGTCCAGCGGTCGCATGGGGATCGCGAACCGTCCGCCGGCCCCGAGGATCGTCAGGTCGGCGCCGCGTTCCTCGATGCCGACCCCCAGCCTCTCGAGCCCCTCGAGCATGGCGCGGGTATCCTCGCAGTCGAGCCAGCCCCGGATCCGGCTCTCTCCCGCGGCGAGCGCCGCGCACACCAGGGCCCGGTTGGTCAGGCTTCGCGAGCCGGGAACCGCCACGCTGGCGTCGGGCGGCGAGATGGGCTCGATCGGGCGCTCGTCCACGGGACGCGAAGGTAGCAGAGCATCTAAGTATCTGGAATCCGGAAGCAAATTTCGCCTGACGGGAGCGGGGTGGAAAGCGGGCGCGAAAGGCGCGAAAGTTCGCACACGGGGGCGCCGTCGGGTGACGCCCCCGGTTTTCGTGCGCTGGCGAGTCCCGTTCTGGATCGGTCGGAGCCCCGGGGCCCAGAGATCACACCCCAGACCGTGGAGGGGATTCCCTTGCGCAAGAGCCGTCTGATGACGCCGGGTCCGGTCGCCGTTCCCGAGCGGGTCCAGCTGGCGATGGCCCTGCCCCTGGTGCACCACCGGGCCCCTGAGTTCACGCCGATCTTCCGCGAGGTGCGCGAGAACCTGAAGCGCGTCTTCCAGACCGAGTGCGACGTGCTCGTGCTCGCGAGCACGGGCTCCGGCGCCATGGAGGCCGCGGTCAGCAACCTGCTCTCGCCCGGGGAGCGCGCCGTGGTCGTACGCGGCGGAAAGTTCGGGGAGCGCTGGGGAGAGCTCTGCGAGGTCTACGGCATCGAGCCGACCTTCGTCGACGTGGAGTGGGGCGACTCGGTCGAGCCGGAGGCGGTGCGCGCGGCCTTCGAGGCCACGCCCCAGGCGCGGGCGCTCCTGGTCCAGGCCTCTGAGACCTCGACGGGCGCCTACCACCCGATCGAGGCGCTCGCGAGGATCGTCCGCGAGTCGGACGAGAGGCTGTTGATCGTGGACGGCATCAGCGCGGTCGGAGCCCACGACCTGCGGATGGATGACTGGGGCATCGACGCCCTCGTCTCCGGCAGCCAGAAGTCGTTCATGCTGCCGCCCGGCCTGGCCTTCGTCGCCCTCTCGGAGCGGGCGTCGGAGCGCATGCAGACCACGTCGGGTCCGCGCTACTACTTCGACCTGCGCAAGGAGGCCGCCGCGCAGGCGCGCGAGCAGACCGCCTGGAGCGCCGCCGTGTCGCTGCTGGTGGGGCTGCGCGAGTCCCTGCGGATGATCCTCGACAGCGGTCTCGAGGCGACCTTCGAGCACCACGCGACGCTCTGCCGCGCCACCCGTGCGGCGATGCGCGCGCTCGGGCTGGAGCTGCTCGCCCGCACGCCCTCGCATGCCTGCACCGCCGTTCGGGTGCCCGAGGGAGTCGATGGCAAGGACCTGGTGCGCCGCATGCGCGACGATCACGGCATGACGATCGCGGGAGGTCAGAGCCAGCTGGCGGGCCGCATCTTCCGGATCGGTCACCTGGGCTGGGTCGACGGCTACGACATGCTCAGCGTGGTGGCCGCGCTCGAGAGCGTGCTGGCCGACCTGGGCTGGCCCGTCAAGACCGGGGCGGGAATCTGCGCCTGTGCCGAGCAGCTGCGCGCCGACGGGGGAGGGGCTTGAGATGCGGAGGGTCCTGGTCTCGGACAAGCTGGCCGACGAAGGGATCCAGGTGCTCGAGGCCGCCGAGGGTCTCGAGTTCGACCTGCGCCCCGGAATCGATCCCGACGAGCTGCGCCGGATCCTGCCGAGCTACGACGCACTGATCATTCGCAGCGGCACCAAGGTGACGGCGGATCTGCTCGAGGTCGCCGAACGCCTTCGGGTGATCGGCCGTGCCGGGATCGGGGTCGACAACGTCGATCTCCAGGCGGCGACCTCGCGCGGGGTGATCGTCATGAACACCCCCGAGGGCAACACCATCACCACGGCGGAGCACGCCATCGCACTGATGACCTCGCTCGCGCGCCAGATCCCGCAGGCCACCGCTTCGCTGAAGGCCGGTCGCTGGGAGAAGTCGCACTTCCGTGGGATCGAGCTCTTCGAACGGGTGCTGGGCGTGATCGGCCTCGGGCACATCGGTTCGATCGTCGCGGACCGGGCCCGCGGGCTCGGAATGCGGGTGATCGCATACGATCCGCTCGTCTCGCCAGAGCGGGCCCAGCGGATCGGGGTCGACCTGGTGCCCCTCGACGAGCTCTACGCGACCGCAGACGTCATCAGCGTCCACGTGCCCCTCACGAAGGAGACCCGGGGACTGGTGGGCCGCGAGGCCTTCGCGAAGATGAAGCGCGGCGTCCTGCTCGTGAACGCGGCGCGCGGCGGGATCGTCGACGAGGAGGCGCTGCTCGCCGCGCTCGAGGAGGGCCGGGTGGCCCGGGCCGCGCTCGACGTCTTCAGCGACGAGCCTCCCTCCGCGGACCATCCCCTGCTCGCGCGCAACGACGTGATCGCGACGCCGCATCTGGGCGCGGCGACCGAGCAGGCCCAGGTCAACGTCGCGGTCGCCGTGGCCGAGCAGGTGCGGGACTACCTGCTGGAGGACGTGGTGCGCAACGCCGTCAACCTGCCCTCGGTTCCGGCCGACCAGCTCGAAGCCCTGCGGCCCTTCATCGTGCTCGGCGAGAAGCTGGGCCTCTTCGAGAGCCAACGCTGCGAGTCGTTCCAGGAGATCGAGATCGAGTACGCGGGAGAGATTGCCGAGCTCGACGTGCAGCCGATCACCCTGGCCGTCCTGAAGGGGCTGCTGACGCCGTGGGTCGGGGACCGGGTCAACTTCGTCAACGCGCCGGTGCTCGCGCAGCAGCGCGGGATCCGGGTCATCGAGTCCAAGGCGGCCCAGCCCGAGGACTTCGTCAGCCTGGTGACCGTGCGCTTGCGCTGCGGAGCCGAGACCTTTCGCGTCTCGGGCGCGATCTTCGGGCGGACGCAGCCGCGGATCGTGCGCGTCGAGAACTACCTGCTCGAGGCCATCCCCGAGGGCTCGATGCTGCTGATCGAGAACGAGGATCACCCCGGGGTCGTCGGCAGCGTCGGCGGAGTGCTGGGCGAGCTGGGCATCAACATCGCCCGCATGCAGCTCGGACTGCGCCCCGGGGGCACCACGGCGCTGCAGCTCTTGAACGTGGAGCCCGCCCCCGACTCCGTGGCCCTCGAGCGCTTGCGCGCGATCCAGGGCATGCGCCGGGTCCAGCTGCTCGACCTGGGCGCTCCGGTGACCTGAGGTGCCGAACCTGGTGTGCGTCGGCGCCCAGTGGGGCGATGAGGGCAAGGGCAAGATCATCGATCACCTGACGCCGCGGGCCGACCTGGTCGTCCGCTTCCAGGGAGGGCCGAACGCGGGACACACGCTGGTCGTCGATGGGGTCCGGACGGTGCTGCACCTGCTGCCCTCGGGGATCCTGCACCCGGACGCCGTCAACGTGATCGGCCCGGGGGTGGTGATCGACGTCGACGTGCTGCTGGGCGAGATTGCGGCGCTTCGGGAGCGGGGCATCCAGGTCACCCGCGAACGGCTTCGCGTCTCGGATCGCGCGCACGTGATCCTGCCCGTTCACCGCTCGCTCGACCTAGCCCGCGAGGAATCGCTGGGACGCGATGCGATTGGCACCACGGGCAAGGGAATCGGTCCGGCCTACGAGGATCGGGTCTCGCGTTCCGGGCTGCGCGTGCACGAGCTGCTCGAGCCCGACGTGCTCATGCAGCGGCTCAAGACCTGCCTGGACGAGCGCAACTTCATGCTGCGCGAGCTCTACCACTGGCCCGCGTCGGATCCCGAGCAGGTCCTGGACCAGGCCCAGGGGTGGGCCGAGGGACTCGCCCCCTACGTGGACGACGTGAGCGTCACGCTCGAGGCGGCCCTGCGCGAGGGACGATCCGTGCTGCTCGAGGGCGCGCAGGGGACCCTGCTCGACATCGACCACGGCACCTATCCCTTCGTCACCTCGTCGACGACGCTGGCGGGCGGAGCCTGCGCGGGCGCGGGGCTGGGGCCGACCCGCATCGACTCGGTGCTGGGGATCACGAAGGCCTACACCACGCGCGTGGGGGGAGGGCCCTTCCCGACCGAAGATTCCGGCCCGGCGGGTCGTCACATGGGCGAGGTCGGCGAGGAGTTCGGCGCGACCACCGGACGGCGCCGGCGCTGCGGCTGGCTCGACATGGTGGTGCTGCGCCACGCGGTGCGCGTGAACGGGATCACGAGCCTGGCCGTGCTGAAGCTGGACGTGCTGACGGGATTGCCGGAGATTCGCGCCTGTGTTGCCTATCGAGTGCCGGAAGGAGTCGAGGCGGAACGCGGATCCCGCGAGCGGCTGGAGTTTCCGGCAAGCTCCAGCGTCCTCGAGAAGTGTGAGCCGGTCTACCGAACCTTTCCGGGGTGGTCCGAGTGCATCCGCGACGTGACCGAGTTCGACGCGCTTCCTCAAGCGGCGCGCGACTATCTCCGATGGATCGAAGACGAGCTCGAAGTGCCTGCCTCGCTGGTCGGAGTGGGACCGGACCGGGGTGCGACGATCGAGCGGGCGGACCCATTCGACACCTCACGCACAGCCTGACTCTTGGCCTCGCAGCTGCGGCGGCGGTCGCCCTGGGCTCTGCTCCGGGCGCGCGGGCCGAGGCGAAGCCCGCCCCTGGAGCACCGCCGTGCGCGAAGGACTGTCTGGACCTGGAGCGGTCGGGTCAGCTGCGCAGCGGAATCAGCGTCAAGGAGTGCGCGGTCGCCGTGTGCGATCGCGAGGGCCACAGCCTCTACGTTCGCAACCAGCACGAGCAGGCGCTGACGGCGCTGGACTATGTGCGCGACGAGGCGGGAGACAGCGCCGCCTACCACCTGGACCGGGGGCTGGTGCTCTACGCGCTCGAGCGCTTCGACGAGGCGATCGCCGAGTTCGATGCCGTCCTCGAGAAATACCCGATCAGCATCCGCGCCGGGACCCAGCGCGCTTTCGCGCTCGCCCGCCTGGGGCGGCTCGAGGAGGCGCAGGAGCAGTTCGAGTACATGCTCCGCTGGCGCAGCGCTCTGCGCGAGTATCGCCGGATCAAGACGACCTCGTACCTGCGCGGCAACATCGGCGTGCTCGAGCTGCGGCGGGGCGATCTGGAGGCGGGACGCAAGGACCTGGAGGCCGCCCTCGAGATCGATGGCAGCAACGACTTTGCGGGCATGGTCCTCTACAAGATCCTTCCCCAGATGGAGGCCGGGCATCTCTCTCCCGAGAGCTTCAGCCACCTGACGGCCGCCTTCGAGTCCCTGGACCTTCACCGCGAGGTCGCGGCGACGCGTCACCTGCAGGCGCTGGTCGCGGGCTCGCCGACCTACGTGCCGGCCTACCTGGTCCTGGCGAAGGGCTTGCGCGAGAGCTCCAAGTACGCGGACTGCGAGGCGCTGCTCGAGGACGCGGAGCAGAAGGTCCCGGGCGACCTGACCCTGCGCATCGAGCGCCTACGCTGCACGATCCTGCGCTACGGCGCGTCGTCCGTCGGGGCGCGCCCCGCGATCGCCGAGGTCAAGAAGATCCTGGAGGAGCATCCCACCAACGAGCTGGCCCGCAAGCTCCTCGCGGCCCTGGACGAGCGCTAGCCGGTCCCCCGTCCCAGGCGCTCGACCTGCCGGGAGACGACGACCGGGTCCCGCTCGGCGACCACCTCGGTGCGCAGCAGGATCGGGGGGAGCTCGCAGACCAGTACCTCGAGCTCCTGCGCCTGCGCGGCGTCGAGGTCCGCGAAGCGCAGCCACAATCCACGATCGCCATCCTCGCGCGCCACCTCGGCGTCGACGACCAGCGGCTCGCGCCGCTCGCCCCGGTGGAGCGCCAGGGTCAGCCGCGTGCCCAGGGCGAGATCGTCGCGGGGGCCGACGCGCATGCCCTCGATCGAGAGGTCGTGGCCGAGGATCACTCCCGTCGAGGCGGGGGTCAGCGCCTGTACCTCGGTCTCGTACTCGCTGCGTGGATTGCGGCGCCTCTCGCTGAGGCCCTCGGGCGCCTCGGGCTCGGGAGCGGCCTCGGCCTCGGGCTCGGGAGCGGCCTCGGCCTCGGCCTCGGGAGCGGCCTCGGGCAGCGCCCCCTCGCGCAGCCGCGTCACCTGCGTGCCCAGCCGCTCTCCGGCGAGGATCTCGGCGACCGACCGCGCCGCATCGCTCGCGGGCTCCAGGAGCTCGAGGAGCAGTGTCGGGTCGCCCTGGCGCGACGGCCTCGAGGGTGCCACCCGGCAGGGAATCGGCGGGCTGCCCGCCT
>JBHHYV010000116.1:0-11034 GCA_046757685.1 Myxococcota bacterium
ACGCCCATCCGCCGACGCTGCGCGAGATGATGGACGTCCTCGAGCCCTTCGATTTCGTCACCCTCGACGTCGAGAACCTACGCCTCCACTACGCGCTCACCTTGCGACGCTGGCTGGATCGCTACGAGCGGTCGTGGCGGCGGATCGTCGAGCTGGTGGGGCCGCGTCGCGCCCGAGCCTGGAAGCTCTATCTCGCGGGTGCGGTGGCGGCCTTCGAGAACGGCTCGCTGCAGCTCTTCCAGCTGCTCCTGAGCCGCGCCTCCAACGATTGCATCCCCTGGACCCGCGCGCATCTCGACACCGGAGGTCCCGCCAAGCTCGCCACAGAGGCCGAGGGGCCCGCCGGTGGATCGCTGTGACGTCCTGATCGTCGGCGGCGGGCCGGCGGGCTCGTCGTGTGCGCGCGGGCTGCGCGAGAGCGGTCTCGAGAGCGTGATCCTCGATCGCCGCGAGTTTCCGCGAGACAAGGTGTGCGCGGGCTGGGTCACGCCGCCAGTGCTCGAGGCGCTGGCGCTCGATCCCGCGCTCTACGCCCGAGAGCGGGTGCTCCAGCCGATCACGGGATTCCGCGTGCGTCGGATCGGGGACGCGGAGTCACGAGTCGACTTCGAACGGCCGGTCAGCTACGGAATCCGCCGCTGCGAGTTCGACGACTTCCTGCTCCGACGCTGCGGGGCCCGGCTGCGCCTGGGCGAGGGGCTGGAGCGGCTCGAGCGGCGGGCGGGTCGCTGGGTCGCGAACGGAGCGCTCGAGGCGCGGATCGTCGTGGGTGCCGGGGGTCACTTCTGCCCGGTGGCGCGAGCGCTCTTCGGGGCCGGCGGGCCGGCCGAGAGGGTCGTGGCAGCCCAGGAGGTGGAGTTCCGGCTCGAGGGTCGGGAGTGTCCCATCGAGGGCCCGGCTCCCGAGATCTTCTTCACGCGCGACCTGAAGGGCTACGGGTGGGCGTTCCGCAAGGGGGACTGGCTGAACGTGGGCCTCGGGCGGCAGGATCGGCGCCGGCTCTCGGAGCACGTGTCGGAGCTGCTGGACCTTCTCGAAGAGGAGGGGCGGCTGCCGCGGGGCGCGCCGGCGCGGATGCGCGGCCACGCCTACCTGCTCTACGGGCAGGCGCCGCGTGAGGTCGTCGGCGAGGGGGCTCTCCTCATCGGCGACGCCGCAGGCCTGGCGCACCCCCGCAGCGGCGAGGGCATCCGGCCCGCGGTGGAGTCGGGCCTGCTCGCGGCGCGCGCGATCCGTGCGGCGGCGCGCGCGCGAGCCGGCGAGGCCTGTACGCAGCTCGCTCGCTACCGCCGCGACCTCGAGGCGCGCTTCGGGCGGCGTCACCCCCGCGCTCCAGTCGGGCTCACCGACCTGCTCCCCGCATCGGTCGGCCACTGGCTCGCAGGCCAGCTGCTCGCGACGCCGTGGTTCGCACGCCGGGTGGTCGTCGAGCGCTGGTTCCTCCAGCGCCGCCGGCCGGCGCTGCGTCTCTCACAGCGAGGGCCCCGGGTCGCCCTTCAGCGGAAGATGTAGTCGTCCGGGTCGGGTGCTCGGGTCTGCTCCCAGAACTCGAGGAGCGAGAAGGGCCAGTTCTGGGTGATGCGGCCGCTCTCGTTCTTGTACCAGGTGTTCACGCTCGACTGGCCCCACGCCATCTCCAGGTTGCCCGCATCGATGCGCCGGTTGTACGCATCGTGGACCTCTTGCTTGCAGTCCAGGGCGGCCTGACCTCGGCCCAGCAGCAGCGAGAGGCAGCCCAGGATGTAGCGCATCTCGCACTCCGAGAAGAAGATGATGCTGCCGTTGACCACGATGTTGGTGTTCGGTCCATAGGTGCAGAACAGGTTCGGGAAGCCCGGAACCGTGATGCCCAGGTAGGCCCGCGGCTCGCCCTTCCAGACGTCGTGCAGCTCCATCCCTCCCTTGCCGAAGACCTTCATGGGGTAGAGGAACTCACTCGCGTGGAAGCCGGTGGCGTAGATCAGCACGTCGAGCTCGTGCTCCGTGCCGTCGGCCGTCCGGATCCCGCGCGCGGTGACCTCTCGAATCGGATCCGTGACCAGGCGCACGTTGTCGCGCTTGAGCGAACGCAGCCAGGCTCCGTCGTCGATGAGCGCCCGCTTGGCGCCCGGCGGGTAGTGCGGGATCGTCTTCGAGAGCAGCTCCTCGTCGTCGCCGATGATCTCGCGAACGTTCGCGGTCAACAGCGCGCGCAGCATGTCGTTCTCGGCGCTCACCGACTGCTCCCCCTTGTCCCAGGCGGGATCGCTGCGGCAGGCGCCCAGCAGCCCCTCGGCGCTGCGCCAGAACACGTTGAAGCGATACCACTGGGCATAGAAGGGCACGTGGTTCAACAGCCAGTGCTTGCCGTCGGGGATGTCCTTGAAGTAGTCGGGGTTGGGGACCACCCAGGGCGGCGTGCGCTGGAAGACCGTCAGGTCGGCTGCCTCTCGCGCTACGATCGGGACGAGCTGGAAGGCGCTCGCTCCGGTGCCGATCACTCCGATCCGCTTTCCCGCGAGATCGTGCTCGTGCTCCCAGGCCGCCGAGTGGAACGCGGGTCCCGCGAAGCGCTCGCGACCCGGAAGGTCGGGAATCTTGGGCCGGTTCAGCTGGCCGACCGCGCTGATGAGGGCGTTGCCCTCGAGGGTCTCGCGGCCGCCCTCCGGAGGCTCGACCTCGACCTGCCAGCGGCGGGTCGCCTCGTCGAAGCGAGCCGTCTTGACCTCGGTCCCGAAGCGGATGTGCTCGCGGAGACCATACTCGTCGGCGCAGTCCTGGAAGTACCGGCGCAGCACGGCCTGCTCGGAGAAGTGCTGCGGCCAGTCCTGCGGGCGGAACGAGTAGGAGTAGGTGTGATTGGGGCTATCGACCCGGCAGCCGGGGTAGGTGTTCTCGTACCAGGTCCCGCCCACGTCCGCGTTCTTCTCGAGGACGACGTAGGGGACTCCCGCCTGCCCCAGGCGGATGGCCGCCAGGAGTCCCGACATGCCCGCCCCGATGATCAGGACGCGGAACTTCTCCTTGATCGGCTCGGGGATCTCCTCGATGGCGGGACAGCCATAGGGATCCTCCCCCTGGAGCGAGAGCTCCGACATCAGGAAGTCCACGTAGCCCTCGGGGAGCTCCCGCCCGAGCATGAAGGCGATCATCTCCTGGACCTGGTCCCGCGAGGGCGGCGGGGGCAGCGGCCTGGAGCCGTTGTGCGAGTCTCGCAGCACCTCCAGCGCCAGCGCGCGAACCCGGGCCTGCTGGTCCGGCGAGATCCCCCCCTGGGGATCCGCCATGAAGGCGGCGGCGTTGGGCCGGATCTCGCCCCGGAGCAGGTCCAGGTCGCCCGTCATGTGCACCAGGGCGTTCATCAGCGAGGGAATGTGGGCTTCCTCGAGCGCGGCCTGGATCTGCTGATCGTCTTCCGAGCGGGTCTCGCACGCGTCCTGCAACGGTCTCCTGCCTCCTGTGGTGAGAGGGGGGTTCAGTGGGGGCAACCCCTGGGGCTCGCCAGCGTCAGGATATCGGATCCCGGGCCTGCCGGGGCGGCGCCCGCCGCCGCGGTGCAGGGGGCCGCGCCCGCGCGCGTTCCGCCCGCGCCCGCATGGAGTCCAGGTCCCACTCGACCGGCAGCCGGACCACCTCGCCGCTGCGGTGGCGGTAGCGGATGTGGCCCTCTCGGCGGGCGAACTCGACCAGGTCCCGCGTGATCGCCACGTCCTCGCGGCAGTAGGTCTCGATGAGATCGAGCTTGCCCTCGCGAAACCACTCGAGCGACTGGAGGCCATCGGCCGTCTTGGAGCGACCGAGCGTGCACTCGGCCAGGTGCTGGAGCGAGATCCGGAACCCGAGCCGCGCGTGCAGGTCCTCGAGGAGATCGAAGGTGAGGGCCTCCTCGAGCGGACGTGGCGAGTAGGCCGAGAGCACCTGATAGTCGAAGCGCCTGACGTTGAAGCCGATCACCAGCGGCGCCGCCAGCAGCGCCTCGACGAGGGACTCGCTCCGGTCCTCGAGATAGGTCTCGAAGCGAGCGGCCCCCGCCTGCCAGACGACCGCGAGCGCCACGCGCATCAGGTGGCTGTTGTGCCAGCCGCCGACCTCGGCCGCCGAGCGTTGCGTCTCGACGTCGAGGTAGAGGGCGTCTTCGGGGCTCGTCTCGATCTCGACGTCCTCCGGCGGCTCCAGGGGAGGGGGCGCGGGGCCGACCTCGACCTGCGGGAGCGCCTCGCGCGCCAGGATCCAGTCGGCCGTCCACACCGAGGCCCGCTTGTCGAGGGGACGGTTGCCGGCGCCGCAGCGCGGGGAGTGAACGCACGAGGGGCAGCCCTCGCGGCACGCACAGTCCGCGATGGTCGCGCGCGCCGCCTCGAGGAGCTCGTCCATGTGGCCGAACAGAGAGCGCGTGATTCCGAGCCCGCCCGGTACCGCGTCGTAGAGAAAGATCGCGGGGCCCTCGACCTGTGGATGGCGGGGGATCGAGATCCCGGCCGCATCGAAGCGGTCGCACAGGGCCACCAGGGGAAAGAGCGCGAGCAGCGTGTGCTCCAGGCCGTGAATGCCCCCCATGAAGTGGCCGCCGCGCGAGCGGACCGCGGGCTCGATCTCGCGGGCCATCTCGAGCCACATCCCCTCGGTCTCGAAGCGGCGCGGCGGCAGGTCGAGTGCGTGCGTGCCCAGCAGATCCTGGCCAAAGACCCGGCGCTTCTCGTAGCGCGTGATGCGCGAGGTGATGCGCAGCCGTCCGAGTCGAAGCAGGGCGTTTCCGAGCGGCCGGGTGCGGGTGGTCTCGAGGATCTCGGTCTCCTTCTCGCCCAGCGCCCGCGTGTAGTGGTCGACGCGAACCGGGCCCCGGACGCGCACCTCCCGGCGCTCCAGGTCCAGCGCCTCGACCGCGAAGGAGCGCGCCCGGTGCAGGTAGATCGCCCCCGGGTGGCACTCCGAGAACACCCGGCCCGCGCCGATCGTCCCGATCACCCGGCCCTTCTTGCCGTTCCCGCCGTCGGAGCGGATGCTGTAGCTCTCGCCGATCTCGCGCAGCGAGATCCTGCGGGCCGGGTGACGCTCGGGCGAGAAGAACTCGTCCCCGCTCGCCGACTCGAGGATTCGTCCCTCGCGGGCGCACTCGCGCAGGGCGGCTCGAAGGCCGCGTGCCTCGAGCCAGCTCTCGTGGCTGCGAATCGGCAGCTCGGCGGCGGCACACGAGAGATGTGCCGCCACGATCTGGGGGTTTGCAGCGTCGAGGATCGCATCCTCGCAGCGCCGCTCCACGAGCGCTCGGGGATGCGCGAGAAAGTAGTGGTCGAGCGCGTCGCGCTGCGGGACGAGGAAGACCAGCCCCTCGCGGCCGCGGCCCACCCGACCGGCCCGCTGGCGCGTGGCCAGCACGGACCCCGGGTAGCCGGTCAGGATGCAGACGTCGAGCCCTCCCACGTCGATTCCCAGCTCGAGGGCCGAGGTCGAGACCACCCCCAGGAGGTCGCCGGAGAAGAGCCGCTGCTCGATGCTGCGGCGTTCCTCGGGCAGGAACCCGCTCCGGTACGACGAGACGCGCGCCGCCAGCTCGGGAGCGCGTTCCAGGATCCAGCGATGCATCAGCTCGGTCGAGCGTCGCGAGGGGGTGAACGCGAGGGTGCGCAGGCCCTCGTGGACGCAGCGGCGAAAGAGCTGCGAGGCGACGGTGTAGGGCGAGGAGTCGCCCGGATCCGCGAACGCCAGGTGACGAAGCGGCCGCGGCGCTCCGTCCTCGCGGACCACGTGCGCGGGTCGGCCCAGCAGCTCCTCGATGAAGGCTGCGGGATTTCCCACGGTGGCCGAGCAGGCGATCACCTGCGGATGCGCGCCGTGGTGGTGGGCGAGCCGCAGCAGGCGGCGCAGCACCTGCGCCATGTGCGTCCCCAGCACGCCGCGGTAGACGTGGACCTCGTCGAGCACGATCAGCTCGAGCGTGGAGAGCAGGCTCCGCCAGCTCTCGTGCCGGGGGAGAATCCCGGCGTGAAGCATGTCGGGCGTCGTGAGCAGCGCGGCGGGTGGGGAGTCGCGGATCTTGCGCCGTCGGTAGGGCGAGGTATCTCCGTCGTAGATCTCGACCCCCCCGTCGTCTCCCGCGGACTCGAGGTCGGCCCGAAGCCCCGCGCGCTGGTCGCGCTCCAGCGCCTTGAGCGGAAAGAGGAGCAGGCTTCGAGCGCCGGGCTCCCGCAGCCTCGAGAGCGCGGTCGCGATGCTGTAGACCAGGCTCTTGCCGCTCGCCGTTCCGGTGCTGAGCAGCACGTCCGCTCCGGCGGACCAGGCGTCGAGCGCCTCGGCCTGGTGAGACCAGATCGTCTCGATCCCGCGGCGCTCCAGGATGGGCTTCAGCCGTGCCCGCGCCCGGGGGTCGAGCGTGAGCGTTCCGGGACGGGCAGGCCGGGCCGGCTCGGAGTGAACCGCCCGGATCGAGAAGGGCGCGCCGGGCTCCGCGCAGGCCAGGCGCTCGAGCCTCCGGAGCAGAGGGGCTCCCGAGGGCGGCGGGGGCCGCGTGCCCCCGGCTTCGGCGTCCGGCCCGGACTCGTTCATGGGCTGACCTCACGGGGGGCGGGGCGGGGGAGAACAAAGAGCGAACATAGCAGCTCCGAGACTCGCGTTCTATTCTGCGGTCCGCCAGTGTGCTAATGGTCTCGCGTGTGAGGGCGACGCAGCGGCTCAGGTACGCGATCTACGGCGCCTTCGATCTGGCCTACCACGGCTCTTCGAAGCCGGTTCCGATCCAGGTGATCGGGGCACGCCAGCGCATCCCCGCCCGCTACCTCGAGCAGATCTTCCAGAGGCTGCGGCGAGCCGGGCTGGTTCAGTCCAAGCGGGGCCCGGGGGGTGGCTACTGCCTGGCTCGCGATCCGGCCGAGATCACCCTCGCGGACCTCGCGCGCGCCGTGGAGGGCTCCCTGCTCCAGGGAGTCCCCGAGCCGTCTCCCGAGGACGGGTCGACCGGGCCCGACTTCGTCTGGGAGCGGCTGGCCGACGCTCTCGAGTCGGCCCTCTCGGAGGTCTCCCTGGCGGCGCTGTGCCGCGAGGCGGCGCAGCGCCGGGTCGGGCGGGCCGACGCCGGCCCGTCGATGTACCACATCTGACGCATGCCCGGGACCGGTTCCAGAGAGCCCAGAGAGCACCCGCGAGAGGGCGCCCGAGAGGGCGACTGGCAGGAGCGAGCCGCAGCCGTCGTGGACGCGTCGGCCCCGGGGGTGAGCCTGCCGACGGAGATCGTGGGAGAGCTCTTCGCGCATGCGGTCGAGTGCTACCCGGAGGAGTGCTGTGGCCTCGTGCTCGGCTCGCCTCCGCTCGGGCTGGGGCGGGTGCTTCGTTGCACGAACGTCCAGGACCGCCAGCTGCGTCGCGGGGAGTCGACGCTCGATGCGAAGCGCGCCTTCTGGATCGACGAGTACGAGCTGCTCGAAGCCTCCAGGGCAGCGGAGACCTCGGGGGAGGAGATCCTGATCATCTACCACTCGCACGTCGACGCGCCCGCCTACTTCTCGCAGCAGGATCTGCGGGGCGCCCTCGGCCCGCAGGGCACGCCGCTGTGGCCGCACGCGGCGCAGCTCGTGATCGCGGTCCACGAGGGCGTGGTCAGCGACGCCGCGCTCTTCGAGTGGCAGCCGCGAGCCGGCCGCTACCGGGGTCGCCGGCTCCTGGAGCGGGTGTGACGGGCTTCCTGGGCCGGGCGACGGCCGTGGCGGGCCTGGCGGTCGTGGCTGCCTGCAGCTCGGGACGCCTGCCCCAGTCGGACCTGCCCGCGGATCCCATCGCCTTCGTTCGCCAGGAGGCGAAGCAGGGAATCGCCAGCCTCGACCAGTTCATGGCCGCGGTGGACTTCCTGAGCCCCGAGGAGCTCGAGAAGCGCAAGGCGGGAGGCAGCAGTCCCCCGCGCGCCGCGCGCACCAGCTTGATGCTCATCGATCCCCGAACCGGAGCCCTGCGCGCCGTGCCCGATGCGGGCCTCGGCACGCTTCCCCTGGACTGGAGCTCCGACGGCAACTTCCTGCTGATCGGTCGCGTGCGGCGCGGCGGCTTCCGGCTTCGCCTCTTCTCGTGGAACCGCCTGACCGGCGCGTACACGCGTCTGGTGCCCGGAATCACGCGGGGGAACGCGGCCCTGGGAGCCGGGCCGATCCGGCTGGTGACCCTCGGTCTTGCGAAGCGAGCCGACGGGTCGGTGTCGCGCCAGATCCTCGTGACGACCGACGACGGCACGTGGCCGCTGCCGGGCGGCGTGAACGGGACGGAGCCGGACGTCGCGCCCGATGGCAGATCGCTGATCTTCGTGCGACGCACCGGGAGAAAGGGTGGCGACGGGGTGATCCTGCGCCACGTGCTCGGGGAGGACGCGCCCCGGCCGCTCGGTCGCGGGCGCGCTCCGCGCCTGTCCCGGGACGGGCGCTGGATCGCCTACGTGAGCTGGAGGCGAGGCAACGGAGACATCTGGCTGATGCGCTCCGACGGTAGCGGGCGGCGACCGGTCGCCCAGAGCGACTTCAACGAGGGCTTCCCGGCCGTATCGCCCCATGGGCGCTATGTGGTATACGCCTCCGCGCGCGGCTCGGAGAAGGAGAGCCAGCTCTTCATCACCCGGGTATCGGACGGAGCGGAGAGGCAGCTCACTCAGAACGCGCAGAACGGCCGCCCGGTCTGGTAGGGAGAGGCCGCGGGCCTGGGCCAGGCGTTACGAACCGGCGTCCCGCCGATGAGGAGATCAAGACATGACCATTGCCCCCCACGGTGGCGGCTCGCTCGTCGACCTGCGCTGCTCCGAGGCCGAGCGTCCGGCCCTCCTGGAGCGTGCGCGGGGCCTCCGCTCCCTGGCCCTCGACTCCCGGGAGCAGACGGACCTCGAGCTGCTCGCGATCGGCGGCTTCTCGCCGCTTCGCGGGTTCATGGGAACCGACGAGTGCAAGTCGGTCGTGAACGACATGCACCTTCCCGGGGGCGTTCCGTGGACGATCCCCGTCGTGCTCTCGGCGGATGGGGCCTTCGCCGACTCGCTGGCCGAGGGCGAGGAGATCGCCCTCGTCGATTCCGAGGGGGTTCCAAGGGCGATTCTCGAGGTGCGCGAGCGCTTCCGGGTGGATCGTCGGGCCGAGGCCACGCGCGTGTACGGCACCGACGAGGAGGCCCACCCCGGAGTCTCCGCGCTCTACGCAGCGCGCGACGTGCGCCTCTCGGGGCCGCTGACCGTGCTGAGCCTGCCCCCCGGCCCGTTCCCCGAAGATCGGCTCGAGCCCGCGCAGACCCGCGCCGAGTTCGAGCGCCGCGAGTGGTCGACCGTCGTGGCCTTCCAGACCCGCAACCCGATCCACCGCGCGCACGAGTACCTGACGAAGGTCGCCCTCGAGATCACGGATGGTCTGCTGATCCACCCACTGGTGGGGGAGACGAAGTCGGACGACATTCCCGCCGATGTCCGCATGCGCTGCTACAAGGCGCTGATCGATGGCTACTACCCCGGGGAGCGCGTGGTGCTCTCGGTCCTGCCGGCGTCGATGCGCTACGCGGGTCCGCGTGAGGCGGTCTTCCACGCGATCATGCGCAGGAACTACGGCTGTACCCACTTCATCGTCGGGCGCGATCATGCCGGCGTCGGGGACTACTACGGGACCTACGACGCGCAACGGATCTTCGACGAGTTCGATCCCGCAGCCATCGGAATCGTGCCGCTCAAGTTCGAGCATGCCTTCTTCTGCCGCAAGATGAACGGGATGGCGTCGAACAAGACCACGAACAGCGCGCCGGACCAGCGCGTCTTCCTCTCGGGAACCCGCGTGCGCGAGATGCTCCAGGCGGGCGAGGACCTGCCCCCCGAGTTCACGCGCCCCGAGGTCTCCGCAATCCTCGTCGAGGCGTTCCGGGAGGCGCGCGCCGGCCGCTGACGAACCGTCGAGTCGACCCCGCGGGTCGGGAAGGAGTCACCGTTCGATGCGGATCGGGCTTCTGCGAGAGAGCAAGGACCGCGAGCTCCGAGTCGCCCTTCTGCCCGAGAACGTGCAGTGGTTGACGCGCCACGGGCATCCGGTGCGCATGCAGAGTGGCGCTGGCGAGGGCAGCGGGCTGACCGACGACCAGTACCGGAAGGCGGGCGCCGAGGTCGTCGAGGAGCCCGCCGACGTGATCGCCGGCAGCGACCTGATCACCAAGGTGAAGGAGCCGACGGCGGCCGAGGTCGCGATGATGCAGCCGGGCCAGGTCGTCTGGTCCTATCTGCATCTGGCCGCCGACGAGGAGCTCCTGCGGAGGATTCTCGAGGCCGAGATCATCGCGCTCGGGTTCGAGACGGTGCAGGCCTCCGACGGGACCTTGCCGATCCTGGTCCCGATGAGCGAGGTGGCGGGCCGGCTCGCCGTGCAGATCGGCGCCCACTGGCTCCAGGGAGACCAGGGGGGCCGCGGCGTCCTGCTCGGGGGTGTCCCGGGGGTCGATCGGGGGCGTGTCACGATCCTGGGCGCCGGCGTCGTCGGGACGGCGGCGGTCCGGATCGCCTACGGCCTGGGTGCGGACGTGACGGTCCTGGACCTCGACCACCGCAGGCTCGCCCACCTGTACGACATCTACCACGGCGAGCTGCACACCCTCTTCTCCAACCCGGGCAACCTGGAGCGCAGTGTGACCCAGGCGGACCTGGTGATCGGTGCCGTCCTGGTGCCCGGCGCCCGAGCCCCCGTCCTGGTGTCGCGTGAGTGGGTGTCGCGCATGAATCCCGGGGCGGTGATCGTGGACGTCGCCGTCGACCAGGGGGGCTGTGTCGAGACGACCCGCGTCACGAGCCACTCGGACCCCGTCTACCGCGTGGAGGGGGTGCTTCACTACGGGGTCGCGAACATTCCGGGGGCAGTGCCTCGCACCTCGACGTTCGCCCTGGCGAACGCCTCGTTCCCCTATCTCCAGGACCTGGCGGAGCGCGGGCTCGAGGAGGCCCTGCGCGCGGATCCCTCGCTCGCGCGCGGAGTGAACTGCTGGCGGGGAAGGGTCACCCACGAGGAGGTGGCCCTCGCCCAGGACCGCCCCTACGCCGAGGCACCCTGGAGGGCCTCGCGGCCCTAG
>JBHHYV010000117.1:0-11031 GCA_046757685.1 Myxococcota bacterium
CGCGACGATGTCGACCGCATCGCCGAGCTTGCGAAGCGGGAGGGCAAGCTCAAGTACGGGCCCGTCGATGCCGGCCCCATCATCGGGTACCTCTGCATGGTCCGCGACCCGAGCGGGATCACCTGCGAGTTCTCCTACGGCCAGCCGATCCACCCGCGCGACCTGCCCGGCTCCGACTCTGCGGATCGGGGTCAGACCTCGAGTGGAAAGCCCGCAAGAAAGAGCCCGATCCAGAAGGACTGAAAGAGCGCCGCCACCCAGGGGTCGTGGCCCGCCCGGCCCAGGCGGAAGGCGACCCACTCCAGCAGTGCGAAGAGTGCGACGACGCCACCGAGTGCGAGCCCTACCACCCTCGGAAGCACTCCCGAAGCCGCGCCGCTGCCCAGGGCCAGGATCGTGAGGATCTTGAAGCCGAGCGGCAGCCAACGACCCGCCCGGCCCGAGCCCCGATACGCGACCTCGGTCGCGAGGAAGAAGGGCAGCGCTGCGACGCTGCACAGACCCCACCAGAGCAGCCGCCGAGGTGCGAGACCCAGCTCCAGGTAGGGGGCGACGATGCCCGCGAGCAGCAGGTAGCTGAGTCCGAAGGCCAGGCCTCCCGCTGCCAGCGCGGTGGGGAGCGAGGTCCGGGGTCGACCGAGAGCCGCGCGCCCCCACGGCGACCGGGCCAGCAGCAGACACAGCGAGGCGCCGCTCACCGCAAAGAAGGCGGCGACCTCCCGTCCCGCTACCAGCGGCAGTGCCGCGAGCGGGCCCCCGCCGCTGCGGGGGTGAGCCCCGAGGAGCAGGAGTCCGCCGATCAGGAGCGAGGCCCCACCCATCGCGACGCGCCGCAGCGGATCGTCGATCGGTCGGGGCGCACGGGTGCGAACGACGCTCGCGAGCAGCGTCGGAAACCCCCAGAGGAGCGTCCCCACCGCCGCCAGCCCGAGCGCGACCCAGGGACCCGGTCCCGGCGCGAGGGGATTGGCCGCGGGAGACAGGCCCGGTCCGACGGTGGTCTCGAGCCACGCCAGAATGCGGCGAGCTGCGGGAGCCGACCAGAGGATGCGCACGTGGTCGGTGCCGGCCACCTCGGAGACGCGGATGGCCTCGCCGCGGGACACGTCGCCGTAGGTGCGGTCCGCCACCAGGCGCGCGAAGCCCGCCAGGTGGGCTCCCAGCTCGCGCAGTCGCACGCGCAGCGTGGAGGGATCGCCCGAGGCCCAGATCAGCAGCAGGTTCTGTACGGGGTAGGGCCCCTCGGGCGAAGCCCCTCCCGAGATGCCGATGACCGCGGCCAGCCCCGACTCGTAGGAGGCGACGCGAAGCGCAGTGGCGGCTCCCATGGAGTGGCCGGCGATTGCGATCCGCGTGGCGTCCAGACGGGGGTCGGAGCGGACGTAGCGCAGCGCGGTCGCGAAGTCGTTCACCAGGCCCGCGCGACCTCGGCCCACCGGTTCGAAGGGATGGGGGTTCGCTCCGTGACCCTGGAAGTCGAAGGTGAGGACCGCATAGCCCGCTCGCGCGACCCTGCGTGCCAGCAGGTCGAGCATGGAGCGGTTGGCGGAGAAGCCGTGCGCGAGAATCAGCGTGGGCAGCGGGGGGCGGTCCGCCGGAATCTCGGCAAAGCCGCGGCGGGCGCCGGGCTCGTAGAGCGTGGCGGGGAGGCTCCCCGGCAACGTGATCGGATAGGCGGCCGCTCCGTGGGTCGAGTGGCGGATTCCGACCAGGGCCACCCCGAGCGCGATCACGGCGACGCCCTGGATCCAGCGAGTCCGCACGCCGCGCATGCTAGCATGACCCGGGTGCGGGTCTCGGATGTCGACACACCCGCGCTGCTCCTCGATCGCGGTCGCCTGCAACGCAACATCGCCCGGATGGCGCGCTTCTTCGAGGAGCGCGCCGCCGGACTGCGACCTCACTACAAGACACCCAAGTGCCCCGAGATCGCGCGCCTGCAGCTGGAGGCCGGGGCCATCGGAATCACCTGCGCCAAGCTCGCCGAGGCCGAGACGCTCGCGGACGCGGGCATCGGAGCCTCGATCCTGGTCGCCAACCAGGTCCTGGGCGCGTCCAAGCTCGACCGGCTCGTCAAGCTCGCGTCGCGGGTGCCGGAGCTGCTGGTGGCCGTGGATCACCCGCTCCAGATCGAGAGCCTGGATGCCGCCCTCGCCGGAGCGCGGACCCACGTCGGCGCCCTGATCGAGTGCGACACGGGGATGCACCGCTGCGGGACGCAGGCGCCCGAGCAGACCGTCGCGCTCGCACGCCAGCTCCGGGACAGCCGCGTCGCCTACCGCGGGATCATGGGCTACGAGGGGCACGCGGTGCTGATCGCGGACGCGGCCGAGCGCAGGCGAGCCGCACAGAGCGCGCTCGCGCGACTGCTCTCGCACCGCCAGGCGCTCGTCGACGCCGGGCTCTCTCCCGAGGTGGTGAGCGGAGGAGGGACCGGGACGCACGACATTACCGGGGACGCCCCAGAGGTGACCGAGATCCAGGCGGGGAGCTATGTGTTCATGGACGCGACGTACCGCAAGGTGCGGCCGGAGTTCGAGTGCGCGCTCACGCTGGTCACGCGGGTGCTGCACGTTCGCGAGCGCCTGGCGATCGTGGACTGCGGCATGAAGTCGCTCTCGCATGACATGGGTATGCCGGTTGGCGCGGAGCTTCCACTGCGCTGTGTGGCGCTCTCGGAGGAGCACGCCTTCGTCGTCGTCGACGAGGGGGCGCCCACGAAGCTCGAGGTCGGCGACCTGATCGAGCTGCTCCCGAGCCACTGCGATACGACGGTCAACCTCCACGACCGCTACTGGCTGCGCCACGGCGATGCGATCGAGGCGCAGTGGCCGATCGCGGCGCGCGGGGGCTTCAGCTGAGCGAGCCCCGGCCTCCCGAGACCTGCGGCAGGAAGTGCACCTCGCTGTCGGTGGAGACGGGCTCGAGCCAGGGCTCGGGGATGATCTCGCCGTCGATCGCGACCGCGACGCCCTCGCGCAGCTGTGCGCCCAGCCCCGGGAAGCGCGCGTCGAGCTGACGCAGGAGCCCTCCGAGGGTCCGGGCCTCGATCTCGAGCTCGCGCACCCCTCCCGAGAGTGGGTCCACGGCGGGCGGGAGGAAGACGCGCGCCACGCGGGCCCTAGCGAGACTGCTGGGCCTGCAGGGCCTCGAGCAGACGGGGGGGCGAGATCGGAAGCGACGTCATGCGCACGCCCACCGCGTCGTGCACGGCATTCGCGACCGCGGCGAGCGGCGGGACGATGGGGACCTCTCCGACTCCGCGGACGCCGTAGGGGTGGCGCGGGTTCGGCACCTCGATCACGACGGTGTCGATCATCGGGAGATCGAGCGCCACCGGCATGCGGTAGTCCAGGAAGCCCGGGTTCTGGAGCACGCCCGCCTCGTCGTAGACGAACTCCTCGTTGAGCGCCCAGCCCACACCCTGGGCGGCCCCGCCCTGCATCTGCCCCTCGACGTAGCTCGGGTGGATGGCACGGCCCGCGTCCTGGATCGCCGTGTAGCGCGTCACCCGCGTCTGTCCCGTCTCGGGATCCACCTCCACGTCGCAGATGTGGGTCGCGAAGCCGGGCCCCGCGCCCCGCGCCGTGAGCGACGCGCGTCCCGCGATCGGTCCGCCCGTGCGCCCCGCGCGCGCGGCGAGCTCCTTCAGCTGCAGCGGGTCGCGATCGAGCCCGGATCCGGGAGCGGGGACGACGGCGCCGTCGGCGAAGGCGGTGGACTCCACGTCCACCTCCCAGATCCTGGCGGCGCGCTCTCGCAGCTGTCGGATCACGTCACGCGCCGCCTCGATCACGGCCATGCCGGTCGCAAAGGTGACCCGGCTGCCGCCGGTCGAGTCGTTGTACCCCACGGTCTCGGTGTCGGCGACCACCGGGCGGACCCGGCTCACGTCGATCCCGAGCTCCTCGGCGGCCATGATGGCCAGCGACGCTCGCGATCCGCCGATGTCGGGGTTCCCCGAGACGACGACCGCTGTCCCGTCCTCATTCAGGTAGACCTCGGCGCTCGAGTTCATTCCGGCGTTGAACCAGAACCCGGTCGCCACTCCACGTCCCTGGTGGGGACCGAGGGGCGCCTTGTAGTGGGGATGCGAGCGCGCCGCCTCGAGCGTCTCGACGCAGCCGATGGCGCGGAACTTGGGCCCGTAGGGCGCGCGCGTGCCCTCCCTGGCGGCGTTGCGAAGCCGCAGCTCGATCGGATCGATCCCCAGCCCCTCGGCGAGCTCATCCAGCATCGTCTCGAGGGCGAAGGCGGCCTGGGGCGCGCCGGGCGCCCGATAGGCCGTGGTCTTGGGCTTGTTGACCACGATGTCGTAGCCCTGGATGCGAAGGTGCTCGAGGTCGTAGGCCGCGACGAGCGTCATGGCTCCCGCGTTCACGGGCGAGCCCGGGAAGGCTCCCGCCTCGTAGTGCAGCAGCGCATCGACCGCGATCAGCCGGCCGTCTCGCTTCGCCCCCAGCCGCAGCTGCATGTGGGTGCCGGCCGCCGGCCCCGTCGCCCGCAGCACCTCGTCGCGGCGCATCACCAGCTTGACCGGGCGCCCGGAGCGACGCGAGAGCAGGACCGCGAGCGGCTCGAGGTAGACGGTGGTCTTTCCGCCGAAGCCGCCTCCGATCTCGCTCGGAATCACCTTGAGCTGCGAGATGTCGAGACCGAGCAGCTTCGCGGTGAAGGCTCGCACCATGAAGTGTCCCTGCGTGCAGCACCACAGCGTCGACTGCCCGTCCTGGGTCGTGTGGGCGAGCGCGGCGTGGGGCTCGATGTAGCCCTGGTGGACCGTGGCGGTCGTGAGCTCCCGCTCCAGGACCACCTCGGCGTTCGCCAGCGCCGTGTCCACGTCGCCGCGCTCGAGCACGAATCGAGACGCCACGTTGGTCGGGCGGTCGATCGGCGGGTCGACGCCCCGCGTACGCAGGTCTTCGTGCAGGATCGGGGCTCCGGGCTGCATCGCCTCGCGCCCGTCGAGCACGTGCGGAAGGGGCTCGTAGCGGACCTCGATCTGGGCGAGCGCCCGGTCCGCGAGCTCCGGGGTCTCGGCAGCCACGGCGGCGACCGGGTGCCCGTGGTAGAGGACCTTGTCTCGAGCCAGGATGTTCCGCGAGAGGTCTCGAAAGTCGATCGGACCCTCGCCGGCTCCCGACTCCTCGGGCGAGATCTCGGGGAGGTCGGCGGAGGTCACCACCGCGAGCACCCCGTCGATCGCCCGGGCGCGCGAGGTGTCGATCTTCAGGATCCGCGCGTGCGCGTGCGGACTGCGCAGGATCCGACCCCACAGCAGGTCGGGCAGCGAGTAGTCGGCGCCGAAGCGAGCGCGGCCGGTCACCTTGTCGATTCCGTCCGGACGAATCGGTCGCGTGCCCACCCACCGGAACTTGTGCTCTTCGGCCAAGGGAGACTCCTCTCGTCGCTCGCAGCTATGATAACGCCGCAAGCTCCCGGAGAGCTCGATGGAGCTCGACCAGAGCCCAGGTGTCGCGCTCGCAGTAGGCGAGCAGCTGATGCCGCATGCGCTCCCGTTGCGGGTCGGTCAGTGCCGCGCGGGACAGGCGCGCGAGGGCGGCCTGGGCCTCCGCGCCATTCGCGATCCCCGGAAGGTCTCGCCAGCTGAAGCCGGGGACGAGTGCGGGCGTCACGCTCTTGAGCGCCCAGGAGCCCCGGAACGACAGGTCGTAGACGCACTGCCGGACGATCGCGTACAGATCCACCAGGCGCGCGCGTAGCTCCTCGATCGCTCGAGCCAGCGGGGGCAGGTCGCGAGCCAGGTCTGCGAGGCAGTCGGACTCGAAGCTGGAGTAGACCAGGATCGGCGCGCGCTCCGACGGCTCCTCGGCGACGGCCGCCAGGAGCGCCTCGATCCACTCGGGGCGCGGATCGCGATTCCGGTGGGGATCCGCCAGGAACTCCGCATGCTGAAGCCGGCCGTCGCGGTCGATCCTGTGGAGCGACCACTGGAAGGGGATCACCTGCTGCGGCCGCGTGCCCGGCACGCGGGGGATCACCGGGGCCCAGGCTTCGAAGTCCAGGTAGAGCACGGGCGGCGCCAGCCGCTCCAGCTCGTGGCGAAGGTCCGAGCCGAAGGCAGGCTGGCGCGACTCGGCCGCCCGCAGGGCCAGCCGCTGCGTCGGGGTCCGGACCTGCTCGGGCGGGACCTGGGCGAAGCGGAGAGCGCCCCCCTCCAGGAGCGCCGCCTTCCACGCCGCCGTCAGGCCCGGAAAGTGGCCGACCCAATCGTCGGGCAAGGGGCGCCTGCAGCCCTCGAAGTAGGGGCAGCGAGAGGGTCTGCGACAGTGCTCGGAGGGGGTGACCTCGGGGGGCTCGGGTGCCTCGATCACCCGGAGCCAGCGAGTCACCTCGTGCTCGGTGTCTTCGACCCGCGCACGAACGCGTCGGGTCACGTCGCGCGCGATCAGCAGGCGCTGGATCTCGATCTCGTCCGCCGCGAGCTCCGAGGGAGACCGATAGGTCCCGTCGAGAAGATGGAGCCACACGCCGCGGACCTCGAGCCCGGCGCGCCGGACCAGATGGGCCTGGAAGGCCAGCGCATCGAGGTGCTCTCCCCGGGTGCGCGTAGAGGGCACGATGGCGTGGAGGCGCCAGGCTTCCCCCGCCCGTTCGAGTACGTCCACGCGACCCTGCAGCGGGCCGACCTGGAGTGCAGCATCGAAGATCGCCGGGACCGCGGGATCCGAGATCCGGGCCTCCGTCTCGCGGAGCGCCACGTCCATCTCCTCGGAGATTGCGATTCCGCCGGGCCAGAGCTCCCGGGCGAGACGCCCGAGCTCGAGAGCCTCGTCCCGCTCGGTCTCCGCTGCGGGCCCGTCAGCAAGAGTCTCGGCGAGGGACCCTCGCCGCAGCGGGTCGGCGCCCTCTCGGTCGCGGTGCTGTCGCCAGAGCCGGAGGGTGCACTGCAGTCCGGCCATGTGGTCGTGGAGCTCGACCCGGGTCAGGCAGACTCCGCGCGCAGCTCTCCGGCTGCATCGAGCACGGCGCGCACGATCTTGTCGTAGCCCGTGCAGCGGCAGAGGTTGCCGGCCAGCCAGTAGCGCACCTCGTGCTCGCTCGGGTCCGGGTTGCGCTCGAGCAGGGCGTGAGCCGCGACCACGAACCCGGGCGTGCAGACGCCGCACTGCAAGCCGGCGTCCTCCAGCAGCTTCTGCTGCACCGGGTGCAGCCGCTCCGGCCCCGCCACCCCCTCGACCGTCCCCACCGACCGCCCGTCGACCTCCGCCGCGAGGACCAGGCAGGCGCAGACCAGCCTCCCGTCGAGCGTCACCGAGCAGGCCCCGCAGTCGCCCGTGCCACAGCCCTCCTTGGTCCCCGTCAGCTGGAGCACCTCGCGCAGCACCTCGAGCAGGCTCTGCTGCGGCTCACAGAGGAACTCGCTGGGTCGGCCGTTGAGGGTGGCTTGCACGTGGATCTTGGGCACGTCTCAGCCCTCCCGGCGAGCGATGGCGCGCTCGGCGGCGATTCGAGCGGCCCTCTGCACCAGGACGCCCGTGACCTGCCGGCGATAGCTCGCCGTGGCGCGCATGTCGTCGATCGGACGAGCGGCCGCTCGTGCCGCCTCGGCCAGTCGTTCGAGGGCGCTGGAATCGACCGGACCTCCCACGAGAGCCGCCGCCGCTTCGGGCACCGCGATCGCGGTGGGCGCGACCGCCCCGAGGGCCACGCGCGCCGCGCTGCAGGCTCCGGCGGCGTCGAGCGTCAGGGAGACGGCGGCGCCCACCATTGCGATGTCCATCTCGGAGCGCGGCGTCAGCCTCAGGTAGGCGTCCGCGCCGCCGGGAGCGGGAGCCGGCACCTGGACCTCGACCAGGAGCTCTCCGTGCTCGAGCGCGTTCTCTCCAGGCCCGGTCACGAAGGACTCGACGGGGAGCGTGCGCTCACCCCGGGGGCCGGCGATCCTGCAGCGCGCTCCGAGCGCGATCAGGGGGGGGATGGTGTCGGCGGCGGGAGAGGCGTTGCAGAGGTTCCCGCCGAGGGTCGCGCGACCCTGGATCTGCTCCGACCCGATCAGCTCCGCGGCCTCGACGAGCCCCGGCCAGCGCTCGCGCACTCCCTCCCGCTCTCGCAGCTCGGCGGCCGTCACGGCCGCACCGATCGTGAGACCCGCGGCCCCTGGGATCAACTGGCGGGTCTCGGGAATCCGCTTCAGGTCGAGGATGCACCGGGGCCGCGGGCCCGCGGCCCGGATCTGGATCAAGAGATCGGTCCCGCCCGCGAGCAGGTGGGTCTCTGGGCCGCCTCGTCCGTCCAGGACGCGGATCGCCTCGTCGACCGAGAGCGCTGCCAGATAGCTCGATTCCTGCATCTCCCCCTCCTGGCGGACGCTGGCGGGCGCATCTTAGCGCGCCGGCCAGGCCCCGTGTGGGTCGGCTCGTACGCTCGGAGAAGGCGAATCCGAGCCTGGGAGAGATTACACTCTCACTGTAACCGAGGGAGGGTGGCAGGACCGCTCGGCTGCGAGGCCAGGAGGAGGATTCTCGACCCTTGACACTCCAAAACGTGGGGAAGTACACTCGCGAAGGCGGAGCTGCACCGGTCGAAGGAATTCCCTTTGACACTCTTGTGGATGAGCTGCGACTATCGGAGGTAGTGATGCGCGTCCTGACAGTGCTGGCGGTCTTCGGAGGGCTCTTCTTCGCGGGTTCGGCCGCCGCGCTACCGATCAACTACACACCAGGCTCGATCCAGGTCACCTCACCGGATCAGGTCGGAGTCAACTGGTGGACCGACACCAGCGTGCTCGACACGTCGAGCTTCCAGCTCAACGACGGCCTGTCGCACACCTTCGGAGCCTTCATCATCGGCGCCGATCCGTACACGATGAACGACCTCACCTACTCGTGGATGGACGTTCATGCGAGCTTCACCTTCATCGACCCTGCAACCACCGCCCAGCTCACGGGGAGCGCGCACGGCTTCTGGCGCTGGGATACGGGCGAGGTGCTCTGGGAGACGACCTACGTTCGACTGCCCGAGGTCACCTTCAAGGTCGACCTGAGCACGGCGTCCTTCAAGCTCCAGCAGCGCGACGAGGTCTTCGCCACCGTCACCCAGGTCGACTCTCGGCAGCCGCTCCGGCCCGTGCCCGAGCCCGGCGCCCTGCTCTCGTTCCTGATGGGCGGTGCCGTGATCGCGGGTGTCGCCCGCCGACGAGTCGCCTGAGCCCCAGCCGTCCGCGTCGGCTCCCGCGGGCCGTGCTCCTCGGTGCGGGTCCGTCCAGAGCCCGAGCCGTGACGCCCGAGCCCGGGGCTCGCGCGTAGGCCCGGCCCGTGATCGTCGTCTCCTCGCGGGTGCAGGTGCCGCTGCGCGAGCTGCGCTTCCACTACTCCACCTCCCGAGGTCCCGGCGGCCAGAACGTCAACCGGCGCAGCACGCGGGCGGAGCTTCGCTGGCGGGTCACGCACAGCCCCGCGCTTCCCGACGACGTGCGAGAGCGGTTCCTCGCCCGTTTTCGTCGACGTGTGAGCTCGGAAGGCTGGCTCCTCATCACGAGCCAGCGCTTCCGCGACCAGGGTCGCAACTCCGCCGACTGCCTCGAGAAGCTGCGCGCCATGCTGGCCGAGGTGGACGCCCCACCCCGGCGACGCCGCCCGACCCGGCCGACTCGATCGGCGCGCGCGCGTCAGCGCGCGGCCAAGCAGCGCCGGTCCGCGCTCAAGCGCTCCCGCGCGCGGCCCGAGCCGGGCGAGAACGGAGTGTGATCTCCGCCTCCGGGCCTCTCCGGCTAGCGGTCCAGTAGATCGAGCTTCTCGGCCCGCGCAAAGACCTCTCGCAGCCGCGTCCAGTCCTGCACCGTGAAGGCGCGATAGCCCGTGTCGCCACGCTCGCGCCAGTAGACCTTCGGATCGGGAATCCGCGACAGGTCGAAGTGGACCCGCTTGAGGTTGCGCACCAGGACCTTCTCGGTCTGCGTGTACTCGAACTCGTCGACGATTCGCACGAAGTCCGGGAGCCACTTTGGATCCATGCTCCCGTGCTCGGTCTGCTCGTGGAGCCAGTCGAAGAACGCCTGCGGATCGAAGCGGGCCTGGGGTCGCAGCTTGATCGCGACCATCACCAGCTCGTCCGAGACCGCGCACGGCACTCCGTAGGCAGCCGCGAGAGGCACGTCCGGGTGCTCCGAGATCATTCGCGCCACCTGCGCCGCCGAGAAGTTCTCCCCATCCTTGCGGATCCAGTCGTCGGTCCGGCCGTCGAAGAAGAGGTAGCGCCTGCCGTCGCGAATCAGCACGTGGCCGAGGTCCCCGGAGTGGTAGACCCCCTCGCGATACTTCTCGGAGTTCGCCTCCTCGTTGGCGAAGTAGCCCTGGAAGAGGCCGGTATCGGCCGCGACGCGCACGATCTCGCCGACGGCCTCGGCATAGTTGGCGATCTTGCCGTTCGGATCCAGTCGGGCCGGAGGGCACTCGCGACCGTCCTCGCGCAGGATCTTCACGCTCGGGTCCGTCAGCTCGCCCACGCTGCCCCGGGGGTCGCCCTTGCGCCGAAAGGTGCTGATGGCGGCCTCGGTGGAGCCGTAGATCTCGAACATGTCCTCGAGATCCAGCCACGCCATGAAGCGGTCGATGTCCGGGGCGGCCGCGCCGTTTCCGATCGCGTAACGCAGGTGGTTGCGGGGGTTCGCCGCGACCTCGTCCAGGATCCGCTCCTCCGAGCCGAACTCGCGCTCGAGCGCGTCCAGGATGTAGTGCACCGGCTCGCCGACGTAGTTCCAGTAGGTCACCCCGTGGCGCAGCACGTCGGGCAGAAAGGCGCGCGCACTGAAGCGCGACCGCAGCGCCATGCTGCCCCCTACCGTGAACGCGGGCATGAAGCCGAGGAACATGGAGTTGGAGTGGAAGAGCGGCATGCTGGCGTAGCCGACGCAATCCGGCGTGAGCTCCATGTTCGACGAGACGGCCCGGCCGATGAAGATCAGCTTGAGGTGGTTGTTGAGGATGCCCTTGGGAAGGCCCGTCGTGCCCGACGTGTAGATCACCATCAGCGGCCGATCGGGCTGCACCGTCACGTCGGGCGCCGCCA
>JBHHYV010000118.1:0-10791 GCA_046757685.1 Myxococcota bacterium
GCTTGTCGCGGATCAGGAACTCGATCGGATCCTCGATGGTCATGATGTGGCAGGTCCGGTTCGAGTTGATGTGGTCGATCATCGCCGCGAGCGTCGTCGACTTTCCCGAGCCGGTGGTCCCGGTCACCAGCACCAGGCCGCGAGACTCCATGCAGACGCGCTCGACCACGGGAGGCAGGTTGAGCTGCTCGATCGTCTTGACGCCGAAGGGAATCACCCGGAAGACGATTCCGATCGTTCCCCGCTGCAGGAACGCGTTCACCCGAAAGCGCCCCAGCCCCGGCACCGAGTAGGCCAGGTCCACCTCGTGAAAGCGCTCGAAATGCTCGCGCTGGCCGGCGGTCGAAATGTGCTCGAAGACCCGGTGCAGGTACTCGGGGAGGAGGCGCTCGCCACTCTTCAGGGGCATGAGAGCGCCGTCCACGCGGAACATCGGCGGCAGGCCGGCCTTCAGGTGGATGTCGGAGGCGTCCCCCCGGACTGCGACTCGCAGGATGTCGTTGAGCTCCACGGCGCCACCCACCGCGCCCCGCCCACCGCCGGTCCGGGCCGACAGCGGGCGCGCGCACTCGGCGGCTGAATCGTCGAAACCTCCCGGATTCTTGAGGGCGGTGGAGGCCTCGCGTCAGGCCGCAGCGGGGTCCAGAGGACCGGACTCGGGCGCTGCTGCCTCCCCCTCGGTCACCGGGACCGGCCGCTTGATGCCGGCGTGGGTGTACACCAGGTCCTGGATCCGCTCGTAGACCTCGGGGTTCTCTCGCAGGAAGCGCTTGGCGTTCTCGCGCCCCTGCCCCAGCCGCGTGCCCTCGAAGCTGAACCAGGTTCCCGCCTTCTCGACCAGGCCCGCCTCGCTCGCCAGGTCGAGGATGTCGCCTTCCCGCGAGATCCCCTGGTTGAACATCAGGTCGAACTCGCACTTCCGGAAGGGGGGCGCGCACTTGTTCTTGACCACCTTGACACGCGTGCGATTGCCCACCGCATCGTTGCCGTCCTTGATCTGTCCGATCCTGCGAATGTCGAGGCGCACGGAGGCGTAGAACTTGAGCGCGTTGCCGCCGGAGGTGGTCTCGGGGTTGCCGAACATGACGCCGATCTTCATGCGGATCTGGTTGATGAAGATCATGCAGGTGTGCGACCGCCCCAGGTTGCCGGTCAGCTTGCGGAGCGCCTGGCTCATGAGGCGCGCCTGCAGGCCCACGTGGGTATCGCCCATCTCGCCCTCGATCTCCGCCCGTGGAACCAGCGCGGCGACCGAGTCGACGACCACAAGATCCACTGCGCCCGAACGGATCAGCATGTCCGCGATCTCGAGCGCCTGCTCCCCCGTGTCGGGCTGCGACACCAGGAGCTCCTCGGTGTTCACCCCGAGCTTTGCCGCATAGGAGACGTCGAGGGCGTGCTCTGCGTCGATGAAGGCCGTCACGCCTCCTCGCTTCTGGCACTCGGCGATCGCGTGCAGCGTCAGGGTCGTCTTGCCCGACGACTCGGGTCCGAAGATCTCGATCACCCGCCCGCAGGGCAGACCTCCGACCCCGAGCGCGATGTCGAGCGAAGGCGAGCCCGTCGGGATGACGGGGATGTGGATATCCGGGCCATCCTTGCCGAGCATCATGATGGCCCCCTTTCCGAACTGCTTCTCGATCGATGCGACCGCAAGCTCCAGAGCCTTGCGCTTGTGGGCGGATGAATCGGTCTTGGGCTCACGTGCCATCGGGCATCTCCTCGGGTTCGGGGGCGAAGTCTGGGGAACCGGGCTCATCCCCCGCCGGGAGCGGAAGCTGAGCCAGAGGGACGTAGGTTGCGCCGGCCGCGTCGAGCCGACTCTCGAAGAGCGTGACACGCGCGACCTCGAGAGTCACCGGCTCGGGCGCCTGGGCCCGCTCCAAGTGGATCCGGCGAGGCTGGCGGAGCCTTCCCAGGGTGACGTGCGCCTGGAAGGGCCTGCGCTCGCGGGCCACCCCCAGGCGCTTCGCGGCCGCGTCGATCCGGCGAGCGAGCCGGGCCAGGGGACCCGCGCCCTTCGAGACCCCGAGCCATACCACGCGCGCCGCGCGCGCGTCGGGGTAGGCGCCGAGGCCCGCGAGCTGGATTCCGAATGGGGGCTCGTGGGCGATTCGTGAGGCGATTCCGGCTTGCAGACGGGGGACGAGCTCGGCATCGAGGTCGCCCAGGAACTTGAGCGTCAGGTGCCGCGCCTCCGGGGGGGTCCAGCGGATCCCCTCCGGTGCCCACGCCTGAAGAGACCGGATGGCGAGCGTCGTGGCCCGGAGCGCCTCCTCGGAGAGCTCGAGCGCAATGAAGGCCCGGAGCCGATCGGCGCTCACTCGCCCGCGTCTCGCCCCCGCGGGGCCGCTCCCGCACCTCGTTCTCCAGGTGGCTGACCGGGAGAGTCCGGATCCTCGGGCAGTCCGAGCAGCCTGCGGCGGAGCCAGTCCAGGGCGAGCTGCGAGGCCAGCAGCTTGTTCCGCGCGCGGTCGAAGGCGAGGAGGTGATGGTGGACCGCGGTCGTCTCGCCGTCGGCGAGCCCCAGGTAGAGCGTCCCCACCGGCTTGTCGGCGCTGCCTCCCCCGGGCCCCGCGATCCCGGTCACCGCGAGAGCGAGGCTGGCGCCGGAGCGCTGGCGAGCTCCGGCGGCCATCTGGCGGGCGATGGGCTCGGAGACCGCGCCGTGGCGCTCGAGGTCGGGAGCCGAGACCCCGAGCCGGTCGATCTTGGCGCGGTTCGAGTACGTGACGGCCGCCTCGAGCAGGTACTCCGAGCTCCCCGGCACATCGGTCAGACGGCTCGCGATCAGCCCCCCGGTACAGGACTCGGCAAGGGCGAGGGTGCGCTTCTGCTCGCGCAGCAGCTCTCCCACGATCGCCTCGAGCCCACCCTCGCCCTCTCCGAGCACGAGCGGGCCCAGGCGCTGGCGAATCTCGCGCACCACCTCCGCGACCCTGCGCCGGGCCTCTTCTCGTGTCGGCGCCCGCGCGACGACGCGCACACAGTTGTCGGGGAACTGGGTCCGGAACCCCAGGCGGATCGCACCCTCACCGCGGGCCAGGTCGTCCAGCCTGCGATCGAGCGTGGACTCCCCGAGGCCAAAGGTCCGGAGTAGCGCGGAGTGCACGAAGCTGCCCGCCGCAACCCTGGACGCCAGCCGCGGCACGACCTGGTCCTGCATCATCGCGTAGAGCTCCCCGGGCACCCCTGGCAGACAGGCGAGGCAGCAGTCGCCCGTCTCGAGCAGAAAGCCCGGCGCGGTACCATGAGGATTGGGCAGCACCTCGGCGCCCTCGGGAAAGTCGGCCTGCTTGGCGTTGTTGGGGGTCATCTCGCGGCCGAAGCGGGCAAAGAAGCGCCGGATCTGCTCGAGCGAGGCCTCGTCTCGCACCAGCGGTCGGCCGAAGCTGTGGGCGACCACGCTCGCCGTGATGTCGTCGCGGGTCGGGCCCAGCCCCCCCGAGACCACGACCACGCGGGCGCTGGCCGCGGCCTCGCGCAGCAGGGCCCCGAGCTCTTCGGCGTCGTCGGCGACGCTGACCTGGCGCCGGACCTCGATCTGCAGGTCGAGGAGCCGCTCACACAGGAAGGCCTTGTTCGAGTCTACGATCTCGCCGCGGAGCAGCTCGTCGCCGATGGTGAGGACCCAGGCATGGGGGGGCGTCGTCGCGCTCACGCGAGCACCGCAGGGACCAGCACACGCCACAGGAGCTGACCCGCGAGATTCGCATAGATCCCGGCCAGCACGTCGTCGAGCATGACGCCGAGTCCGCCCGGCAGGGCCTCGAGCGCCCTCACCGGCGGGGGCTTCAGGATGTCGAAGAGCCGGAAGAGCACGAAGCCCGCGGCTCCGACGCCGATCGAGAGGGGCAGGAAGGCGAGCGCAATCAGCTGCCCGGCGACCTCGTCGACCGTGATCCGGCCGTCGTCCTTGAGCCCGAGAATCTGCTCTGCGCGATCCGCCGCCCAGACGCCCACCCCGGTCACCGCGAGCGTGGCGGCCGCGTAGCCGAGCGACGCGGGGCTCGAAATGGCCGCCAGCCCGGCCCACAGCACCACTCCGAGCGCCGAGCCGAAGGTCCCCGGAGCGACCGGCAGATAGCCCGTCCCGGCCCCGGTCGCGATGAAGAGAACCAGATTTCTCATGTATTTTCAGGGACTTCCGATCCGATTCGAGCGCTGGTGCGATGCTAGGTCGGCGGCTCCGGGGTGTCAATCAAGCGAATATAAGACGAAAGGTGACAATCTCAAGGGTCGTTGCCCGCCCGCCGATGCGCGGAGCGTGTCTGTCCCCGTCTATGCCGCCGAGGAGGTGTCTCCGCTCCTGCTGGAGCTGGCGAGAGCCTATCGGGCCCGCCGCCACTACTCGCGGGGCGAGGAGCCCCTGCGTCACGCCCTCGGGCACACGGCGCGCATCTGGAAGGGAGCCCTGGGGCGCGGGACGCTGCGGCTCGAGGTTCGCGGGGGTCTCCTGGCGCTGCCCGGCGGCCCGGTCATCCGCGGACCGGGGATCGATGAGCTCGGCCGCGAGCTCGCGCGGCGGGGTGTGCTCCGGCTCGCCTTCACGCCCGACCTCGGAGAAGACGGAATCGAGGCCTTGATCGAAGCCCTGTGCGACTCCGGGGCAGAGGGGGCGGCACTCGAGACGTTCGCCCGAAGGGTCGGCCAGACGGGAGGCCTCGGCATCACGCTCGAGAGTCGCCCCGCGGCCCCCACCCGCGACACTCCGCCGCCGGTTTCGAGCCAGACCGGAGAGCGAGCGGCACCAGCCCCGCCTGGCGAGCGGAGGCCGGAGCGACCTGCGTCGGGGCCGCATCGAGAGCCGGGGATCGACTCGCCCGACGAGCTTCCGGACGACGACCTCTTCGATCTGACGTTCTCGGGGTTCGAGCCGCCCCGACCCCTCACCTCGAGCTCCGCCGACCCCAGCTCCCCCTCGGAGCTGGTCCAGCGGCTCCAGGAGCTCGAGGCCTGCAGCGACCCGGCCCTCTATGCCTCCGGCGTCGCACGAGTGGCAGAGAGCGCGGAGAAGCTCATTCACCGGGGTCAGCCCGGGATGGCCTACGACGCCCTGGTCGTGCTCGCTCAGGATGCCTCGAACCGGAGCCGGGCCCCCTCCATGCGCGAGGCGGCGCGCGAGCGCGTGCGCCGGCTGCTCTCGAACGACGTGCTGCTGCAGGTGGTGCTCGAGCAGATGGCGACCGATTCGGCCGTCGCCAACGTGAAGGCCGCAGAGATCCTCCTGCTCTGCGGGCGCGGGGTGGTCTGCGAGCTCCTCGACGCCCACGGCCGGGCGACCACGGCAACTCGAGAACGCATCAACGCGGCGCTGGTGGCGATGGGAGACGTGGCGTTTCCCGTGCTGGTCGAGGAGCTCTCGTCCTCGCAGCCCCTGCGCGTGCGGCGGGCCGCGCGCATCCTCGGAGACATGCAGCACCCGCGCGGCGTCGAGTTCCTGGTGGCTCACCTGCGCGACGCGGAGCGGTCGGTCTGCAAGGAGGCGGCGATGGCGTTGACGCGGATCGGAACGCGGCGCGCCATCGACGGCCTGCTCGAGGTCCTGGGCGGGAGCGACGACGAGCGCGCACAGATCGCCGCTGCGGCGCTCGGAGCGACCCGGTCCGACCGGGCGGGGAAGGCCTTGACCGCGATCGCGGAGTCCGGCTCCCGGCGGTCCGATCCACTGCGGCGGGAGGCGATTCGCAGCCTGGGCAGGATGCAGTGGTCCCAGGCGGTTCCGGTGCTCGAGAGACTTCTTCGCAAGCGCGGCCTGCTGGGGCGCAAGCGCCGGCGAGAGCTCGGCATGGCGGCCCTGCATGCGCTCCGGCGAATCGGCGGTGAGGCCGCGTTCTGTGCCCTGCAGGACGCCTCGGTGCGCGGGGACGCCACACTGCGGCGCCACTGCGCGGAGGCCCTGCGATTGATGGGGCGCATGAGCACTGGAGGGGACTCTCGAGACCGAGCGGCCTGACCCGCTCACCGCTTCTTCAAGCCGATCGCGCGGATTGCTACCGTGTCGTGCGTGCGGGTGTTAGGGATCGATCCCGGCGAGCGGCGAATCGGAGTGGCCGTGAGCGATCCGCAGGGCGTCTTCGCCCAGCCCCTCGAGACCCTCGAGACGCGAGGGCTGCAGTCGCGGAAGACCCTCGCGAAGCTCCACGAGATCGCGAAGACCTACGCGGTCGAGCGGATCGTGGTCGGGCTTCCGCGACACATGGATGGCCGAGAGGGCCCCGAAGCCGAGCGCGTGCGCAGCTTCGCAGCCCGCCTGACGCAGCTCTCGAATCTCGAGGTGGAGCTCATCGACGAGCGCTGGACGTCTCTCGAGGCCCGGCGACTCCTTCGCGACTCGGGTGTCCGCGCTCGCAAGCAGCGCGGCCGGATCGACCGGATCGCCGCGTCGCTGCTGCTGCAGACCTGGCTCGATCGGAGGGGCCCTTGAAGTGGCTCAGGCGCGCGCTGCTGGGGCTCTCGCTCGCCGTCGCCGCGGCGGGCATGGGGGGCTTCTGGATCCTGTGGCAGCCCGCGAGCCCGATCGCGGAGAGGCGCCTCTTCGTCGTCGAGGAGGGAGAGCCCCTGACGTCGATCGCCGAGCGCCTGCAGCGGGCGGGATTGCTCCCGCGCCAGAGGGCGTTCGGGCCCTGGATCTGGGTGCTCTGGGCCCGGCTCTCGGGCGTCGACCGGCGGGTGAGAGCGGGTGAGTACGAGCTCTCGACCCGGCTGCGACCTCTCCAGGTGCTGGCACACCTCGTCGACGGCCGGGCCAAGACCTGGCCGGTGACGCTCCCCGAAGGACTGCGACTGGACGAGGTGGCGAGCCGCCTCGGGGAGGCGGGAATCGTCGACCCGCAGGAGTTCCTGAGGCTGGCTCGGGATCCCGAGGTCGCCGCTGCGCTCGGCGTCCCGGCGACGACGCTCGAGGGGTACCTGTACCCGGAGACCTATCGCTTTCGCCATCGAACGGCTCCGAGGGAGGTTCTCGCGGCGATGGTGGCGGAGTTTCGCAGCGCCTGGACCGACCGGGATCGGGCATTGCTTTCCGCCTCGGGCCGCTCGCTCCATGACGTGGTCACGCTCGCTTCGATCGTCGAGAAGGAGACGGGCCAGGCCTCCGAGCGTCCTCTGATCGCGGCGGTCTTTCGCAACCGCCTGCAGCGGGGAATGCGCCTGCAGACCGACCCGACCGTGATCTACGGCTTGTGGCTGGAGCACGGGCGCTTCGACGGCAACCTGAGACGCCGGGACCTGACGGAGGAGACGGCCTACAACACCTACCTGCACGCGGGCCTGCCCCCCGGCGCGATCGCCAGCCCGGGCATCGACTCGATCCGGGCCGTCCTCTCGCCGGCCGACGTCCCCTACCTGTACTTCGTCTCGCGAAACGACGGGAGCCATGTATTCTCGCGGACACTCCGCGAGCACAACGCCGCGGTCGAGCGCTTCCAGAAGCGGCGCGCCCAGGCGCGGCGGCAGCCTGCGAGAGGCGCGGGAGAAGCCTCGCCATGACGCCCGATCGTTTCTTTCTCGAGAACGTCCCCGAGGAGTGGAACCGCAGACCGAAGAGCGACGTCCACTTCGACATCGCGGTCGAGGTCCGCGGCGAGGGCGGTGCCGAGTACCGGCTCTCGGTCGAGGCGGGCCACATGACCGCGCACAGGGGAGCCTCTCCCGATCCCCTGATCCGGCTGGTGCTGGGTCTGCAGGACTGGCAGCGGCTCGCCGAGCAGGTGGGCCCATCGCCGATGGCCCTGCTCGGCGGCGTCTCCGGAGAGAGCGATCTCACCCTGACCCCCGCCCGGGTGCAGGCGCTCCGCGAGCTCGACGGCGCCCTGCTGCTGCGCGTCAGTGGGGACGAGGCCTGGCAGGTTCTGCTGTGCTTTGCGCCGGGCCCCGCGCCCGAGACCCCGGACACCGAGATCTCGATCGCGGCGGAGCAGTACCAGATGATCCGCAACGGAGAGCTCGACCTGCAGGGGGCGTTCATGACGGGCAAGCTGCAGCTCGAGGGAAACCCCGACCCGGCCCTGCGTCTCGCGCTGGCCCTGATGACGCCCGAAGACGCCTAGCGCCGGGGCTCTGCGCCCGCCCGGAGTCTCGAGAGGCTCGCTTTCGCTCAGACCTTCATCTGGATCTGGGACAGGAGGGTCAGGGAGTCGAGCGCGGATCCTGCGCCGGTGACGACCGCCGTGAAGGGGTCCTCGGCGCGCACGATCGGCAGCTTGGTCTCCCGGCGCAGCAGTCGATCGAAGTCGCGGAGCTGGGCGCCCCCGCCCACCAGCACGATTCCGCGGTCGACGATGTCGGCCGCCAGCTCGGGAGGCGTGCCCTCGAGGGTCTGGCGGACGGTCTCGACGATCCGATGGATCGGCTCCTGGAGCGCCTCGCGCACCTCGTCACTCGAGAGTACGACCATCTTGGGAATGCCGGCGAGCAGGTCCCGGCCCTTGATTTCCATGGTCTTGGGAGGACCGTTCGTGATCGCCGTGCCGACGGTGATCTTCACGATCTCGGCCGTGCGCTCGCCGATCAGCAGGTTGTGCTTGCGCTTGACGTAATGGATGATGGCTTCATCCATCTTGTCGCCGCCCACGCGCACGCTCGAGGACGTCACGATGCCCGCGAGCGAGATCACCGCGACGTCGGTCGTCCCGCCGCCCACGTCGACCACCATGTTGCCCGACGGCTCGGTCACGCTCATGCCGGAGCCGATCGCAGCCGCCATGGGCTCCTCGATCAGGAAGACCTCGCGAGCTCCGGCTGAGATCGCCGATTCGCGAACCGCCCGCTTCTCGACCGAGGTGATGCAGGGCGGAACGCAGATGATGATGCGCGGCTTGACGAAGAGCCGGCGCCGGTTGTGGGCGCGGCGGATGAAGTAGCGGAGCATCGCCTCGGTGACGTCGAAGTCAGCGATGACCCCGTCCTTGATGGGCCGGATCGCGCGGATCGTCCCGGGCGTGCGACCGGTCATCTCCTTCGCCTCGCTTCCCACGGCGAGGACCCGGCTCGTTCCGTCGGGGCCGTCGGTGATCGCGACGACCGAGGGCTCGCTGCACAGGATTCCGCGGCCGCGTCCGTAGACGAGCGTATTGGCGGTACCGAGGTCGATGGCCAGGTCGTTCGAGACCATCCCTGCGATCCACTCGAGCATCGATGCCGCGCCTCCGGGCACGCCCTGTCCGCGTGCCTGGGGGAGGTGGAGGAACCCGCCCCCTCCGCTCTCTCGAATCGGCAGTAGGGGCTCGAAGTTGAGCCCTCCCGGCGCGGTCCGAGGGCCCGGGAGCGGGACGGGCACCGGCGGGCGTGCCTGTTGGCCCCGGGATCAGCGAGCCGGCAAAGCGGCGCGGTCGAGGGGGGCGTCGAGCAGCAAGCGCAGGCGGTCGACGACCGAACGGACGTCGCCGAGCCGGCGCTCCTGGGCACGAATGGTCCGGTCTCGTTCGGCCAGCGTCGACTCCGCCGTCGCCAGGCGGGCCTCGAGCTGGGTCACCTGAACGTCGTAGGCGCGAACCCGGGCCTGGAGCTGCGCCCGGCTCCACAGGCTCCAGGCCAGCCCCACGACGAGCAGCACGCCCAGGGCGATCGCCAACCGATCGGACGGACCGGCTCGGCGGGTCTTCCGGGACGACCTCGCCTCGGCGGGCTCCTCATCGACCAGGCGCAGACGTTCCCGGGGGTCACTCGAGGCCACGGCTCAGCTCTGGATCACGAGCTTGGAGAGCGACGTGCGTCGCAGGTTCGTCTTCTGGATCGTACGCACCAGCTCGGTGACCTTCTCGGTGTCGGTCTCGAAGGGATTGTTGCAGATGACGCGCACGTTCAGGAGGTTTCCGAGGCGGATGTTCGACCAGTCGAGGTCGTACTGGATGTTGTTCTGGCGGGCGAGCTTGATGAAGTCGCCCCGCATTCGGGCCCGCGTGTCCTGCGGGGGCTCGGTGCGGGCCTTCTGGATCTCGTCATCCCCGAGGATCCGCTCGACTGCGCCACGCCGTTCCAGGAGGTAGAAGAATCCCCGGTCCATCCGGATGTCGTGGTACTGGAGGTCGAGCATGAACACCCGCGGATCGTGCCATGAGAGGTTGTGCTTCTCGATGTACGAGCGAATGAGCTTTCGCTTGATCACCCAGTCGACCTTGCGGTCCAGCCGCTCGGGATCCGTCTCGAGACACTCGAGAATCCACCCCCACTCCCGCACCGCCTCGCGAATCTGGTCCGAGACCGGATACTGCTCCATGTACTTGAGGGCGAGCTCGCAGTACTCCCTTTGAATTTCGATCGGCGAGTACTCGCGGCCATTCTCGAGTCGGAGCTTGCGCTTGCAGGTCGCATCGTAGGAGATGTCCTTGATCGCCTTTACCGGATGCCGGAGCGTAAAGTCCTTGTTGATGAAGTTGTCCTCGATCATCTGAAGCACCACGGCACAGGTCGCGGTCTTCATGAAATTGGTGAACTCGGACATATTCGAGTCCCCGACGATGACATGCAGCCGTCGGTACTTCTCGCGATCCGCGTGCGGCTCGTCCCGCGTGTTGATGATCGAGCGGTCGTTTGTCGTCGTACCCGAGATCTTCTGGTAGATGTGCTGAGCCCGCTGGCTCACACAGTAGTGCACGCCGTCCTGGGTCTGGAAGACCTTGCCCGCTCCCGTGAAGATCTGCCGGGTGACCAGGAAGGGAATGAGCTGCTCGGCCAGGTAGTAGAAGTCGACGTCGCGATCCACGAGGTAGTTCTCGTGGCACCCGTAGCTGTTACCCACGAAGTCGGTGTTGTTCTTGAAGATCGAGAGCTTGCCGGCGACTCGCTCCT
>JBHHYV010000119.1:0-10711 GCA_046757685.1 Myxococcota bacterium
CGCAACATCGAGCCCGACTCCGGCGGCTACGGTCGCTTTCGCGGGGGCCTGGGTCATACCGCCGTCTGGATGGTGCATGGAACTCCGGGCATCGAGTACCAGTGCGGCTGTGCGGGCATGCGCAGCAAGATCGTCGGCAACCACGGCATGTACGGCGCCTATCCCACCTGGCCCGATCGTCCGAGCTACGCGCACGACACCAACGTGAAGCAGCTCATCGAGGCGCGCCTGCCGCTGGTCCATGAGCGCGGCGATCCCGAGAGCCCCGAGCTCGCCCGGCGCATCGAGGCGCGCGACCTGCACGAAGGCTCGGTCGCGCCCTTCGTCACGCGCGAGCCGCTCCAGGACTACGACCTGATCGTGCATCCCATCTCGGGCGCCCAGTCGATGGGCGATCCGATCGAGCGCGATCCCGAGGCCGTCCGAGACGACCTGGAGAAGGGCTGGACCCGCGAGCGCGTGGCGGAGCAGATCTTTGGAGTCGTGGCCCGGCGCAACGGCAAGAGCCAGTGGGGGGTGGACGCCGAGGCCACCCGGGCCCGCCGCCGCGAGATCCGCGCGCAGCGCCTGGAGCGCGCCGTGCCCTTCCGCGAGTGGTGGGCGCGCGAGCGCGAGCGGGTCGCTGCGCGCGAGCGGATGGACCCCGCGGTGCTCGACATGTGGCGAAGCTCCATGGCGCTCTCGCCCGACTACGCCGCCGAGCTGCGCGCGTTCTGGAGCCTGCCGCCGGACTTCGAGTTCTAGGGAGGCGCTGTGGCGGACTTCGAGCGGATCGACATCGAGAAGCTGATCGACGGGGAGCTTGCCTGGACCGCCGTCCAGGACATGATGAAGAGCCCCAAGGATCCCGACCGCTTCGACAAGTACGTCGCGATCCTGCAGAGCCGTGTCCCCTGGGACGACCCAATCCTGCTGCCCCTCACACCGGTGCTCTTCATCGTCGCGCGCGACGGAGAGCGGATCGTCAAGTGTCGCTGCGGTCACGAGTTCGGCGACTACCGGGTCAACTGGAAGCTCTCCTCGCTGATCCACGTGCGCGACTGCGAGGAGACGCTGGGCGAGATCTACCGCGGCCGCGAGCTGCCCGATCCCGGCTGGATCCAGCTGCGCGAGTACCTGTGTCCCGGCTGCGCCACCCAGCTCGAGGTCGAGGCGGTGCCGCGTGGCTGTCCGCCCGACTTCGAGTTCCTGCCCGACCTCGACGCCTTCTACCGCGACTGGCTCGGGCGGCCGCTGCCCGATGCGTGCGAGCCGGTCGACCGCACGCTCGAGGTGATTCGCCAGTGGAGCGAGGAGCGGGAGTGAGCGCGCTGCGCGACGGCAGCCCGCCCACGCATCGGGTGCACCAGCCGTGAGCGGCGCGCTCGAGGACGTGGTCGTCCTCGACCTGACGACCGACTACTCGGCCGCGCTCGCGGCGGCCATGCTCGGGGACTTCGGGGCGCGGGTGGTCCGGATCGACGAGCGGGGCGGCGGGCCGAGCGGCCGTGCTCGGCCCGAGGACCTGGACTCCGAGGCGCGCTGGAACTACCGCGACGAGCTGATCCATCGCAACAAGCGCAGCCTGGCGCTCGATCTCGCGCGCGCGCCGGGCGTCGAGATCCTGAAGGGGCTCGTCGCTGTGGTCGACGTCCTGGTCAGCGACTGGCCCGCCGATCGCCTCGCGACCCTGGAGCTCGACGCCGAGTCCGTGACGAGCCGGTGGCCCCGGCTGATCTACGCGCGCAGCTCCGGCTTCGGGCCCGAGGGCCCCGACCGAGATCTACCCGCGATCGACGAGCTGGCCGCGGCGCGCACGGGGATGATGCCCATCCTTCCGCAGCCCGATCAGCCTCCCGTCTACCCCGGCTCCGGCCCCATGTACACCGCCGTCATGCTCGCGCTCGGCGTGCTGATGGCGCTCCATCACCGCGCCGAGAGTGGCGAGGGCCAGGCGGTCGACGTGTCGCTGCTGGGCGGCAACATGTACGGCGCCAGCCTCGACCTGCAGGCCTACCTGGCGATCGGAGGCGATCGCCTGTGCAAGCCCGTCTCGCGCCTCGACGCCGGCAACCCGATGAGCGGCGTGCTCTATCCCGCGGCCGACGGCCGCTGGATCGCCCTCACCATGCCCGACACCGACCGCTGGTGGCCGGGCCTGGCCCAGATCGTGGACCTCGACGTGGCCGACCCGCGCTTCGCCACCCACGAGCTGCGCTGCGAGAAGAACCGCCTCGAGCTGATCCAGGTCCTGGGCGAGCGCTTTCGCCAGAAGCCCTCCACGCACTGGAAGGTCGAGCTCACGCGCCACCAGCTTTCGGCCGACGTGATCGAGGAGTTCGACTACCCGGCGAAGGACCCGCAGGTCTTTCGCAACCACTACGTGCTGGACCTGGACCACCCGAGTGCGGGGCGGGTCAAGACGCTGGGCTTTCCGATCTACATGAGCGAGAGCCCCGCGCGCCTGGAGCGGCTGGCGCCCTGCGTGGGCCAGCACTCGGCCGAGATCCTGCGCGAGCTCCTGGGCTACTCCGAGACGCGCATTGGCGAGCTCGAAGAGAGCGGCGTGATCGCATGATGCGGCCGGCCTGAGGCAAAGCGAGCGGGAGAACCCACCTTGGCGAACGCACTGGACGGCATTCGAGTCATCGACCTGACGGTCTGGTTCCAGGGGCCTGTCTGCGCCCAGCACCTGGCGGACTTTGGCGCCGACGTGATCCACGTCGAGCGGCCCGTCCACGGCGACCAGGGCCGCGGCGTACGCAGCATCAAGGCGCTGCCGATCGGCGACTGGAACCAGTACTTCCTGGTCATCAACCGCAACAAGCGCAGCCTGGCGCTCGACCTCAAGAAGCGCGAGGGCCGCGACATCCTGTATCGCCTGGTCGAGAGGTCCGACGTGTTCCTGTCCAACCTGAGCCCCGAGAACCTCGAGAGCTGGGAGCTCGACTACGAGACGCTCGCGGCCATCAATCCGCGCCTGGTCTACGCCACCAACACCGGCTACGGCCTGCGCGGCCAGGTCGCCAAGCCCTCGTTCGACATGACGGTGCAGGCGCTGACCGGCGTGATGGCGCGCCTGGGCGAGCCCGGGCAGCCCCCCATCTACCTGGGGATGGGCTCGGGCGACGCCTTCGGCGGGTTGATGTCGGCGCTCGGGATCCTGCTGGCGCTGCACCGCCGGCGCACCACCGGCCGCGGACAGCGGATCGACGCGTCGCTCTACGGCGCGCAGCTCTACCTGGCCGCCCCCGACTTCCAGGCCTTCCTGGCCACGGGCCTGGAGCGGTACGCCAAGCAGCGCTCGCGCCTGGCCGCTCCCGACCCGCTTCGCAACACCTACGCCACAGAAGACCAGTGGGTCTACCTCTGCCTCGAGAACACCGACCCGTGCTGGTCCAGGCTCTGCCAGAGCCTGGACGACGCCGAGCTTGCGTCCGACGATCGCTTCGCCACGGTCGCATCGCGTCGCAGCCACGCGCGCGCGCTCGTCGAGCGACTCGATGCGATCCTCGCGAGGCGAAGCGCGGCCGAGTGGATGGAGCGCTGGCAGGCACTCGGCATCCCCGCGAGCCCCATCCAGACCCTCGCCGAGCTGGCCCGGGACCCCCAGACCTGGGCCAACGACTACCTGGTGAAGACCCACTGCGACGAGGTCGACCGCGAGGTGACCGTGCGCGGCCTGCCGATCGGCCTGCGAAAGACGCCCGGCCGTGTCCGGACGCTGGGCCCCGAGCTCGGACAGGACACCGAGCTCATCCTCGCCGACACCCTCGGCTACAGCTGGGACGAGATCGGCGAGCTCAAAGCCGCCGGCGCCATTCCGTGAGCGAGACTCACCTCCAGGTCCCGCCCTGCGCCTCGTCGGCAACGGGCCCACTCGCCGGAGTCCGCGTCCTCGACATGGGAACCATGCTCGCCGGTCCCTACGGTGCAACGCTCCTCGGCGACCTGGGAGCCGACGTCATCAAGGTCGAGTCCCACCAGGGCGACACGAGCCGCCACCTGGGTCCCGAGCGCGATGGTGAGCGCTCGCCCTTCCTGAGCCTGAACCGCAGCAAGCGAGCCGTCGTCCTGGACCTGCGCCTCGACGCGGCGCAGCAGGTCTTTGCGCGACTCGTCGCCACGGCCGACATCCTCATCACCACCATCCGCGAGCCCGCGCTCTCGCAGCTCGGCCTGCGCTACGACCAGCTCCGGGCCCACCGTCCCGACCTGATCTGGATCGGCATCACGGCCTTCGGCAGCGACGGCCCCTACGCCGGCCGGCCCGGGATCGACTTCTTGGCGCAAGCCTACGCCGGCCTGATCGCCCTGAACGGTGCACCCGGAACCCCTCCGACCCGCCTGACCGTTCCGCTGGTCGACGTCATGACCTCGCTGCTCGTCTGCACGGCGGCGGTCTCCGCCCTCCACGCGCGCTCGAAGAGCGGGAAGGGCCAGCAGGTCGACGTCTCGCTGCTCGACGCCCTGGTCCACGCCCAGGCCAGCGGCCTGGGCAGCTACCTGACCGCGGGCCAGGTCACCCCCCGCACCGGCAACCGCAGCATGTACTTCGCGCCCTCGGGCATCTTTCGCTGCGCCGACGGCAAGCACGCCGTCATCACCTGCCCCTCGGACAAGTTCTTCCGCAACCTCTGCAAGGCACTGGACTGCGACTGGTACAGCGACCCCCGCTTCTCGACGATCCCCGGGCGGCTCGAGCACCAGGATGAGCTCGAAGCCCTGATCGGGAAGCGCTGTGCCAGCCTCGACCGGGACGCCCTGATCGATCGCATGGAAGGACGCGGGTGATCGGTCGCCGCCGACGTGCTGACCGCGCCGGTCCACGAGACCGAGGAGGTCGTGCGCGACCCCCAGATCCTGCACAACCGCATGATCGTCGAGACCGAGCACGCCCGGCTCGGCCCGCTCCGGGTCACCGGCGTGCCGATGCACTTTCATGGCACCCCCGCCCAGGTCGCCAGCGCCCCGCCCCTGCAGGGCCAGCACACCGACGAGATCCTGGCCGAGCTCGGCTATGACACCGACGAGGTGACCACCTTGCGCAAGGCGGGGGCGGTCGCGACGACCCGCGAGCGCGAAGGTCGAGGCTCGAGCTAGGAGCGCGAGTTGCGAGCTGCTCGAAGCCGATCACCAGGTCCGGGGGGATGCACGTAACGGGATCGCTTCCGCTCGTCCTCTACGAGCTCCTGCCCGAGGACTCAGCATCTCATCTACCCATCGAATCGCGTAGCCTGGAGTCGAAACGGCAGCTGGGAGCCACTCATAGAGCTCGGAGGCCTGCGTGACCCGATTCGTGCGAACAATCGTTGCGGTGACGTTCCTCTCCCTCGTCCTCTCATCGAGCGGCGGCGCGAGCGGCGAAGAGATCTCGCCAGAGTTCCGGTCGAAGATCATCGAGCTGATGCAGGTTACCGGGGCTGCGAAGCTTGGAGAGCAGATTGCCTCCTCGGTGGTCCAGCAAATGATCGCGTCTCTCAAGGAGTCTGGATCGACGATTCCCTCGGAGGCGTGGGACATCGTCAGAGATGTGACCCTCGAGATCTTGCTGCCTGCAGCACCGGCGCTTTACGAGCGGGTCGTCCCGCTCTACGCAAGATACTTCTCACCGGAGGACATCGACGCACTCCTTGCCTTCTATGAGACCCCTACCGGGAAGAAGGCGATCCAGGTCATGCCCGCGCTCATGCAGGAGAGCATGAAGGCCGGCTCGGAATGGGCTCGATCCAAGGCCCCGCTCCTGCGAGAACGCATCCTCCAGAGGCTCGAGGAAGCTGGATACGCGCAACGCTCGCCAGAGTGATCCTCGTCTCCGGTCCCGGCCGATCGCCACTTCGGGCACGAGCATCGCGATCGCCCTCTCGGTGGCACCGAACGGAGGGCAGCCGACCGCGCGCCGCGCGACCCGAACCGGCAGGGCCCGGCGGCCTCAGCCCGGCGTGCGCTCGAAGGAGGCGATGCCGTCGGGCACGTGGTGAAAGCTCTGCCGGTCGACCGTGTAGATCGCGAGCTGGGGGGTGCCGAAGACGCTCGGATCGTCGAGCGTGCCCACCTTGAGCAGCACCGCGCCGGGCATGCCGGGCGCCCGGCTGAGCAGGTGCGTGCCGCACTCGCCGCAGAACTCGCGCGTGACCGGATGCTCGAGATCACTGCGCGAGAAGGCCCTGGGCGAGCCCTTCGTGTAGGTGAAGCCGGCCTCCGGCATGGCCATCGTCATGTTGGGCGAGCCGCCCGAGATGTACTGGCACTCCCGGCAGTGGCACTGGACCCTCATGAGTGGCTCGCCCTCCACCCGGTAGCGCACGGCGCCGCAGTAGCACCGACCTTCGATCTGCATGGCTGGCTCCTCTCCCGGATTCCTTCAGACGCTAGCCTACCACCGCTGCCGGGCGGAGCGGCTCAGGCTGGCCCGGTCTGGCTTCCCCGCCGCAGGCGACTCAGTCGAGGCGATCGACCACGATGCGGCCTCGGGCGATCACGGCGTCGAGCGTGCGCTCGGGCTCGGCCAGGGCGGCGAGGTCGCGCAGGGGATCGACGCGGGTCAGCACCAGGTCGGCGCAGGCGCCCGGTACGAGCACGCCCACCTGGTCCTCGAGCCGGCACAGGCGCGCGTTGACGCGGTACATCGCGTGCAGCACGTCCGCCGCGGGCTCGAGGTCGGCGCGGATGGCGAGCTCCCGGGCCTGCCAGGTCTGCGCCTCCCCCAGCAGGTCGGTGCCGAAGCCGAGTGTGACGCCCGCCTGCCTCGCCAGCTCGATCGAGCGCAGGCCGGCGTCGAACACGCCGCGGTTCTTGGCCAGGTTGCGCTCGGGAAGGCCGACCTTGGCGCCCATCTCGGCCATCGCCTTGTAGGTGACGAGCGTGGGGACGAGCGTGACGTCGCGCGTCACCATGTGTGCCGCTGTCTCGGCATCGATCAGGTTGCCGTGCTCGATGCAGCGGACGCCGTTGTCGATCGCGATCCGGATCGCCTCGGGCTGATAGGCGTGGGAGGTGGTGTAGGTGTGGCGGTGGTCCGTCTCGAGCGTCGCGGCCCGGACCTCTTCCGCCGTGTACTGCACGCAGTCGAAGGGATCGGTGGGCGAGGCCACCCCGCCCGAGGTCATGATCTTGATGAAGTCGCTCCCTCCGCGGAGCTCGTGTCGGACCGCGAGCCGCACCGCATCGGGTCCATCGGCGACGTGACCGAAGTCACTCGTCTGGACCTGGCAGGCGCAGAGCACCGTGGTAGCGACGGGCAGGATGTCGCCGTGGCCGCCCGTCTGCGACAGCACGCGGCCCGAGCGCACGATGCGCGGTCCACCGCAGAGGCCAGACTCGATCGCGCGCACGAGACCGCTGACCTCCCCTCCCACGTCGCGCACGGTCGTGAAGCCCCGCGCCACGCTGGCCTCGGCCAGGCGCGCCATGCCGAGTGCGCGCTCGACCGGCGTCATCCGCGCCAGCCGCGGGAAGTCCATGGTGGTGATCCCGTGGTGCACGTGGGCGTCGATGAAGCCGGGCAGCACGAAGCGCCCCCGCGCGTCGATCACGCGCTCGGCGCGCGGGGCCGCCAGCGACTCCTCGACCGCCAGGATGCGGTCGCCCTCGATCACGAGCTGGCGCTCTCCCACGAGCTCCATCCGCTCGGTGTCGAGCAGGACCGCGTTCAGGATCGCGAGGGTCACGTCCCCATCATAGCCGAGTGCTCATGGCCGGGTGCCGATGGGGAGGGATCTCTTGGGCTCCGTGAAGGGGTTATCTTGCAAGGCGGGCTCCGTACGAGCGGTGTGGCGACTCCTGGGCACCTGGAGAAGGACGTGTCGAAGCACCAGAGGCCGGGGAAGGGGAGCGGCGTGTCCGAGGCGAGCGGGTCCTCGGGCTCGGAGGGCTCCGCGCCGGTGGAGACGCCCTTCGAGCTCGAGGAGATCACGCTGGCCGACCTCGCTCGAGGCATGGAGCGTGGGCGCTGGAGCGCCGAGAGCCTGGTCGAGCTGTACTCGGAGCGCATCGCCGAGCTCGATCGCGGGCGAGTCGACCTGCGGTCGGTGATCGAGCTCAACCCCGACGCGCCGGGCATCGCGCGCGATCTCGACCGCGAGCGAGCCCAGGGCGGAACGCGCGGACCGCTCCACGGCATCCCGATCCTGCTCAAGGACAATATCGCCACCGCCGACCGCACCGACACCGCGGCCGGCTCGCTGGCCCTGGTCGGCGTGCCCCCGGCGGGCGACTCCTTCGTGGCGGGCCGGCTGCGCCGGGCGGGCGCGGTGCTCCTGGGCAAGGCCAACCTGAGCGAGTGGGCCAACTTCCGCTCGACGCGCTCGACCAGCGGCTGGAGCGCACGCGGCGGTCTGTGCCGCAACCCCTACGCCCTGGACCGCAACCCCGGCGGGTCGAGCTCGGGATCGGGTGCCGCCACCTCGGGCAACCTGGTTGCGGCGGCGGTCGGTACCGAGACCGACGGCTCGATCATCTGTCCCGCCTCGGCCAACGGCCTGGTCGGCGTCAAGCCGACCGTGGGCCGGGTCAGTCGAAGCGGGATCATTCCCATCTCGGCGACGCAGGATACGGCCGGTCCGATGGCGCGTACCGTGGCGGACGCGGCGATGCTGCTCGGAGCGCTGGCTGGAGTCGACCCACGGGATCCCGCCACCACCGTCGAAGGGGCATCGCACCCCACGGACTACACGAAGGGGCTCGATGCTGGCAGCCTGCGAGGCGCCCGCATCGGCGTGGCGCGGGAGTTCTTTGGCTTCGATATCCGGGTGGATGCCCTGATGGAGGCGGCGCTCGAGACGATGAAGGAGCGGGGCGCGACGCTGATCGATCCGGTTCAGCTGAAGGGGCGCTGGGAGATGGTCCAGGCCTCCTTCCAGGTGCTGCTCTACGAGTTCAAGGACGGCATCGACCGCTACCTGACTGCCCTGGGGCCGGAGGCGCCGGTCCGCAGCCTGGCGGATCTCATCGACTTCGACCGACGACACCGCGACTCCGAGATGCCCTTCTTCGGTCAGGAGCTCTTCGAGCAGGCGCAGCAGAAGGGTCCCCTGACCGAGAAGGAGTACCGGGACGCTCTCGAGACCGGCCACAGGCTGTCGCGGCGCGAGGGGCTCGACGCGCGGATGGACGCCGAGCGGCTCGATGCGGTGGTCGCTCCCAGCGGCGGTCCCGCGTGGGTCAGCGACCTGATCCGTGGCGATCACCACTCGGGTGGCAGCTCGAGCCCGGCGGCCATCGCGGGCTACCCCAACGTCACCGTCCCGGCCGGTGCGGTGTTCGGCCTGCCGGTGGGGATCTCGTTCTTCGGCCGGGCGTGGTCCGAGCCGCTGCTGCTGCGGCTCGCCTTCGCCTACGAGCAGGCCACCCACCACCGCAGGGCTCCCCGCTTTCGACCCACCGCGGACCTCTGTGCGGCGTAACGAAGCTCTCAGGACTCTCCCCGGTCCTGCCCGGGGGATCGGTCAATCCAGCGGGTCGAAGAGTCGCAGCCCGGGAAGGCGCTCGAAGTCGCGGTCGTTCAAGTGGAGATCTACACCATGCTCGATCGCGAGTGCGGCCAGGTGCGTGTCGGTGGTCAGGCTTGCGGCGACACCCGTCGCTGCAAAGAGATCCCGCGCGATCTGCAGGTGCCGGGCGCCGAGCTCGAGGAGGGTCACGGAGTCGGACGAAGCGCAAGATCACCGCCCCGGCCAGGCCTACGGGTCCGTGAAGCTCGTTCCTCGCCGGCGAGCTAGCGCTCTCGGCCGCGGCACGACGTCGTCGTCGAGGGTGAGCGTCGTGGGCAGCGTCGCCTCACGATGTCTAGGATGGTTGATGTCTAGATGTCCAAAGATGCCAGGCCCAGATGCCCCCTGACGGCGGGGAGCCCTGTGCCGAGCGGACCCCGACCGATATCATCATCCCCCCGATGCCCATCCGCTATACCCATGGCCATCACGAGTCGGTGCTCCGCAGTCATCGCTGGCGGACGGCCGAGAACTCGGCCGCCCATCTCCTGCCCCACCTGCGCAAGGGCCAGGAGCTGCTCGACGTGGGATGCGGGCCGGGCACGATCACTTTCGATCTCGCTCGCCGCGTAGCCCCGGGCCGGGTCGTCGGCATCGATGTGGCCCATGAGGTCGTCGCAGCCGCGGCCGAGTCGGCCCGGGCCGAGGGAGGCGTCACGGGGGTCACGTTCGCCGTCGACGATGTCTACGCGCTCGACCGGAAGGACGGGTCGTTCGACGTTGTCCATGCCCATCAACTACTGCAACATCCGTCCGATCCAGTGGCCGCCCTGCGCGAGATGCGGCGGGTGCTGCGACCCGGTGGCCTATTGGCCCTGCGCGACAGTGACTACGGCGCGTTCGCCTGGGCGCCCCGCGACGCGATGCTGGACCGCTGGAACGACCTCCATCACCGGGTGACGCGAGCCAACGACGCCGAAGCCGACGCCGGCCGCTTCCTGCTGGCCTGGGTGAAGACAGCGGGGTTCGAGGAGGTGACGCCTACCAGCTCGACGTGGACCTTCGCCACTCCCGACGACCGGCGCTGGTGGGGCGACGGGTGGGCCGATCGCGTGGAGCACTCCTCCTTCGCCACCCAGGCCGTCGAGTACGGCCTCTCCGACGCGGTCGAGCTGGCGTCCATCGCTGACGCATGGCGCCGCTGGGCCGCAGCGGAAGACGCCGTGTTCATCGTCGTCCACGGCGAAATCATCGCGCGGAGGTGAGCGGCACGAACTTGAGGCGCAAGGCCAGCACCCGCC
>JBHHYV010000120.1:0-10365 GCA_046757685.1 Myxococcota bacterium
GCATGGGGTTGTCGTTCCCCCACCGGCCGGGGACGACCCCGGCCTGGAGGGTCTGCCCGGGCCCGAGCAGCTGGCTCGAGACATCGGCGATCTGCTGCTCGAGCGCGGTGCAGAAGGCCTTGGCCGCCGACGCCTCGCGATTCGGAATCGCGCCCGACGAGAGCACCTCGGCGACCTTGTAGACCATCCAGCGGCCCGCACGCAGACCGGTCTCGATTCCCGCAATGCGCTGCCGCAGGCGGAGATCCGCGCTCGCGCCGCTCTGGCGTGCCACCTCGAGCGCGGCGCGCCACAGAGGGAAGTTCGAGATCAGCCGCTCGATTCCGCTTCGCTCGTAGTCGAGCTGCTGCATGATCTGGTACCAGCCGCGGTTTCGCTCACCGATCAGCCAGCGCGCCTCGACCCGTACGTCCTCGAAGAAGACCTCGCAGAAGTGCTCTTCGCCCACCATGTCGATGATCGGGCGCACCGTGATTCCGGGCGCATCCATCGGGACGAGGATCTCGCTGATCCCGCGATGCGGGCGGGCCTCGGGGTCGGTACGCGCCACCAGGTAGCAGAACTCCGCGTCGCGCCCGAAGCTGGTCCAGATCTTCTGGCCCCGGATCACGAACTCCCCGTCCCGCTCGATCGCCCGCGTCTTCAGGTTTGCGAGGTCGCTCCCGGCGTCGGGCTCGCTCATTCCGACGCAGAAGGTGAGATCCCCGCGCGTGATCCGTGGCAGCAGGGCCTGGCGCTGGAACTCGCTCCCGTGGGCCAGGAGCGCTGGACCGATCTGCCGGTCGCCGAACCAGTGCGCCGCGACGGGCGCTCCGGCCAGCAGCAGCTCCTCGGTCACGATCAGGCGCTCCAGGTAGCTGCGCTCGGCCCCCCCGTAGCGCCGGGGCCAGGTCAGGCCGATGAACCCGGCCTCGCCGAGCCGCCGGGAGAAGGCCGGGTCGAAGCCCGCGATCCAGCCGTCCTCGGCGAACGGCCGCCCCGCCGGGGCCGGATCGGCGTCGAGGAAGGCGCGGATTCGCTCGCGCAGGCGGGCCTGCTCGGCGGAAGGTCGGAAGTCCACGCGCCAGATGATACCTTCCCCCCCCATGATCGCGCCGAGCGACATCCAGCGACGGATCGAGTCCGCGCTCGAGACGCGGCACGTCGAGATCCAGGACACGACGGGGGGCGGCGACCACTTCCAGGTCGTCGTCGTCTCCCCGGAGTTCCAGGGTCGCAGCCGGGTCCAGCAGCACCAGCTGGTGTACGGGGCGCTGGGAGACCAGATGCGCGAGCAGATCCACGCGCTCGGGCTCAAGACGCTCACGCCCGAGGAGTGGGAGCGCCGCTCGCTCGGCCGTCCATCCCAGGGAGGAATCGAGCCATGACCGAACTCGACGAGACGCAGTCCCAGATCGCCGACGCCGTGGCGCGCCACCCGATCCTGCTCTTCATGAAGGGCACGCCCAGCTTTCCGCAGTGCGGCTTCTCGCAGCGCGTCGTGCAGATCCTCTCCGAGTACGGGGTCGAGTACCGGACGTTCGACGTGCTCAGCAACCCGCTCGTCCGGGAGGGAATCAAGCGATTCTCCAACTGGCCGACGATCCCACAGCTCTACGTGAAGGGCGAGTTCATCGGGGGCTGCGACATCCTCGTCGAGATGCACGAGGCGGGTGAGCTCGGAGCGATCCTCTCGGCCGTGAAGAGCGAGCCTGCGGAGGGAGAGGCCTCGGGCCGGGACACGAGCTGAGGGGCCTCGGCTAGATCTGCAGGGCGGCGATTCGCTCCACCGCGCGCTCGACCTGCTCGCGAAGGCCGAAGGCCGAGACCCGAAAGAAGCCCTCTCCCCGCGGTCCGAAGCCGGCCCCTGGTGTCACGACGACCTGGGCCTGGGTGAGCAGGCGATCGAAGGCGTCCCACGACCCGAGGCCGTCGGGCGCTCGCACCCAGGCGTAGGGGGCGTTGCGGCCTCCGTAGACCCGGAGCCCGGCCTGGGTGAGGCTCTCGCGCACGAGCGCGGCGTTGCGCAGGTAGTACTCCACACGCTCCCTCACCTGCTTCTGCCCCGGGACGCTGTACACGGCGGCGGCGCCGACCTGCACGGGATACGACACCCCGTTGAAGCGGGTCGCGTGACGGCGGACCCAGAGATCGTGGAGGGGCAGGCTGCGGCCGTCCCCGCTCGTCGCGCGCAGGCTCCTGGGGAGCACGACCCACGCGCAGCGGATCCCGGTGAAGCCCGCACTCTTGGAGAAGCTGCGGAACTCGATCGCCACCTCGCGGGCGCCGGGGATCTCGTAGATCGAGTGCGGAATCGAGGGGTCGGAGATGTAGGCCTCGTAGGCCGCGTCGAAGAGCAGCACCGCCTGTGACTCGCGCGCCCAGTCGACCCAGCGCTCGAGCTGCTCGCGCGTCGCGCAGGTGCCCGTGGGATTGTTCGGAAAGCACAGGTAGACCACCTCGACGGGCTCGGAGGGGGGTTCGGGAACGAATCCGTTCTCCTCGCTGCACGGCAGGTAGCAGACGCCGGCATAGTGACCGTCCGACGCGGCCGGGCCCGTGCGGCCCGCCATCACGTTCGCATCGACATACACCGGGTAGACCGGATCCGTCACCGCGATCCGCGTGTCGGCCGCAAAGATCTCTCCAATCGCGGCGCTGTCGCACTTGGCGCCGTCGGAGACGAAGATCTCGGAGGCGTCGACCTCGCAGTCCCGCGCGCGATACTCGTGGGCGACGATCGCCTCGCGCAGAAAGGGGTAGCCCTGGTTGGGCGGATACCCGCGGAATCCGGCCGGGGTCCCCATCTCGTCGACGGCGCGGCGCATGGCCTCGCCCACCGCCGGAGGCAGCGGCAGGACGACATCTCCGATACCGAGGCGGATCAGGTCGGCGTCGGGATGGCTCTCGACGAAGCTCGCGACGCGACGCTCGATCTCCGGGAAGAGGTAGCCCGCCTCGAGCTTCAGGTAGTGATCGTTCAGCCGCGCCAGGATCTTCGCTCCCTCGAACGTGGGCGCCTAGAGTAGTCGGGGCCGTAGCGGCTGGCCACGGCCGCAGCGAGGGGTCAGTCGCACACCCCCGCCGTTCGCAGGATCCAGTCGGCCAGATCCGGGCTCTCGCCGAGGGCGGGGGTCAGGCGAACCTCGAGGTCCGGGTGCAGCGCCGCGGCACGATGCACCCGCGCGGGAACGTCGCCAGCTCCGTGGCGGCCGGGCGCCAGGAAGAGCGGATGGACGACCACCTCGCGCGCCCCGTCCCGAGCGCAGCCGCCGAGCGCCTCTTCGATCGAGGGGAAGGCGATCTCGAGATGGGCGATGCGGACGCTCCAGCCGGGCAGTCGCTCCTCACATTGACGGGCCGTCCGCTCGAGGTGGGTGCGGGCCTCGGGACGCCGGCTGCCATGATCCACCAGCAGGAGCACTCGCGGAGCGCTCACTCGAGAGGTCCCCAGTAGTCGGCGTGAAGGGTGAGGTCGTCGTGGACGCGGATCGCGCAGGCGAGCCGAAGCTCGGGGCCGAGGTCGTTGCGCTGTGCCGCCCTGCGCTCGACCGCGGCAGCGCGGGTCACGTGTCCCTCGAGGATCCTCACCCCGCACCGGGCGCAGACCAGCTCGTCGCCGCAAGCGCGGGCGATGGGCAGGCCCGCGTGACGCACGGCATCGATGAGCCGCACGCCCGACTTGACGCGGATCTCCCGTCCGCTCGGCAGGAATCGCAGCCGGTGCATCGGACCCACAGGCTAGTGGATTGGGCTCGCCGGTTGAAGGGAGTACCATGCCCCAGAGTGTCGACTGCAGGAATCTTGATCATCGGAAACGAGATCCTCACCGGGAAGGTGCAGGACGAGAACGCGCCCTACCTGCTGCGCGAGCTGCGCACCCTCGGCGTCGACGTGCAGTGCGTACACACGATTCTCGACGACATCGAGACGATCGCCGGCGAGGTCCGGACCTTCTCGGAGAGCTACGACTACGTACTGACGACCGGCGGCGTAGGGCCCACGCACGACGACGTCACCATGGACGGCGTCGCCGCGGCATTTCGGCGCAAGCTCGTCCGCGACGCGCGCATGGAGGACAAGCTTCGCAAGGCACTCGGGGGTCGCGAGGCGAACCCGAGTCATCTGAAGATGTGCGAGCTGCCCGAGGGCGCCGAGCTCGTCGAGACGCCGGATCTCTGGTTCCCCCTGGTCGTAATCGAGAACGTCTACGTCTTCCCCGGGATCCCCAGCCTGCTGCGCGCCAAGTTCGAGGGGGCGCGCGGACGCTTCGAGGGGAGTCCCGTCTTCCTGCGAAACCTCTACCTGACCTGCATCGAGACCGACATCGCCGAGGACCTGCGCGCCCTGATCGCGGACTTCCCCGAGCTGGACGTGGGCAGCTACCCCAAGATGTCGAACGAGGGCTACCGGACCCTGGTCACCCTCGAATCGCGCGACCGCGACACCGTGGATCGCGCGGTCGATTCGCTGGTGGACCGCATCGAGCGCTCCCGGATCCTGCGCGTCGACTGAGATCCCGCGGCGTGCCGAGGCTCGGCCGCGAGCTCAGTCGCCACTCCCGAGCAGGGCCTGCACGACCGCGCTCACCGAGCTTCGGCCGCGGCGCTCCCGGACCCGCGGGGCGGGGGCAGCGGGAGCCGCCGACTCGGGCGCGCCCGGATCCGGACTCGGCGCTCCACCCTCGAGGGTCGCGAGCGCGGAGGTCTCCCGGGCGACGAAGATGGCGAGCCGCCGTCCTCCAAAGCTATGGATCGCGACGGAGGACTCGACCGGAATCGCCGTGCCGTCCGGGCGGCGAAGCCGGAGCGGAAGCGGATCGCAGTCCTCCTCGGCATCGAACCGCGCCTCGATCTCGGCGAAGCGCGCGCGGTCCGTCGGGGGGATCAGGTCGACGAAGGGCTTCTCGACGAGAGTGACGGCTGGTGCGCCGAGCAGCGCTTCGGCGGCCGGATTCATGTCGGCGAGCGCGCCTGAGTCCAGGTCGACCGCCAGGTAGGTGTCGCTGATGCGATCGATCGCCGAGCGGACGCGGCGGCCTCCGTGCAGGGCGCGGCGACGCCCGCGCCGCATGCGCCGCTGGGGCTCGGCGGGCCGCAGCGTGCGGCGAATCCCCGTACGGAACTGGGCCTCCAGGCGCCGCAGCGCCTGCTCGACGGGCGGAGTCGGCTGACACAGGCAGGCCACGTCCACCGCCAGCTCGATCGCCTTCTCGAGACCCGTCGGGGAGTTTCCCCCCAGCCCGTCGAGCGACGGGCGGGCGGCTCCGCCATCGATCGACGCCAGCCTGCAGAAGCTCCGGAAGCGCCGAATCACCTCGAGCCGCGCCTCGGGAGGGGGCTCCCCGCGGCCCAGGCGTCGATCGACCTCACGGTCGATCGTGGCCCGAAACCTCTCGAGGAAGCGAACCGTCTCCCGGAGTACCAGCGCGTCGCCTTCCATCCACGAATCGAATACCAGAAACGCGCCGGCCGGACCAGCGAGGAGCTGCGGGAAAAGCCAGCTCGGCCCTGACTCGGCAGCCCCCAAGGTGTAGGATCACGCGCGGGATGTCGGCAGACTGCCGGGGAGGGCGCCTGAGCCGAGCTCGCTGGCTGAAGCGTTCGTTTCGGACCCAGGTGATTCTCGCTTCGATCGCAGCGTTCCTGCTGGCCATGGTCGGCTGGTACCACTTCGCGACCCGCCTGGTCGGCCCGGACTGATCCGGGGGCGCAACCGGGAGCTTCGCCCCGCTGGCCCGGGACGCGCGCCCGGGCGCACAGCCGCCACAGCTCGGACGCTCAGACAGAGGGAGCGGTGGCGGCCTCGACCCGGTCCAGCCAGGCTCGCACTCGCGGTCGAGCCTCGATGAGCTTGCCGCCCTCGTCGGTCTCGCCGATGCAGCGCAGCTGGGCATGGACCGAGATGTCGGCCAGGCTCAGCCGGTCGCCCACGAGCCAGCGCCCCTCGCCGAGCAGACCGGAGACGGCACCGACGTGACGCTCCACGTCGCACAGGAGCTGCTCGCCTGGCTTGCGCCCGACCCCCTGTCCGCGCACCGTGCGGCGCATCAGGCGAGGGATCCAGGGACCGAGCGCGCGGGCCAGCCAGGCGGGATCGTGCGCCAGGAGCGCCGGCACGCTGCGACGCGCGTTGTGGGGAAGCGTGAAGCGCAGCGTCATCTCGTAGAAATAAAGGCTCTCGTCGGCCCAGTCCTCGAGCACGTGCACGAGTGCCCGCTCGCGCGAGTCCGAGGGCAGAAGCGAGGGCTCTGGAAAGACCTCCTCCAGGTAGCGAGCGATGTCGCTCGAGTCTGCAACGATGCGGCCATCGTGCTCGAGGGTCGGCAGCTTTCCGATCGGGTTCACTCGGCGCACGCTCGAGAGGCTCCGGCTGATCGGAACCTCGACGATCTCGTAGCGCTGCCGCTTGACGTGGAGCACGCGGCGAATCTTGTCGCAGAAGGGCGAGATCTCGAACTGGTAGAGACGGATCATGGCTTCTCCACGGGCTGTGAGGCGCGACGGACCCCGGGTACCGACCTTCGGGGCAGGTAGACGGGTCGATCCTATACTGCGGCCGATGAGCTCTGGCGCCGCACCCGGGCCACGTCGCGGCCTGCTCCACGTCCTGGGCGTGGGCCTGATGCTTCTGAGCTTCGTCCCCTGGATCGCCATGCTCGCAGTTCCTCTCCTCGGCCTCTCGCTCGCTCGGTCGAGCGCCCTGGTGGCGGTCCTCTTCGGCACTGGCGAGGGGCTCTTCTGGGCAGGCGCGGCGCTCGCCGGTGGCAGCCTCCTGAAGGGGCTGTGGCGCTGGCGACCCTGGCGGCGCCCGCAGCGCGGTCCCGAGCCGGAGGCCCGGGAGGGGGGGCCGGCTCGACCGGGACCCTGATCACGCGCGCCAGGTTCTTCTGGCAGTAGATCTGTCAGTATGGGATGCTGCCGCGAGGGTGCCGGAGCGTCGCGACCCGCGAGTGCCGGCCACGAGGACGTGACCACACGGCGGCACGGTTCCACGCGGGCCGCGGAGAGGAGCTGCAAGGTTCGGGATGAGAGTCCTACGCTGGATCCTGGGAATCGTCGGGGTGGGGGCCCTCTGCGGCGCCGCGTTCGTGCACGCGCTGCACCAGGGCTGGCTCGGTCATGGGGAGACGCGCGGTCAGATCGTGGAGGCCCCGCGAGCGCCAGCCACGGTCGCCAGGCGCGTCGCGCTCCAGCGCCAGGCGGCTGAGCGCCGCGGGGTGACGGAGCCCGACCAGATCCTGTTCGGGGATCTGCACGTGCATACCACCTTCTCGACCGACGCGTTCCTGATGAGCCTTCCGCTGGCCACGGGGACCGGCAGCCATCCGCCGGCAGACGCCTGCGACTTCGCCCGCTACTGCTCACAGCTCGACTTCTGGTCGATCAACGACCACGCGGAGCAGCTGAGCCCGCGCCTGTGGCGCGAGACGATCGACTCGATCCGCGAGTGCGACGCGGCGGCGGGGGACCCCGACAACCCCGACCTGGTCTCCTTCCTCGGCTGGGAGTGGTCCCAGATCGGGGTGACTCCGAGGGACCACTACGGGCACAAGAACGTGGTCCTCCGAGGGCTCGCCGACGACGAGATTCCGGCACGGCCGATCGCCGCGCGCGGCGGCATCCTGCGCACCGGCGGGCTCGCCTCGCCGACGCGCCTGACCCTGCTCGAGCTCATGAACGGCCAGCGCGGCCGCGACTTTGCGGAGCTTCTGGCCGAGGCATCCGCAGCTCCGCCCTGCCAGGAAGGACTCCCGGAGCGCCAGCTGGCCGCGGGCTGTCACGAGACGGCCGCGACTCCCGGACAGCTCTTCGCGAAGCTCCGCGACTGGGACCTGCCCGCGATCGTGATCCCCCACGGGACGGCGTGGGGGCTCTACACGCCTCCGGGATCGACCTGGGCCAAGCAGGTCGCGGGCAGCGACCCCGATCTCGAGCGGCTGGTCGAGGTCTACTCGGGGCATGGCAACTCGGAGGAGTACCGCCCGTGGCGCGCCGTCGACCTCGCCGCCGACGGCCACGCCAGCTGTCCAGAGCCGACGCCCGGCTACCTGCCCTCGTGCTGGCGCGCCGGGAGCCTGGTCCGCGAGCGCTGCCTCGCCGAGGGCGCCTCGCGGGCCGAGTGCGAGCAGCGCGCCGCGGTGACCCGACGGAACTACACGGCGGCGGGCCTCGCTGGCTGGCGGACCGTCCCGGGGACGCGCCCCGAGGAGTGGCTCGACGCGGGCCAGTGTCGCGACTGCTTCCTCCCCGCGTTCAACCTGCGACCCGGCAGCTCCGTCCAGTACATGCTGGCCAAGCGGAGCTTCGCGCCGGGACGCGCACCTCGAGGTCTTCGCTTCGGCATGATCGCCTCGAGCGACCTTCACACCGCTCGTCCGGGTCCCGGCTACAAGGAGTTCGGGCGCGGCATCATGACCGAGGGCATGGGCCGGCGTCCCGGGCAGCGCGCGCCCGGAATCGGGCTGAGGGGCCGAAGCACGCCTCCCGCCAGCCGCTCCGTGCCCCTGGATCCCCTCGGATCGGGCCTCGGGGTGCTGCAGCTCTTCGAGGCGGAGCGCGGCGCGAGCTTCTTCCTGACCGGCGGCCTGGTCGCCGCGCACGCGGCGGGTCGCAGCCGCGGCGCAATCTGGGATGCCCTCGAGCGCAAGAACGTCTACGCGACCAGTGGCCCGCGCATCCTGCTGTGGTTCGACCTGGAGGGGGGGGACGGGGTCGCCCGGCCCATGGGGTCGAGCGTTCGAACGGCGAGCGAGCCCCGCTTCCGGGTGCGCGCCGTGGGCTCCTTCGAGCAGCTCCCGGGATGCGACGACGACGTGCGATCGGCGCTGGGCACCGAGCGGCTGCAGACCCTCTGCAGGGGCGAGTGCTACCGGCCGAGCGACACGCGACGCCCGATCACGCGTATCGAGGTCGTCCGCATCCGCCCGCAGACACGTCCCGACGAGCCGATCGCATCGCTCGTCGAGGATCCCTGGAAGGTCCTTCCGTGTCCCGCCGACTCATCCGGCTGCGAGGTCACCTTTCGGGACCCGGACTTCGCGGCGGGCGCCCGAGACTCCGTCTACTACGTGCGCGCCATCGAGGCCCCGAGCCTCGCCATCCACGCCAACCCGCTGCGCTGCAGCTACGACGCGCAGGGCCGCTGCACGGCGGTCCACCTCTGCGGCGTCTCCACCGACGCGAGCGACGACTGCCTGGACTCCACCGAGGAGCGGGCCTGGTCCTCGCCGATCTTCCTCGACTTCGCCCGGGCGTCCGCGGCCGACTGAGCCGGGGGAGGCCGGCTCAGGAGTCGGAGGCCATCGCGCGCGAGACGAGCGCCTGCAGCTCGCGGTTCCGGACCAGGCTCAGGGTGTCCCCGTCCTCGAGCGCGCGGCGGACGTCGGGATCGCGGGCCAGATCCTGCAGCGCCGGGTCCTCGCGAACCCGCTTCAGCCGGGGACCCACCTGGGCGAGGACCTCGCGCGCCGCGCTCCGAAAGCGGGAGGGATCGGCAGCCGCCTCCGGCGAGATCATGCCCAGGCTGGCCAGGTCGCTGCGCATGCTCGAGTCGTAGGTGATTCCCAGGAAGCTCGCCTGGTTCAGCGCCGCGTCGTAGGCACCGGCCGAGACGTAGCTCCAAAAGAGGCGATCGCGCTGGAGCGCCTCGATGCGCGGATTGTGCGTGAGCGCCTGGACCTTGGCGGCAACCTCGGCCGGGTTCGAGAGCAGCCGGACCGTCAGCCGATCGCCGAGCCCCTCCTCCCCGAGCGCGGCGCGCGAGCCCCGCTCGACGACCCCGCGAGTCAGCTGGACCAGGGATGATCTGCCCCCGTCGGGAAGGCCCTCGAGCTGGCCGGTGACCCGGAGCGCCTCGACCCACTGACCGAGCACGCCCACGAGCAGGACGATCAGCGCCCCGCGCATCGCTCCCACCAGCGCGCCGCCCAGCCGATCCAGGGCACCCCGCTCCAGCTCTCCGCGCCAGCGGCGTTCGAGGCGGATCGCCAGGCGCGCCGCGCCGGAGAGCACCAGCGACGCCAGAACGAAGACCACGGCTCCCGCCAACGGAACGCGGAAGAGCTCCGGAGCCGCGAGCCGATCCCCGAGGACCCCTGCCAGCGGACCGGCGAGAGCCAGCGAGAGCGCGTAGGCTCCGATCAGGGACAGGAAGCGCAGCGAGGTGGCGAGCGATCCGGCCGAGGCACCCGTCAGCACGAAGAACGCGAGAATCCCGATCGCGAGCGCATCCAGGTACATCGTCGCCCCTGCATCGGTTGGAGCGCGATCCCGCTGAAGGTCCTAGGAAGCGATTGCGCGCTGCCGCAGCCAGTGGTCGCAGAGCACCAGCGCAACCATCGCTTCGACCATCGGGACGGCTCGCGGCAGCACGCAGGGATCGTGG
>JBHHYV010000121.1:0-10352 GCA_046757685.1 Myxococcota bacterium
GCGGGACGTCGGCCATGCGCACGAACCACTGGCTCGACAGGTAGGGCTCGATCGGAGTGTGGGAGCGGTCGGAGTGGCCGACCTCGACCTCGCGCTCCTCGACCGCCTCGACCAGGCCCAGGGACTCGAGATCGGCGACCACCCGCTCACGCGCAGCCACGCGATCCAACCCCGCGTAGGGACCCGCCGCCGGGTTGAGCCGGCCATCCGGCTCCAGGATGTTCACGATCGCGATCTCGTCGGAGTGACGCTGCCAGACGGCGTAGTCGTTGGGGTCGTGCGCGGGAGTGATCTTGACGCAGCCCGATCCGAGCTCCGGCTTGGCCCAGGGGTCGGCGATCAACGGAAGCTCGCGGTCGAGCAGGGGCAGGCGCAGGCGGCGACCGTCGTGCGCCATGCGGACCAGCTGCTCCAGGCCCGCCAGGTCCTGGTCGCGCCGGCGCTCGAGCCGTGCGAGCTCGGCCTGCAGCGCCTCGCGGTCGCGCGCACCGGCCCTGGCAAGGCGCTGGCGCTGCTCCTCGATGCGCTCCCGCAGAGCCGCGCCGGGATCGGGGTGACAGGCCACGGCGGTGTCGCCGAGCATCGTCTCGGGCCGCGTGGTGGCGACCACGACGTAGCGAGGCTCCCCGGGCTGGGGGTCGATCACGGGGTAGCGCAGGTGCCAGAAGTGCCCCTGGACGGTCTCGTGGTAGACCTCGTCGTCGGCGACCGCCGTGCCGAGCTGGCAGTCCCAGTTCACCAGCCGATCCCCGCGGTAGATCAGGCCGTCTCGAAACAGGCGGAAGAAGGCCTCGCGAACCGCAGCCGTGCAGACCGCATCCATCGTAAAGCGCTGCCGCTCCCAGTCGCACGAGCAGCCCATCTGCTGCTGTTGCTCGACGATCCGCGCCTGGTACTCGTCCTTCCAGCGCCAGATCCGCTCGACCAGGGCCTCGCGACCGATGTCGTGCCGGGTCTTGCCCTCCAGCTCGAAGAGCCGCTTCTCGATCACGGCCTGGGTCGCGATCCCGGCGTGATCGGTGCCCGGCTGCCAGAGCGTCGCGTCACCCCGCATCCGGTGCCAGCGGACGAGCAGGTCCTGCATGACGTTGTTCATGGCGTGACCCATGTGCAACGCGCCCGTCACATTGGGGAGCGGCATCATGATTGCGAAGCGGGGCCGATCCGGGTCGTCCGCCGTCGCCGGCACCGGGGCGCGGAAGGCCCCCGACTCTCGCCAGCGGCGAGAGACCGACTCGTGAAAGGCCGAGGGGTCGTAGGTTTTCGGTAGCTCTCGCGCCATCGCGGGCAGAGGGTTGCAGATTCGCCCTGGCCCCGCTGGGCTCCGCAGCGAGGCCAAGTGCAGGCGGAACGCCACCTTTCTGGGGCCCGCTCCACTCCCTCTGTGGAGAAAGAACCTGGGCTAACCCCCGGCGGCGGGTCCCGTGCGACCCGACAGGGATGACGGATCCCGTGGCCGGGGGCATGAGGAGCGAACAAACCGCAGACACGCCTCTGGATCGCGCGGAGTCCACCGCGAGCGCATGGCCCTTGCCGGTTTGCCTGGACTCGCACGTTCCGCGCCGCGACGGGTCCCGTGCGTTCCGGGTCCGGCCCGCGCAGGGGATGGGTGCGCGTTTAAGTCACTTTTAATGTCACTCATACTCCTCTGAAATAGAAGAAGAAAAGTGATTCAACTCGCAAGAAATTGTTTGACACCTTTCCCCCGGGCGAGATACTCTACCGATGTGGTCATGGAACAGCTCATCGACGAGGTCCCCCAGGCGACCCGGATGCTGGAAGAGGTCAGTGAGCGGTGACACCCCAGAGAGACCGCTCCGCCTGCGCGCAGCACCCCGGATCACGGTCTGCGTGTGCGCGGCCTGCCTGTGGCTGGGAGCTGCAGCCCCGGTGGACGCGATGACGATCCTCGAGCTCGCCGTGGGCCCCGTGCCGGTCGAAGGGGCGACCACCCCTTCCGCGGTGCTCGAGTCCCCGGTCGTGCGCCAGGCCTTCCGGCTGGCCTACGCGGTGGAGCCGCAAGTGCTCTCGGGGCTGGCCGGCGAGACCGAGGACGAACAGCAGCTGCTCGAACGACTGAGCTGGGCGGGGTTTGCGACGCTGCCCGAGTTCGTCTTCCTGGGAGTTTCAGTGGGTGAGGCCAGGGTCCCGTTCGACTCGTCGGACGAGCCCGCAGATTTCGTTTTCGAAGAGGATTTCCGCCCGGCAGCGTTCTCGCACTAGGCGGAAAGCCGAGCAATCCCTCCAGAAGCGCAAAGAGGGCCCGGTGGGGAGACCCACCGGGCCCTTGTCCCTTGGGCTGCCGCGTCCCTGTCTCAGGGCGATCGGTAGCGGTCGCCCGGGTGGATCTCGCTGTGGGCCTGGGTGAGCAGCGCCACGGCCGAGCGAGCGGTGAGCTTTACGACGAGCGCCCGGCCCAGCACATCGTCGGGCGTCTGGAGTGAGCGACCCTCGAGGGGATCGCGACGAAGCTCGCCGCTGCGGTAGACCACGAACTCCGACCCTCGGGCCAGGCCGTCCTGGATCCCCCGGTCCAGCATCACCAGCTCGCCCGCGCCTCCGTAGAAGTGATTCGGGCGGAGGGCCAGGATGACCCCCTCGACCGAGGCCGGGCTCAGGGTCGGCACGATCTCCTCGTCGGTCTCCTCGGCCGGCATCAGGCGATCTCCGGGCTCGATCTCCGAGGTCGCCCAGATCACCTGCGCATAGGACGTCTCGTCGTGCACCTCGGTGATCTCCGCGCGGCCGACGATCTCGACGTAGGACCCGACCCGTTTGCGGGTCTGGGGGTGCCAGATTCCCCGCCGTTCGCGGAACACGACCAGCCGGTCCCCAACCTGCGCGCGACCCTCGCCGAGGCTGACGATCATCCGCTGGCTCTGTGAGATCCAGTGGTGGTCGGCGTGGGTCCCCAGCACCGATCCGAGCGCCGCGAGCTCATCCGAGCTCACGAAGGGAGCGGCCTCCAGCCCCGGATAGCGGAGCGCGTGCTCCGGGCGCGCCTGGCCGCCGTCCAGCGTGGCGAAGGGATCCCCCGGGACCGTCGGCTCGTCGGGCTCCAGGGGCTCGACGGGGGCCGCCGGAGCCTGCTCGGGCGGCCGGGTCAGGGCCTCTGCCTCCTCGCGAGAGACCTTGCGCATCCCGCTGTTCGTGATCCAGATCAGGTCCCCCGGGTAGATGCGGTTGGGATCGGGAATCGTGGCGTTCTCCTTCCAGATCGAGGGCCAGATCCACGGAGTCCCCAGGTAGCGTTCGGTGATCCCCCACAGGGTGTCCCCCGGGGCGACCACGTGCAGCTGACCCTTCTCGCCCGAGGGGGCGACCCCCTGGACCCCCGAGCTCCGGGCGAGGGCTCCCAGGGGCAGCGATAGCGTCGCGAGAGCGCACAGCAGTGTTCGGAGCGCAGGCATGGCAGTCCCCTCTGTGTCTGGCATCCGGATCGGCCGGGCGCCGAGACGGCTTGAGGGGACCCGGAGGCGGGTGGCTAGCTGGTCTCCAGGCGCTTCAGCAGCGACTCCGCCTTGCTGCGGTCCGGGAAGGTCTCGTGCTCGGCCAGCGCCTTCTTCAGCTGCTCGATGGCCCGCTCCGGCTCGCCGTTGCTCGAGTACGCCTGGGCCAGGTGCAGACGCACCAGGGAGCGGGTCGGATCGGCCTTGGGGTAGCCCTCGATCGCCTCCTTGAAGAGCGAGATGGCGGCGTTGGGCACCTTCTTCTTCAGGAGCACCCAGCCGAGCGTATCGGCCACCGAGGGGTTCTGGGGCATGCGCTCCTTGGCGTCCTGCGCCATGGTCAGCGCGCGGTCCATCGTCTCGTCGCTGCCGTCCCCGTGCTCGACCAGCAGCCACGCCAGGTTGTTGAGGGCGATCGCGTTGTGCGGATCGATCCGGGTCGAGCTCCGGTAGGCGCGCATCGCGTCCTCGAAGCGTCCACTCTGCTCGTAGAGGGCCCCCAGCACCACCCAGAGACCGGCATTGCCGGGCTCGAGCTTGGCGGCGGACTCGTAGCTCGCGACCGCATCCTTCAGGCGTCCCGTCTCCGTGTAGAGCTGGGCCAGCTGCATCGACGCCTCGGCGCGGTCGGGGTCCAGCTCGATCGCCCGCTTCAGGTCCGCCTCGGCCTCGTCGGGGTAGAGCATCTTGCCGCCCTGCGTGATGCCCATGCGCACCCGCCCGCGCATCTCGTACAGGCGCGCCTCGTCCGGGTTCACCTGGATGGCCCGGTCGAGCCGCTCGAGCGCGGCGTCCAGGTCCTGGGCGAAGAGATCGATCAGCGCTTGCTCGACGACGATCTTCGGGTCTCCCGGCCGGGCGGCGTCGAGCTCGTCGAGCAGCTGGTGGGCGTCCTGGTAGGCGCCCGCGGTCCGCAGCAGCCGGGCCGCCTGCAGCTTGAGGATCGGCACGCCGCGCTTGCCCTCGTAGCGGATCGACTTGAGCACGGCGACCGCATCCTTCATGCGGCCCTGGCCCTCCAGGGACTCGGCGAGCACGAGCTGGAGCCGCGGATCGTCGGGCGTTCGGGCCAGGGCCTGCCGAGCCTCCTGGCTGGCCAGCTCCCGCTCTCCCATCTGCAGGTAGAGGGCCGCCAGCCGGGCCCGGGCGGCGACGTTGTTGGCGTCGAGCTGGACCGCCCGCAGGAGCTCGCTGCGCGCCAGCTCGAACTGCCGCAGGTTCAGGTAGGCCTGCCCCAGGAGCAGGTAGGCGTTGGTGCTCGGCTGCTCCTCGACCACGCGCTGCAGCTTGGGGATCGCATCCTCGGCCCGCCCATCCAGCAGCAGGAACTTCGCCTGGGTGAACAGCCCCCGGACGCTGTTGGGATTGTCCTCGAGAACGCTGGCCAGGAGCGCCCGCGCCTCTTTGGCCAGCGTGGGATCGCTGGCCGAGCGGTCCATCAGGTACTCCGCCTTGCGCAGACGCGCGAGCTCGTTCTTGGGATCGACCTCGAGCGCCTTCTCGACGGTCTTCAGCGCCTCCTCCGGCTTCCCGGTCTGGGCCTCGAAGTCCGCCAGGATCATCAGCGGCTCCGCCGAGTCCGGCTCCTGCTGCACGCGCAGCTCGAGCATCGACCGAGCCTGGTCGAGCTTGTCCTGGGCCGCGTAGAAGCGAGCCAGCTGCAGCAGCAGTGGGCCGCTCTTGGGATTCTCGTCGCGCGCCGCCAGCAGCTCCTCCTCGGTCTTGTCGATGTCGCCCTGGTTCAGGTAGAAGTTGGCGAGCGCCAGGCGGGCCGTGGTCTTGTGTTCGGGCTCGTCCGAGACCTCGACGGCGCGCTGGTAGTTCTCGAGCGCCTCGTCGTTCCGTCCCTGGGCCCCCAGGAAGACCGCGTACATGCGGCGGTTGAGCGAGCTGTCCTCGGCCGCGATCAGCTCGTGGTAGGCCGCGTCGGTCTCCTCGGGCTTCTGCTGGATCTCGAACGCGCGGGCCTTGAGGCGAAGTGCGGCGACGTTCTTCGGGTCGACCGCGAGAACCTGCTGGACGTCTTCGAGCAGCTCCTCGGGATGGCCCTTCGTGAACTCGAGGGTGCCGTGGATCAGGTGCGCCTCGACGTTCTTCGGATCGCGCTGCAGGACCTTCTCGGCCTGCTTGAGCGCTTCATCGGTACGCCCGAAGACGACCTCGATCTGGGCGACCTTGACCCGCTTCTCGATGTTCTCGGGGTCGGTCCGGACGGCCTCGCGGTACTGCCAGCGGGCCTCCGGGAAGTCCTTGAGCTCCCACAGCGTCTCGCCCAGCTGGTAGTGGGCCTTCGAGTCGTTCGGGTCGAGCTGCAGGATGTTCAGGAGCTCGATCTTGGCCTCTTCGAGCTTGTGCTCGTCGAGGTAGGCCTGGGCTCGGGTCCAGTGCTCCTGGACCTGCTCCTCGGGGGACTGACACGCCACCGCCAGAATGACCAGGGCGATGATTCCCAGAGTTCGCATCCGTTCGGCTCCCATTCGCTACGAGTTGCGCTACGAGCTGCTTCGAGTTCTCGCTACGGGCTCCAGCGACCGGCGCCCGGCGCCCGGCCCGGCAGGTCCACTGCACGGAGTCCCCGGCTCGATCACAGGTTACGTGCCCTTCGCGGCGCTGCCCACGTCCCCGGCCGCCTCCGGGCCGCCTTCGAGGACCCGATAGCGCTTGCCGTCCTGCTCGAGCCAGCCGGACTCGCGCAGCTCCTTCAAGACCCGCGTCACGGTCTCTCGGCTGGTACCGACCCGCTCCGCGAGCTCCTGGTGGGTGATGGGAGGCGTGATTCGCCTGCCAGGCGCGTCGGGATCGACCGTCGCGAGCCGCCGCAGCACGCCGCGCGTCCGCTCCTCGACCCGCTCGAAGAGCAGCGCCCTCACCTCGCTGGTCGTCTCTCGAAGCCGGTGCGAGAGCTCGCGGATGATCTCGAGCGGCAGCTCGGGGTTCTCTCGCATCAGGCTCAGGAAGGCGCTGCGCGAGAGCGCCAGCAGGACCGACGGGCGCGTCGTCTTGACGGCGGCCGAGCGCGGTGCCCGCTCCATGAGGGCCATCTCGCCGAAGAAGTCCCCGTCCTCGAACATCTCGACGATCTTCTCGCGACCGTCCTCCGACATCTTGGTGACCTTCACCTGCCCCGACTGGATCAGGTACATGTACTCGCCGGAGGCGCCCTCCTCGAAGATCGTGGCGTTCTTCGGGAACTTGCGCTCGATCAGGAGCTCGCAGATCTCCGCCAGGACCGGGTCGGGCAGGCGGTGGAAGAGCGGAATCCGCCGCAGGGATTCGGCGCGGGGCTTCATCGGGTCCATGCTACGTCAGATCTCGTCGGCCGCGGCGGGTCAGATCTTCTACGATGCTGCGAACCTCCTGGGCCCGGTCCGCGGGACAGATCAGCACGGCCTCCTCGGTCTCGACACAGACCAGCCCCTCGACCCCCAGCAGCGCCCAGGGGCGCCCGGTCGCATTCCAGACCAGGTTCTGCCGCGCGTCGAGGCTGACGACGGGCGCGGCGCCACGGACCCGGTTGGCCGAGACCCGAGGCAGGTGGGCGGCCAGCGCGTCCCAGCTCCCCAGGTCGGACCAGCCGAAGGTCCCGCGCACGGCCACCACCCGCCGCGAGTGCTCCAGCACCGCGTGGTCGAACGAGATGCGAGGGACCCTTCGCCAGGCCCGGGAGAGCTCGCTGCGGGAGATCCGCCGGCCGGCAGCGGCGCGCTCCAGGACGCCGCCCAGGCGGCGCCAGATCTGCGGCGCGCAGGTTCGGATCTCGGCGAGCAGGCGCGCGGCCGGCGCGACCAGCATGCCCGCGTTCCACAGGTAGCGCCCGGAGCGCCGGTAGCGGCGCGCGCGCGCGCGGTCGGGCTTCTCGACGAAGCGGCGCACGCGGGACGCGCCGTCGGCTCCCGCCTCGGCATCCAGTCGCAGATAGCCGTAGGCGGTGTCCGGGCGCGTGCACTCGATGCCGATCAGCACGATCGCGTCGCGCCGGGCCGCCGCACGCGTCGCGCGCCGGACGCAGGCGCCGAAGCGTGCCGTATGGGGCACGTGATGGTCGGCCGGAAAGATCCCGACCAGGGCGTCGGGCTCCCGACCCAGCGCGCGCGCCGCGGCCCAGGCGATCGCGGGGGCCGTGTCCCGCGCTTCCGGCTCGAGCAGCGGCCGTACGCCGGGATGGGAGCGCAGGGCCTTGCGCGCGAGCGCGGCCAGGTGGCTCGGAACCAGCACCTCGATCGACTCGGCGGGAGCCACGTGGTAGAGGCGCTCGAGCGTGCCCTCGAGCAGCGTCCCGCTGCCGAGCAGCGACACGAAGGGCTTGGGGAGCGCACGCCGGCTGGCCGGCCAGAAGCGGGTGCCCGCGCCCCCCGCCAGGATGGCGATGCGCAGGCCGGGAACGCGCCCCCCGGCTCGACGGCCCGACCCCTGCCCTCGCCGGGCTCGGCGGCTCGCGGCTATCGACCCACGCCGGCGTAGCGGAAGCCGGCCCTCTCGATCTCGTCGCGCGCGTAGATGTTGCGCAGATCCACGATGCACGGAGAGGCGAGCGCCTCGCGCAGCCGGTCCAGGTCGAGCTTGCGGAACTCGTTCCACTCCGTGGCCAGGAGGAGCGCGTCGCAGCCCTCCGCCGCAGCGTAGGGATCCCGGGCGAACACCACGTCCTTCAGTCGCTCGCGCGCGTTGTCCATCGCCTGCGGATCGAAGGCGCGGATTCGCGCCCCGCGGTCCTGCAGCCGCACGATGACGTCGAGGGCGGGCGAGTCGCGAACGTCGTCGGTGTTCGGCTTGTAGGAGAGCCCGAGGACGGCGATCGACCGGCCCTCGAGGCCGGAGACCATCTCCTCGACCTTCGCGACCATCCGGTCGCGCTGGGCGTCGTTGGCCTCGACGACCGCCGAGACGATCCGCTGCGGAACGCCGAACTCGGTCGAGAAGTTGACCAGGGCGCGCGTGTCCTTGGGAAAGCACGAGCCGCCGTAGCCGGGGCCGGGATGCAGGAACTTGCGCCCGATGCGACCGTCGAGACCCATCGAGCGCGCCACGTGGTGCACGTCGGCGCCGACCGCCTCGCAGAGATTGGCGATCTCGTTGATGAAGGTGATCTTGGTGGCCAGGAAGGCGTTCGAGGCGTGCTTGATCATCTCGGCCGTCGCCACGTTGGTGACCACGAAGGGAACCTCGATCAGGTAGAGGGGGCTGAAGAGGTCCTTCAGGATCGCGATCGCCTCGTCGTCCTCGGCGCCGATGACCACCCGGTCGGGCCGCATGAAGTCCTCGACGGCACTCCCCTCGCGCAGGAACTCCGGATTCGAGGCCACCGAGAAGCGGAAGCGCTCCAGGCCGGCGGCAGCGCGCGCCTCGTCGATGCGTCTCGCGACCCGGTCCGCGGTCTTGACCGGTACGGTGCTCTTGGTGACCACCACCTTGTAGCCGTTGAGATGGGTCCCGATGGTCGTCGCGACCGCATCGACGTACGACAGGTCGGTGCTCCCATCGGGCTGGGGCGGGGTCGGGACCGCGATGAAGATCACCAGGGAGTTCCGGACTGCCTGGGAGGTATCGGTCGTGAACGAGAGCCTTCCGGCCTCGACGTTGCGACGGACGACCTCGCCGAGCCCCGGCTCGAAGATCGGAAGGTCCCCTGCGAGCAGACGTTCGATCTTGTCCCGGTCCTTGTCGACGCACGTCACCGAGACGCCGAACTCGGCGAAGCACGCACCCGTGACCAGTCCTACGTAGCCCGTCCCGATGACCGCAATATTCACCGTGCCGGCTCCCTCACCCCAGGGGTCTTCGACAGAGCGTCGCTCATGCTCCTCGAGCGTTGCACCCAGTGCGCGCTCCACACACCGAGAGCGAGCCCGAGCGCGTCGAAGGCCAGGTCTCCGACCGAGAACACCCGGCCGGGAACGAAGGTCTGGTGCCACTCGTCGCTCAGCCCGAAGAGGAAGCCCACGGCCAGGGCGCTCGCCGCACGCAGCCACAGGCGGCCCTCGAGCGCCCACAGGCTGAGCGCGCCCAGGCCCGCGAAGAGCGGCAGGTGGGCCAGGTTGGCCAGCCATGCCTCCAGCCCCAGCCGGCCCAGCGTCGATCCCGGGAGCGACGAGAGCCAGACGATCCCCGCCATGTAGGCCAGGACGACCGGCGCCCGCCAGAGCGACAGCCGGATCATGCCGCGCCCCGCACGACGTGCTTCATGAACTCCGCGGTGCGCGCGATCCCCTCGCGAAGCGGTACCCGGGGGCTCCAGCCCAGGACCTCGCGGGCGCGCGAGACATCGGCCTGGCTGTGGCGCACATCGCCCGGCCGGACGGGCTGGAAGTCGGGCTCGACCCCGTCGACCCCGAGCACCTCCGCGATCACCTCGAGCAGCTCGAGCAGGGTCGAGCGAGCGCCGCAGCCGATGTTGAAGACCTGGCCCGCCGCCTCGGCCGGGGCGGCCGCGGCCGCGCGGTTGGCGGCCACGACGTCTTCGACGAAGGTGAAGTCGCGCGACTGGAGTCCGTCGCCAAAGATCGTGGGACGGCGACCCTCGGCGAGCGCCGAGACGAAGAGCGGGATGACGGCGGCGTAGTCCGAGCGCGGGTCCTGGCGGGGCCCGAAGACGTTGAAGTAGCGAAGCGCCACGGTCTGGAGCCCGAAGAGCCCCGCGTACTGCGCGCAGTAGACCTCGCTCGCGTACTTCTGCAGCGCGTAGGGAGAGAGCGACCGCGCGGGCATGTCCTCGCGCTTGGGCAGGACCTCGGCGTCGCCGTAGGCCGACGAGGACGCGGCGTAGACGAGCCGACGAACACCGGCCCGGCGCGCGCCCTCGAGCAGGACCAGCGTGCCCGTCACGTTGGCCTCGTGGGTGGCCAGGGGAGCGTCCAGCGCACGCTGGCCCGAGGGGATCGCCGCCTGGTGAGAGACGACCTCGCA